>JAYEHR010000099.1:0-34979 GCA_034659615.1 Methanobacteriota archaeon | reverse complement strand
GGTCTATGACGGGGTATCCAGTCTCATTTTTGAGGGTGTCGATAATGTGATCCAGATGCCTGCGGCTGGGGGCCGAAAGTGTGAACCAGATGTTGTAGTCTGCGTGCCGCAGGTAATTATGTGATACTCCTGGATGCTTGTTGATGCGCTGTGCGATCTCGTCGATCTGCGAGTCAGGAACACTGATTGCAACGAGGGTGCTGACACCACCTGTTTTTTTAGTGTTGATGACCGGACCGATGCGACGGAGCGCTCCCTCATCGGTGAGACGCCTCAGGCGCTGTAGCAGATCATCCTCCGAAATGCCCAGACGATCGCTCAATTCTTCAAATGGGTGGACATCCATGGGGAAGTCCAACTGTATCGTATTCAGGATATTCTTATCGATGGCATCAAGCTGGATCATGGGGATTCCGAGGGGTTGGTTGGTGTTATGTGTATATATTTATGTGGAGGAGCATAGTTCATTATGGATTATAATGTTTTCCTCGAATGGCAGGAAAAGTCTCAGGAAACTTGAAGCTATCTCATCCACTTTCCTTCACTCCCCTACCGACCTCTCCTTTGCAAAATAATATAATAAGAGTGTTCCCAGACCGGTCAACACCGCCCCGACGAATATCGCATCTTGTGCGAAGGCCAGGATACCCGATAGAACCAAACCAACCCCAATACATACTATGATAAGATCCGCTGTAATTGACTCAAACGAATTTATGCTCCGTGCCATCCATTTCCCCCATTTATTAACTAACAGATGTTTTTAAATCCTTCGTTGGCTACCACTCAATGGCTTATAACATAATCGATACTTTCTCTTGACAAAACAAAAGGTGACCCGGGATATTGGACCGATCCCCCACGAAACGGTCCGCCTTACAGATCATCATGCATGATACAAAAATGCGATCATACGAAGAAACTGGCCACCCTGATCACTAAGCGCATCGCACTCATCTTTATAGATGCCGAAATTCCTGAGCAACTGCCTGAGTCGACCGTGATACTTCCTCTGTTAAATGCATTCATGAAAGTGGTTGCCGGGGTCTGGGATTCCAGGACCGAGCGTACAGTATCCTCATCAGTGGTCACCGTCATGGCTGCGCAGGCAGTTAATGTATTCCCATCAGGCCAATCGCCATTCTCATCCAGCAAGCTCCAATCTCCAAAATACTCGATGGTAGCATTCCCATCAGTTCTTGCGATCAGGGATAGCATAGGGCCTTCTTCCTCGACAAGAGAGATGACCCCTGTTGATTCAAGTGAAGCTGCATTACCAACGAATGCAGGTTGTTCAATCGTGAAGTTCTCATTCATCTCGATATTAAGAATGATATCGTGATTCCCAAATAGTGATTTCAGGACACTCGGGACCTTATCGACATTCTGGTTATACATATCCACTGCAGTGTCCAGGTCATTGGCCAGGTCCGCACTGGCAGGCGATACGAAAAGAAGAGAAATGACCATCAATGTTATAATCGCTTTCATCATTATAAGTACCTCCATATACCATTAGTATTTACATAGATTTATATGTTAGCACTCTAGGATGAGCTTT
The DNA here is from genome assembly GCA_034659615.1 of Methanobacteriota archaeon. GTDB lineage: Archaea > Halobacteriota > Methanosarcinia > Methanosarcinales > Methanosarcinaceae > JAIOTO01. Next base: position 33,418 of record JAYEHR010000099.1, on the reverse strand, counting down.
GGACCTGTTTAGAACTTCTTTAGATTACTAGCATGTGAATAACACTATCAATACAAATAACTTTGTGAACTGGAGCCATGACCACAATGAGAACCTTGATATTCGAACCATTTTCAGGCGCATCCGGTGATATGATCCTGGGCAGTCTCGTCGGACTCGGTGCAGATAGGTCAATGATCTGCGAAACCATTGAGTCAGTGGTAGATGTTTCCGTGTCCGTGGACCTGGCAAATAAGAAGGGGATCGAGGCCGTAAACGTTCACATACAAACATCGGAAAAGGAACGATCCAGATCATACTACGAACTTGTGGACATCATCAAGGATGCATGTCTGCCGCCCAGAATTGAAAAAGATGTAATGGACGTCTTTGGGATCATGGGCGAGGCTGAGTCAAGGGTACACGGACGACCACTTGAGGAATTACATTTCCATGAAGTCGGACAGCACGACGCGATCGCGGATGTGGTCGGAGCATGTTCTGCCATCCATGAGATAGAGGTAGATTCCATCCTTTGCATACCTATCAATGTAGGAGGAGGAAACGTGAAGGTTGCCCATGGAATGCTGCCTGTGCCGGCACCTGCGACCCTTGCGATCCTTCAAGAAGGGAACCTGCCATTCTATGGGTCGGGGAACAGGGAACTTCTTACTCCCACCGGTGCTGCACTGCTTGCCCATTTCGCAAGACCTATTGAGAATATTCCATTGGGGAACGTACTTTCCATCGGCTACGGAGCAGGGGACGGTGATACCGATGGTCCAAATGTGCTACGGACCATAATAATGCAGATGGAAGAAAAACTATCCAGAGACAGGGTAGAGGTGCTGGAGACAAACGTGGACGATGTGACCGGAGAGATGCTGGGGAACCTCTTTGATAAACTCTTATCAATGGAAGCGCTGGATGTGGCCATCGTTCCTGCCACAATGAAAAAAGGTCGCCCAGGTCACATCATAAAAGTGATCACAAAACCAGAGCATAGTGAGACGATTGCCAGACAGATCATTAAGGAGACCGGATCCCTGGGAGTCCGTGTGATCCCCACGAAACATCGATTCATCGCTGATAGGCGTCTGGAGAACGTGCTGCTTGAACTGAATGGACAGGAGTTTGACGTAGAGGTGAAGATCGCATGTGATCAACGCGGGGAGATCCTTAATGTCTCTGCGGAATACGAAGATTGCAAGACGGTGTCGGATGCCACCCATATACCACTGAAAGAGGTTATTGGACATGTGGAGGAGATGGAGCGGAGACGGTTGTCAGGCGATAGGTCAAGATGATATGTTTCGTTGGGGAATGACCTTCACGTCATTCCCTCACTGCGGGGGCACATATACACAGTACGGCTCTTCAGCCAGGTAATCCCCTGTTGCAGCATAGGCGCGGGCCCGGCAGCCGCCACAGACCTTACGGTAATCACAACGACCGCATTTGCCCTTGAAGTTATCCACATCGCGAAGATCATTGAATAGTGTTGAATCGTTCCATATATCCGCGAACGGCTTTTCTTTGATGTTACCAGCCACCACCGGTAGGTAACCACATGCCTGTACGTCGCCTATGCTGGATACGAAACAGAAGGCAGTTCCTCCAAGACAACCGCGCGTCATTGCCTCATAGCCATGGGTCTTTGCGGTGATCTCGATACCTTCTCTTCTGGCACGCTGACGCATGATCCTGAAATAGTGTGGCGCACAGGTGGCCTTCAATTGTATCGTGGCAGTCTTTTGCTGATCATAGAACCAGTTCAGGACCCGCTCGTACTCCTCAGGGGGAATCTCCTCATCTGCAAGGTCCTTGCCCCGGCCAGTTGGCACCAGCAGGAAGATGTGCAAAGCTACGGCTCCGATCTCGGTCACCATTTCAAGGATCTGTGGGATCTCAACAAGGTTTCTCTTTGTGATGGTCGTGTTGATCTGGAATTCCAACCCTACCTGTTTCAGTGAATCGATCCCCGTCATTGCCCCCTCAAAGGCACCTGGCACTCCACGGAACTCGTCATGCGTGCGTGGTGTTGCGCCATCAAGACTAATGCTGACCCTCTGTATTCCAGAGTCTTTCAATTTCCTGGCAACCTCGGGGGTCAGCAGGGTTCCGTTTGTGGCCAGTACTACACGAAGACCTTTGTCAGTACCATACTGTGCGATCTCATAGACATCCTTGCGAACAAGTGGTTCCCCACCACTTAATATTAGGATGGGAGACCCCATCTCTGCAAGCTCATCGATGAAATGTTTTGCCTCATCGGTGGTCAGTTCGTTATCAGGTACGCGTGATGTGGATGAACCCCTGCAATGTACACATGAGAGATTGCACCCAGCTGTCAGTTCCCATGCTATCAGTCTTGGTGGTCTTGCCATAGTTGATCGTTCGGTTGTTTTGTAATATAAGCTCACTCAATTGCCTTAAATAATATGTCATAAATACTGGAAGACCCATATTAAACTAACGTTATTGATATAATACTCCAAACAAATACTGGTTTAACAACCAGGATATAAGAAGTATATTTTGAACATGGTCTGAAATATAAGAAAAAGGGTTAATAACATGGAAGCGTTCGAAATAGCACTTGCCATTGTCTGGATAGTGATATTAAGCTACATATTCAATCTGGTCCTATATCGCTCAAGACTTACTGCTGAGCTTAAACGATTAGATCGTTCAAAGTGAAGGTATCCCTATGAAAAAAAAGGAAAGAACACTACTCGCTGTCGTGGCTATTGTCATCGTGTCCATCGTTGGGCTATGGGGAATTGACCTTGACCAGGGGTATCTGATGGTATCTGATCTTACGGAGAATCCACAGGACTATATCGGACAGAATGTAAATACCATGGGGACAATAAAAAACGATACATTGAACATGTCTCTGGATCAGATATCATTCGTGCTGGTGGATGCAGAAGATGTGAACCATGATATATATGTAGAATATACAGGAGACCTGCCTGCAAATCTCATGGAAGGCAAAAGCATCAGTTTGAGTGGAAGAATGGTGTCTGAAGATCAGATCATGGCTGACCAACTCGTGATGGGATGTCCATCCAAGTACAAGGAATGAGCATAATAATAAAGGACGATCAATAAGTATTGATTCGAAACAACGAGGATGCTAATGAATATTGAAGCATGGCAGGAATATCGACTTATCAATGATGCCATTGAAGATTTTGTCAATAATATTGACGGTTCACATATGAAAAGGGTGGTTGGTCACGCATGCCGATCTGGTGGAAAGAAGGTCAGGCCGATCATGCTGATGCTCTCCACACAGGTATGTGGAGGAGATATTAATAAAAGTGTTGAAGCGGCACTTGCCATCGAGCTGATACACTCTGCCTCGCTGATCCATGACGATATTCTGGATCAAGGTATCGTCCGACGTGGAGTGGAAGCCGCACACGAAAAATATGGTCATGGTGCAGCAATGCTTGCTGGCGATTACCTGATATCCAAATCTATCGAACTCCTGGCATCGTATGACAGGAACATTGTCCGCGAGTTCGGGCAGGCAGGGATGAAGATGGCCGAAGGAGAGACCATCGATATACGAAGTAATGACGAAGATGCGTTCATGTGCCCGGATTATTTAGAATGCATCCGTAAAAAAACAGCTGCCCTTTTTGCTGCAAGTTCTGCCATGGGCGCATACATCGCAGGGGCCGATGACACCGTTGCCGGACAGTTCAGATCGTATGGTGAGAGTGTAGGAAGTGCCTACCAGATCGTTGATGACCTTTTGGAATACAAGAAAGTACTTGACGATAAACGGTCGATACACAGGTCTATCACCCTCATGGATATCTATATGAGAGAGATGAACTATGACGAAGCATTGGAACGGACAGAAGGTGTTGTCATGGAACATGTGCACAATGCCAGAACGATCATCAACTCCTTTGAGCCTTCCGATGCCAGGGACAGGCTTGCCCAACTTACTGAATATACGACCCTTGAGATGCTTTCCTGAGAATTACTTTTACAAAATAATTAGAGTTATGGACGTCAGGTGAACTTATGCGAGTATATGATAAGTCAATAATCAAAGTTAATGCCAACACTGTGAACGGGAAGGTAGTGCTTAATACAGAGGGACCCCTTTCAATGGTCGCAAAGCCTATTATAAAACGGATCAATCGTGTGTTCCAGGAGGAAAAACCGATATCCATTGATGAGGATGAACTGATCTTCTCCACATGGGTACCGCCGATTCCTGGAAAGGTCTTTGATAGAATGATCAGTGCCCAGATCGGGGCCATAATGAAAAAACGAATCCCTGACCAGTTCTCGATCGGCATAACAGACCGATGCCCCAATCGATGCATACACTGTGGCGCTGCGGGTTTTGTTTCAGACCAAGAACCAACGGTCGATGAGATCAATAATACGATCGATCAGGCCATCGATCTTGGAGCATACCTGATCTCATTCGACGGCGGCGAGACGATGCTACGAAATGACCTCCCGGACATGGTGAAAAAAGTGGACAAAGACAGGGCTATTGCCACATGCTTCACTTCAGGTTTTGGGTTGACCGAACAGAGAGCTCGGGACCTTAAGGATGCTGGTATGTATGCAGTGAGGATCAGCATTGATAGTCCGGAGGAGAAGGAACATGATCGTATACGTGGTCGGGACGGTGCGTACAGGGATGCCATCAACGGGATCGATAATGCATTATCTGCAGGGATCCTTACCGATATGTTCGTGGTACTCTCGCCCAGCAATATTGATGATCTTGACGATTTTTACAACCTTGCGACAGACCTGGGTATGCATGAGATGTCCATCTACGAGATCATCGCCGTGGGGCGCTGGCTGGAGCATGAGGACGAGGTCATTTCTAAAAAGGATGTTAAACATCTGGAACGTTTCCAGAAGGATATCAATAGCAACCCTGAAGGACCACGGGTCACAGCGTTCCCATATTTCATGGGACCCGATATGTTTGGGTGTTTTGCCGGGCGGCGCTGGATGCATGTGACACCCAGTTGCGAGGTTATCCCCTGCGCATACACACCCCTTTCGTTTGGGAACGTAAAGAATGAGCCTCTTGCTGACATATGGAAACGTATGGGAAAACACCGCGCATACAAGGATACGGCAGAGTATTGTATGATGCGCGATCCGGAGTTCAGACGAAAGTACATTCACGAGATACCAGAGGGTGAGACACTTCCGTACCGGATCGACCTTATTGATGTTAAATAAGAAACAAGAAAATACAATATTTGATCTGGCATTCCCATGATTGGTTTTAGCATATAATGGCGGATTAGAGATTGTACATAACCATTCTATGACTCCCTATAATTGAGACAAATACCGAATAACTTATATGCATGTTATGTATTTTGGGAGCTAAATAATACAAGCTAACAAATTATTGATGTAATGAGGTTTCGCATGGTCAAAGATAAGATCCTATCAGAAATAAAAGATGCAGAACAAAGCGCCAAGAAAATGGTGGAAGAAAGCTTCAAAAAGAAGGACGAGCGGATTGTAGCTGCACGTGCTAATGCCAGGGAGATCATAGACGATGCAACTGCGGATGCAGAAAGGTCGGCATTTGACGTGGTGAGATCCGCCAAAGATACCATCAATAAAGAATGTAAGAAGATCGTCGAAGACGGTAAACAAAAGACCGAGGAAACCATCGCAAAAGCGGAATCCAATATTGACAACGCTGCAAATAACCTGGTTAATGAGTTTGAGAGGGCGGTGCATGTTTAAGCCAAAAGATATGAGCCGGGCCATCATTGTTGGCCACAAGGACATCTTTGAAGATACTGTCAACGCCCTGCATGATACCAACACATTCCATATGGAGAACTTTAACGAGGATGGGTCAGGTTTCAAAATCGGCCGGCCATTTGAGAATGCTGGAGATGTATCGAAGAAACTTGTCAAGTTGAGGTCGATCTCAAATTTTCTTGGAATTAAACCACGGGAACAGGCCATACAGAATGCTGATCAACTATGGAGTGAACTTGACTCTAATCTTGTAGAACTCGAGAAAAAGGTATCTGTGAAGACAGACCAGAGAAATGAACTGGACGCACGCTTAAAAGAACTCGAGTCACTTAAACGAGAACTTGCGCCCTTTTCAGGGATAAGTGTTGATCTTTCGCTGTACAGGGGATATGAGAACATCGCAGTCATCACCGGAATTGTTCAGGGTGATGTGACATCTGCGATCTCCCATATAACCACCTCATATGAGATCGAATACGATCCAGAAGCAGGGACATTAGTTCTGTTCATTAAAAGGGAAGATGTGGACAAGGTATCCGAAGTACTGACTCATTCCGGGTTCCGAGAATTGAAGGTACCAGACATCATCGGTATTCCGGCTTCCTTGCTCACTCAGATCGAAACCGAAAACATCGAGATTAACAAAACGATCGAAAACCTCGATGCAGAAGTTGTTGCTCTCAAGGAAAAATACTCGAACTTTATTCTGGCAAGTGATGAGATCCTTTCAATTGAATCGCAAAAATCCGAGGCACCGTTGAGGATCGCAAGTTCCGAGCATACGTTTGTCATTGATGGATGGATTCCTGACGAAGACTATGATGCACTGGCCAGTACAATAAATGATGCGACAGATGGTCATGCATTCGTTTCAAAGCAAGAGGTTGAAAAAGAGGATGAAGACAATATCCCTGTAAAGTATGACAACCCGAAGATATCAAGTCCGTTCGAAGCGATCATGGACCTCTATGCGCGTCCAAAATACAAAGAGATAGATCCTACGAATCTTATATTCTTTACATTCCCATTGTTCTATGGGATGATCCTTGGTGACATTGGATATGCACTCATTTTGCTAGTGCTGGCATTCGGAATTAATAGAATGGTCAAGTCCGACGCCATTAAACCCCTTATGAACATTTTCCTTTACTGTCAAATATCAACACTGATCTTTGGCGTACTATATGGAGAGTTTCTGGGATTCTCACTTGCAAGTGTCCATACAGCGCATGGTGTCGAAGCCGGCCTGATCGCGGGATTCGAGACCGTTAATCTCTTCCCATCCCCCATAGGCGGGGAAATGGTTACCTATCCAATACACCGGACACACCTTGTTATGACACTCATCGTTCTGACGACCCTGATCGGAGTGGTCCACATTAACATGGGCTACATATTAGGGTTCATTAACGAGAACAGAAAACATGGTATTACCGCAGCTATGCTTGAAAAGGGTAGCTGGTTGATCGAAGAGATCGGTATTGTCCTGATAGTACTTGGCTATCTTGGTTATATCCCTATCGCAATTGGTGTTGTGGTATTCATTGGCGGATTTATAATGCTTGTCAAAGGCGAAGGCATTAAAGGTCCGATCGAATTGCCAAGTCTATTGAGCAATTCCCTTTCATACACACGATTAATAGCTGTAGGATTATCTTCCATTTATATTGCATCGACTGTCAATCTCATAGCATTTGAAAGGATCATGTCAAGTGGCGGGATCACCATGACGATCTTTGCAATAATAGTATTCATATTCGGACATGCATTAAACACAATCCTGAGTATAATTGCCCCCGGATTACACTCGCTCAGGTTGCAGTATGTCGAATTCTTTACAAAATTCTATGAGGGCGGGGGCAGAAAGTACAATCCATTTGGATATATAAGAAAATATACGGAGGAATGAATTTATGGCAGGAGAAGAAATAATGATGATGGACCCAGCAGGGTTGAAAGCAGTGGGTGCAGGGCTTGCAGTTGGACTCGCAGGACTTGGATCCGGTATCGCAGAAAAAGATATCGGTGCTGCTGCAGTAGGCGCAATGGCCGAGAATGAAGAGATGTTTGGTAAAGGATTGATCATGACTGTGATCCCAGAAACCATCGTTATCTTTGGACTGGTAGTTGCTCTGTTGATCAGCTAAACTATTTTAAGAGCAATTTCGCTCTTAAAACATTATGTAAAGGTGTGAGAGCATGGGACTTGAAACAGTTATTAAGGACATCCTGGATGTCGCACAGACGGAAGTTTCCAATGTGAATGTGGATTCCGAATCTGAAGTATCACAGATACTTGAAGATGCGAGACTAAACGCAAAGAAGATCAAGGGAGATCGTCTTGTAAAGGCTGACGAGGATATCGCACGTCTGCGTAGACAGGAGACCTCCAGTGCAAATCTGGAAGTCAAACGCACAATGCTCAACGCACGTAAAGAAGTACTTGACAAAGTATATAACAAAGCCTTGGAAACAATTGTAACACTGCCAGATTCTAAACAAGAAGAACTCTTAAAGAGTATAATTGAGAAGAACGAGAGCAGTGGAACTAAGATATATTCCAACAAGGATTCGGAAGAATTTGTCAGGAAACTGTCTTCACTTGATTATGCTGGCAACATTGATTGTATTGGAGGAGTTGTGATCGAGAATGAAGATAGCACCATTCGGTTGGATTATACCTATGATATAATCCTGCAACGTGTGAATGAGCAATCATTGAAACAGACCTCAGACATCTTGTTCGGGTGATATCAAAATGGGGCTTTTGCAGAAATTTAGGAGAGGCGGCAGTCCTACGCAGAGTGGTGGTAGTTCCAACTATGCGTATGTAACTGCACGTGTTCGTGCGATGAAACATAAGCTTCTTCCGAAAGACACATACCCACGACTCATGAATATGGATCTGGATGAGATTACCCGTTTCATCGAAGAGTCACAGTATAAAGACGAAGTGGATGAACTCGCTAGAAGATTTGATGGCATTGATCTGATCGAACATGCCTTAAATAAAAACCTCGCAGATACATTCACCAAATTGATCGATATATCTGAAGGCGAGCTTAACTACCTGATCACTGAATATCTCAAGAACTATGATATTTGGAGCATCAAAACGATCCTTCGAGGAAAATACTATGGGGCACCGGCCAGTGAGATCAAGGATTATCTAGTAGCATCCGGACAACTGGGATATAACTTTTTGGCAGAGCTTGCAGAAAAAGAGTCCTATGAAGGTGTTGTCGAGGGCCTCAATGGGACATCATACTATCAGGTACTGAAGCATTACGATGGAACGAACCTCTCTGTATTCGAGAACGAACTGGACAAGATGTACTACAATGGATTGTTCTATGCAATAGGTACGCCACGATCCAGTGATCGAAAACTGTTCTCAAAGTTCATCCGAACTGAGATCGATATTTGCAATTTGAAAATGCTCTTCAGGATGAAGAAAGCCGGTGTTGACAGAGATGAGATCAACAATGTGGTACTTGAGGGTGGTCTGAAACTGGGACCCAATGAGATCGATCAATTACTAACTTTGTCTTATGGTGAGTTCTTACAATCACTTGAAGAATATCCATGGTGGGATGCTATATCCGATATTGTTGAACCAAACATGGAATCATTGGTTGATGTAGAAACCCAGCTTACAAAGTACAGCATACGATCCGCTGCGAGTTTCTCACATGTATACCCATTATCAATAGTTCCTATTATGGACTACATACTCAACAAGAAGAATGAGGTAAATAATCTACGTATAATCATACGTGGAAAAGCAACCAATCTCAACGAAGATATCATTAAGGATCAATTGGTGATCTAATGGAACTAGCAGTATTAGGAAACAGCGAGTTTGTAACAGGATTTCGACTGGCTGGCGTGAAAAAGGTATTCGCAGTCGACGATGCTAGCGAACTGAATTCAATGGTCACGAACGTGTTCGAAGATTCGGACGTTGGTATTTTTATAATGCATAATGACGATTTTAATAAGCTACCGGAAACTATGAGAGAAACTCTCAGTGAATCTGTCGAACCAACGCTTGTAACTCTGGGCGGAGCTGCAGAAAGTTCAAACTTAAGGGATAAAATAAAACAATCGGTAGGTGTAGATTTGTGGAAGTAAAAGGTGAAATTTATCGCGTAGCAGGGCCTGTTGTCACAGTTGCCGGCATTAAACCAAAGATGTACGATGTGGTGCATGTCGGCCACGAAGGACTGATGGGTGAAGTGATCAAGATAGAGGGCGACAAGGCCACTGTCCAGGTTTATGAAGACACCTCAGGCATAAAGCCTGGTGAACCAGTAGAAAATACAGGTATGCCGCTTTCTGTGGAACTGGGACCTGGTCTACTGAAAAGTATCTATGATGGTATTCAGAGACCTCTTCAGACACTGCAGGAAAAGATGGGTAACTTTATCGAAAGAGGAGTTACTGCTAACGGTCTTGACCGTGAGAAGAAGTGGGACTTCAATCCAACTGTCAGCAAAGGAGATACGATCGAAGGTGGAAGCGTACTTGGTCTTGTTCAGGAAACACACAACATTGAACATAAGATCATGGTACCTCCAAACATATCCGGTACCATTGATGATATCAAGAGCGGTGAGTTCACTGTTGAAGATACCATTTGTACACTGTCCGATGGTACTGAGATCAGCATGATGCAGAAGTGGCCCGTACGAGGACCACGTCCATCAGCAAAGAAACTCATGCCAACAGCACCCCTTGTTACAGGGCAGAGGATCCTTGACGGGATGTTCCCTGTGGCAAAAGGCGGTACTGCCGCAATTCCGGGGCCATTCGGTTCAGGAAAGACTGTGACCCAGCAACAACTTGCAAAGTGGAGCGACACCGACATTGTGGTATACATTGGGTGCGGTGAACGTGGTAACGAGATGGCGGATGTTCTGAACGAATTCCCCGAACTCGAAGACCCGAAGACCGGACGTCCACTGATGGAACGTACCGTCCTTATCGCAAATACATCCAACATGCCTGTGGCTGCTCGTGAAGCATCTGTTTATACAGGGATCACTATCGCAGAATACTACAGGGACATGGGATACGATGTATCACTGATGGCAGATTCGACATCCCGATGGGCAGAAGCAATGAGAGAGATCTCATCCAGGCTTGAAGAGATGCCTGGTGAAGAAGGTTATCCAGCATACCTGTCCGCACGACTGTCTGAATTCTACGAGCGAGCAGGAGCAGTAACATCACTCTGTGGAGAGAATGGATCCATCACCGTCATCGGTGCAGTATCCCCTCCTGGCGGTGACTTCTCAGAACCTGTGACACAGAACACACTCCGTATCGTAAAGGTATTCTGGGCACTGGATGCGAAGCTTGCACAGAAGAGACATTTCCCATCCATCAACTGGCTTTCCAGTTACAGTCTTTACAATCAGGCATTGGCAGGCTGGTTCGCCGAGAATGTTGGATCAGACTGGAATGAGCTTCGAGGAGCTGCAATGGACAAGTTGCAACAGGAATCCGAACTTCAGGAGATCGTGCAGCTGGTCGGTTCCGATGCACTTCCAGAGGATCAGCAACTCACTCTTGAGATATGCCGTATGATAAGGGAATACTTCCTGCAACAGAATGCTTTCCATCCGGTTGACACATACTGTCCGTTCGACAAACAGTACAAACTGTTGAAAGCAATAACCAAATACGGTGATATGGCAAGCGAGGCGCTTGAATTCGGAGCAGCCATTGACAAGATCGTAACATTGGAATCCAAGGATGAACTTGCAAAGGTGAAGTTCGAGGAGGACTTTGACACAGCTCTTGAGAGGGTTATGACAAAGATGGATGAAGAATTTGCACAACTCGGAGGCAAGTGATTATGACCAAAGAATACAAAACGATCGTAGATGTCGCAGGACCACTGATCTTTATTGAAAAGACAGAACCTGTTGGCTATGGAGAACTTGTTCATATCAACATGCCCGATGGTACCAGCAAACGTGGGCAGGTCCTTGATACATCCGCAGACATGGTAGTCGTGCAGGTGTTCGAAGGTACCGGTGGACTCAACAGTGAAAGTGGTGTGATATTCAGTGGAGAGACGATCAAGCTCTCTGCATCAAAGGACATGCTTGGAAGGATCCTATCCGGAGCTGGCGAGCCCCTTGATGGCGGCCCCCAGATCGTTCCCGACAAAAGGGTGGATGTCAATGGTGCAGCGATGAATCCATATTCAAGGATGCCCCCAGAGGACTTTATCCAGACAGGGATCTCCACCATTGATGGGACAAATACCCTTGTAAGAGGACAGAAACTCCCGATCTTCTCTGGATCGGGTCTACCTCACAACGAGATCGCACTTCAGATCGCACGACAGGCAAAGGTCCCTGGATCAGAAGAAGATTTCGCAGTTGTGTTCGCAGCGATGGGGATCACCAACGAGGAAGCCCAGTCATTCATGGCAGATTTCGAGAAGACTGGTGCTCTGGAGCGAGCAGTAGTGTTCCTCAATCTGGCAGATGACCCTGCTGTTGAGCGTATCATCACACCCAGGATGGCACTGACGGCTGCCGAATATCTGGCATATGAGCATGACATGCACGTTCTTGTCATTCTGACAGATATCACCAACTATTGTGAAGCACTTCGCCAGATGGGCGCTGCCCGTGAAGAAGTGCCCGGAAGACGTGGCTATCCAGGATACATGTACACTGACCTTGCATCACTGTATGAGCGAGCCGGTGTTATCAAAGGATTGAAGGGATCGGTTACCCAATTCTCTATCCTTACAATGCCCGGTGACGATATCACCCATCCGATCCCTGACCTGTCCGGATATATCACCGAAGGACAGATCGTGGTCTCACGAGAACTGCACAGGAAAGGCATCTATCCACCGATCAATGTGCTTCCATCCCTATCCCGCCTGATGAACTCCGGTATTGGAGAAGGTAAGACAAGGGAGGACCACAAGGCAGTATCGGACCAGCTGTATGCAGGATATGCTGAAGGTCGTGACCTCCGTGGACTTGTAGCGATCGTTGGTAAGGAATCATTATCTGAAAGGGATCAACATATCCTGGAGTTCGCAGATCTGTTCGAAGACAGGTTCGTGCGACAGGGGAAAGATGAGAACCGGACCATTGAGGACACATTGAGGATCTCATGGGACATCCTGTCCGACCTTCCAGAAGCACAGCTTACCAGGATCGATAACAAGTACATTGAGAAGTACCATCCTGCACACCAACAGAAAGCTGAGTAATACCGAGTGATCGATTATGGGTGTAAATGACGTAAAACCAACTCGTTCAGAACTTATCGAACTGAAGAAGAAGATCAAACTATCTCAGGGTGGCCACAAGCTGCTGAAGATGAAAAGAGATGGTTTGATCCTTGAGTTCTTTGAGATCCTGAACAAGGCTAAGGATGTGCGAACCGAGTTGGATGCCATCTATGAAAAGGCCACCGAGAAGATCGGTATAGCGGAATCTGTTGAAGGAAGGATCGTTATAAAGTCAACTGCCTTTGCATTGAAAGATACACCAGAGATAATACTCGAAAGCCATAACATCATGGGTGTGGTAGTTCCAAAAATAGAATCATCCAGTGTCCATAAACCAATAAACAAGCGTGGATATGGAATTCTTGGAACAAGCGCATACATTGATGAAGCAGCTGATTCATACGAGTTGCTGGTGGAAAAGATCATTCTCGCCGCAGAGATAGAGACTACAATGAAAAGACTTCTTGATGACATTGAGAAGACAAAGAGACGTGTGAATGCACTTGAGTTCAAGGTAATTCCCGAACTACAGGAAGCCATGGACTTCATCACACTACGTCTTGACGAGATGGAGCGGGAGAACACCTTCCGTCTCAAACGAATTAAAAAATCATAAGCCTATGCATATGGAACCTCCTGATCGGCCAACCCTGGCCGACAGACTTTTTTTTAAATTAACAGAACCCAAAAACCTGCAACGTCTACTTCGATGGTTATGGTTGATCTCAATGGGAATGTTAGTGCTGGGTTATTTGATCATCTACTTTGAAGTCTCATCATATCTGGGAATCTAAAGCGATTTTCTACCATCCATTACTTATGCAGAATAGAACATATACTCGATTTTTTATCAGACAAACTATATATAGCCTGAATAGAATATATAGATTCGCTGAGATGAATGGGATCATCACATTGATGAAACACTTGCCCACATTATCATATATAATCTGATACGAACAGATACTACTTATTTATGATCGATATCGATCGCATTGTTCAATTGAATTTTGAAGAACGTTGTGATAGCTTGGATCAGAGGAATGGAAACCTAACCGCAGTTCATAGAGATGCTTTTCCTGAATAATAGAAGCATCATTCATTTTACATAGCAACAGGCATGTTCATGCTCGAGTGGATTTTATCTTATAAAATACCATACATGTCTTGGGTTTTGAAAAACATATCACTTGAAAACTGTTTTGCAAAAATTCAAAGTTGATATTGATATTATGAAACACTACAACCCCAATCAAAAGAAGATTGCAAAGAAAATTGACTCGGATACCGTTCTCGTAAACTGGAAAAACTGGAAATGGCAACTGAAACATTCCATAAAGGATATTGGAAACTTTGAATCCCTTCTTGGGATCAATCTCGGTGACGAAGAAAAGCAGGAATTGGAAAAGACCATTACGAAATTTCCATTATCGATCACCCCCTATTATCTATCTCTCATTGAAGCAGACGATTTCAGGAATGACCCAATCTATCTCCAATCATTCCCTTCACCTGAGGAACTGATCATAGACAAGAACGATATGGCGGATCCCTTATCCGAAGATGAGGATAGTCCCGTGTCTGGCATCACCCACCGATATCCCGATAGGGTATTGTTCCATATAAGCAACACCTGCTCCATGTACTGTCGACACTGTACCAGAAAACGTAAAGTAGGGGACATGGACTCCATCCCGGATAGAAACGAAGTGTCAAAAGGCATCGAGTACATCAAGAACACGCCAGAGGTCAGGGACGTACTTCTCTCCGGAGGCGATCCCCTGATGCTCTCTGACGATTACCTGGACTGGATCCTTACACAACTCAGTGCCATTCCCCACGTAGAAGTTATCAGGATCGGTACCCGTATGCCTGTTGTGTTGCCATATCGTATCACTGACGAACTAGTGGAAATGCTCAAAAAACACCACCCGATCTGGATCAACACACATTTCAACCATCCACGGGAGATCACTGTTTCATCAAAAGAAGCTCTGAAAAAACTGGCCGATGCAGGTATCCCCCTTGGAAACCAGACAGTCCTGCTTGCAAAGGTGAATGATTGTCACAGGATCATGAAAAAACTGATGCACAAACTTGTTCAGAACAGAGTGCGCCCATATTACCTCTATCAATGTGACCTGTCAGAAGGACTGACCCATTTCCGGACTCCTGTTGGAAAAGGGATAGAGATCATGGAGAACCTAATAGGGCACACCAGTGGTTTTGCTGTACCCACCTATGTGATCGATGCACCGCACGGTGGAGGGAAGATCCCCGTTCTGCCACAATACCTGATCTCATGGTCAACTAACAAGGTGATCCTGAGGAACTATGAGGGCGTGATTACCACTTACAAAGAACCCGACTCCTACGAACCTATCTATTGCGATATGGAATGTGATACCTGCAAACTGCAATTGAAACTGAACGACGCTCAGGAATTCAAATCCATCGGTATCGGCAAACTGCTCAGTGACTATGATAAACAGTTAAGCCTTGTGCCGGAAGATACAGAACGGATGGAGAGAAGAGACAGTGACTGATCAGATCATTACACTTGGTCGATCTCTGATCCAGCATGGTAAGCACAATGACAGGATATACCTGATGAAACTACATCAGGATGACCATCCTGACATCCTGACAGAATTGGACAAACTTGCACAGGAAAGGGGGTATTCAAAGATCTTTGCCAAAATTCCCTCTTCTGCAAGGAAGGTCTTCCTCAACCATGGATACCAACAGGAAGCATCGATCCCCGGGTTCTACAATGGTATTGAAGATGCATATTTCATGGGGAAATATTATTCCAACCAGCGAAGCCACAACAACAATGTAGATCAGGATCGAAAGGTGCTGGCTGCTGCAAACAGCATATCAGGACAAAAGGGACATATCGATCTAAACGATGGGTTCCAATTCCATGTCTGCAGGGACCATGACGTGCCTGGGATGGCAAGTGTCTATAAAGAGGTCTTCGAGACCTATCCTTTCCCGATACATCAAACAGAATATATATCGAAAACGATGGAAGAGGGTATTGTATATTTCAGCATACAAGAAGATAGCAGGATCATTGCCCTCTCATCTGCAGAAATAGACATTGAGGATAAGAACGCAGAGATGACAGATTTTGCAACCCTCCCGGAGTACAGAGGAAGAGGATTATCCTCCTTTCTTCTGGACAAAATGGAAGAGAATATGCAAAAATGGGATGTTGAAACCCTTTATACCATCGCAAGGGCCAGCTCATTTGGTATGAACATCGTCTTTGCAAAAGCAGGTTATATTTACGCTGGTACACTGGTGAACAACACTAATATATCTGGAAATTTGGAGAACATGAATGTCTGGTACAAGCACATCTAAATAATTAATACGTCACCCTTGGGTAATCCTTTTATAAATATTGAGCATATAATAAAAACAAATAGTCTTATTTGATTAATACATAACAACTTCAAAGATGATCTGTAATGAGCGAACTACCTTGGGAATCCGGAAAAAACAAACCTGATCGATCTGCCGATGCTAATCCGCCCACCCCAACGTATCCATGGGAGACAAATGACCCGGACAAGGCCGGCGAACCTGCAACAAATAACCTCCCCGACCTGTCCAATATCGAGGAACGAACACCTTTGGATATTGATGCAGATACCATCCACATCCTCTCGATAGAACCCAAGACCTCCAATACTATAAAGGTAATAGATGTCACCAACGAAAAAATACTTCCTGATGGTCTTAGCCCTGATTTTCAAAAGGTAATACCGACAAGAGACAGCGATGGAACATTCCAGGCATCGTCTGGTGCACCACTCACTATAAAAACCGATAAAGGAAAAGCTGCAACGCTTCCTCTGTTCGAACCAAAATTGCCAGATGAAAATACTGGTGCCCCGCATGTGGAAACAGTTGCACAACAGGGAACGAATGAACAGGATCCGTTCAAGCAGATACAACCAGCAGGAATGGAAACCGTTGCGCAACATGATACAATTGAACAGGATCCGTTCAAACAGATGCAGCCAACAGAACCGGAAACTTTTGCACAACAGGGAACGAGTGAACAAGATCCCTTCAAGCAGATGCAACAAACCGGAGAAGAAGGAACTGCATATCTGAACCCAGATCAATCGAGTATTTTCCCTTCTGTATCAGATAAGGCTACCAATGTCAGCAATATTATAAATAATTTGAAGGGATTTCTAAAGAAAGTCACATATAGGAAGAAGCTTATAGAGAGAGTGGAGGACATGAGAGAGGCACTTGAAACCCAAGAAATAGAGAGTGTATCTAAAGAAGAACCACCTGTGCCAGTACCCACATCTGCAACCACATCAACTGCTCCTCCAACCTTTGTACCCCTCACACCCCCTACACTCCCTTCCGAACCTGTCCCTGAAGATATTGAAAAAGAGGATATCAGGACAGTAATATCGATCCCAAAAGAAGTGGTCGAAAAACAGACAAAGGAACTTGCAGATGGAACATCTCCCTTTGCACAATTTAACGATGTTCCCAACCAGGACGAGATCGAGACCATTGATATGGAGAAAGGGGATATTTGTGGAGAAGTAAATGTTCCTGAACCTGCTCCAGCTGAGCAGAAGGATGAAGAAATACCATCCGATGTGTCACCCAATGCAGTTAATATATTGAAAGAGGAGTTGGGACAACTAAAAGAAGATCTAGAACGATCCCATGCATATACGAATGATATCCAAGACAATGTTCGGGATATCACGGGAAATGTTGTCACTATGCAGGATTCCGTGGAATCGTTAGAGACATCGCAGCGTGATATTAAACAGATGGTCGAACAGAACATTGGTCCAACCAGTGAAAGGGTCTCTTTGTTAGATAGCAGGATCACTGATCTTGAGAACACGCTCGTAATCATCAATACCGATAAAACGGATCTAAAAAATATTTTGAACAATGTCGAGCAGAACATATCAGAACTTGCAGACTCATACACCTTTATTGTTTCACAGATACAGGAAACAAATGAATCCAATAACTCCAAATTCGCAGAACTCTCCTTGATGTCCAAACAACTGGAAACCATGCAGGCATCACTTACAGACCTTGAGGGAAAGCAGCAATCTTCACAGGACCAGACCCATGAATTCACGAATACGGTAACCACCCTGATAAGCAATGTTGCCGAGGTACACACGACAAATGAAGGTATGAAGAAAGAGATTGGATCGCTGACAGATTTTGTGGAAAAGGAACTACAAAAAATAGGTGCCCGTAGCTACCGCTCGCGTGGTGAGGATATACAATTGACCAACATAATGAAGAATTCGGCTAGCACCAAGTTGTGCATGGAATGGCTCGAGTTCCTGATGGAACTCGTGGGCCGTAACAACCTTTCGGAAATACTATCCTACTATGAGGAACTTGGCTGGATCAACGATGAGGTACGTATGGAACTCATGCGATATGCAGAAGGCATAGATTACTACATCGAAAAACCTGACTGGAAACTTACTCCAGACGACCATGTAAAATCCATCTGGTTCGTTGAAAAACTTGCAGGCGCCAGGGTCGATAAGAACAGACTATCCATCATAGAAAGGGATATTAAAAAGGTCAAGAGCGGGGCAGAAATATATGGGATATGAGTCCTATATGTGATACTGATATCTATTTCAACAAACCATTTTTATAGGATAATCTTAAATAGTATCCATGATGGATGACAATGGTCAGATATCCGTAGACTTCCTTGTGGGGATCTCCCTCTTTTTGATAACACTTACTTTTACTGTACAGTTCGTACCGGGTCTGTTCACGTCCGTATCATCGGGAGATGAGAGTATCGGGTTCGTAGCCTACCGAACAGCAAGCATACTTACCGAAGACTCGGGGTGGTGGGGGAATGGCACCGACAGTGGTAGCGACTGGGAGACCCACATCAATGACACCATGCGGATCGGCATGGCAGCAGATGATGATATCCATACACGTCTGACCAATACCCCAAACCTGCTGAACAGATCAAAGGTCATCAAATTGAATGCACTGAGCGAAGACACCCTTGTTACCAAACTGGGTCTGTATGACGATATAAACGGTGCACATATGAACTATGGATACAACATATCCATCACAAGTAATGGTAATCCTCTTATTATCAACAACACGTCCACGGTCATTGGACAGATACCCCCCAGCACCACAGATGTTCTGGTAGCGAACCGGTTCGTCCTGGTAGAAATGGGGAATGTAGCCCCGTTCAACGCAACTGAGATCACAACTATGTTACCGACCCCAAACAACATGACACTCATAAACATTACCGGAACCCAGAACGAGGATGTGGACATACGGATTACCAATTTCAATATCACGGGTCCAAACCCACAGTTCCTGAACGCGAAACTTAATGGGACGATATTAAGTATATCTGCAGACTATGAGGTATACAAAAAAGAGGATGGTAGAGAATACTACGTGTACTCCGACCCCCTGAACAGCACCGATACCCTCAAACTCGTTTTCGATCAGGACCTGTTCACGATCAATACCACATACCAGATAGAATTAAACTTCAATGGAATGAACTTCAGCAATCCAGGACCACCGTATATAGAATATACCAATAACACTGAAACACTATACGAACCAGCATACTTTACCGTGAAGGTGTGGAAATGAACGATCAAGCACAATTGCATACACTGGAAGGTCTTGGTGCCGCCGTCCTTGTCACCATGACCGTATTGATCATCACACAGAGTGCTGTAGTTGTCACACCGCAGTCCGAAATGTTCATGCAGGTCGATCTGGAACAGACCGCATCGGATACCCTCACCATACTGGATATTGCACCGCAAATAGCGGTCCAGAACAACCTGACCGAATGTGTGGCAAGCTACAATGTGAGCACTGAAGCCACACTACTGGGCGGTGAACTTGATATTCTCGATGAAGAACTCTCGGAGATGCTGGCAGATACCATGTACAATGTGGACCTTGCCTATGTGAACAATGGCAATCTTACTGTCAAACATGTAGTGGCCAACGGCATGCCAACTGACAATTCGGTGATAGCACGCCGCCTCGTTACTCTGGACAACGCAACCGTAACAAACTCAGGCGGTACATGGGACATCGCCGACGGTGACCTGCTGGTAGTGGAGGTGAGGCTAACAGCATGGCAGACCTGAAAGATGATACCAGAGGACAGTGGATCCTGCTCTCCGGCCTTACGATAGCCATCTCCCTGGTAACTGTAGCTGTATTGCTCAACCAATCAGCTGTTACCGGCTATTATTCATCCAATGCCGCCCTCGAGTTTCCCAAGGAGCAGATACGGGACCTGACCATGCAGACCAGGGAAACAGCACAGAGTGCTACGTTGCTTGCCTACCAGCTAAACCAGTCAACGAACCAGACCGTCCCTACGATCATCACAACACTGCTCCAGAACTATAGCACGCAGACAGGTATACTGTATGCCTCGCATGGCGAGACCGTCGACATACGGGTCTCAAATATCAGCATGAACACATCAAATTCAACCATTGTGGACAGTATCTGGATGAATATCAGCTATTACGATGGAAATACCTTTTACTCATCAGAACCAGAGATCATTGAGGTGAATGTATGATACCGTTACACCAGGACGATCGGGGCGTTTCCATCACCATGGGATATATCATGTTCTCAGCAATATTCATTGCTTTCTTCGTCATCGTCCAGATGAGCGCTGACGAGATACTCGTTGAGAGACCAAGCAGCATAGTAATGGAGAACGAGTTCAGTGATATTGGTAACATGATGGGTACAACGCTGACAGACATGTACCTCATCGCCCCGGATAACGGACGCATCGATACCTCGTACACGATACCCACCACGATCGCTGGAGAATATTATATCATCAATGCAGATACGGCCACGACAGACCAGATCATAGAAATAGTTTCGTCAACATCCGATAAAACGGTCAGTGTTACGATCAGTGGGATCGCCAGCACAATGGCAATAAATGGTACCGTATCGAGTAGCTCACCAACACATAGGATAAGTTATGATTCGAGAAAATGAAACCCGACAGGATGCGGCGGTATCCGAGACCATAGGATATATACTCATGTTCGCAATAGTGGTACTCTCCATGAGTTTCATCTATGTTATGGGATATCCGGTTTTGCAATCGAACATGGATACAAGTATATTCGAGAGTTCAGAACAGAACTTTATCGTTCTGCAGAGCAACATGAAGATGGTCGCATTTGAACATATACCGGTCAAGAATATGAAGATGAAACTGTACTCATCATCTCTGGCCACCACGAACGAATCGCAGATCAGCATACAGTACGATACCAACACCGTACACCACTATCTCGGCGGCATCGGGTACTACAAGGATGATAACATGTTGTTGTATGAGAACGGTGCTATCTTCAAAAGATATCATCCACGGGGAGATGTTATGGTCTCTGAACCACGGATATATTCGAGCACAATGAACAATGTGAATATCACGACCATTGGTCTGATTATGGTCGATGGGAACTCTGGCGCCGGTGGAAGCAGCATTGTCACCGTTAATATGCAGCACAATGATAGTTCCCTGATAAGGACCGATGATACCGTGAATGTCACACTTTCAATGAACAGCCGTTTTGCGCCCCTGTGGAAAGAGTATCTGGAAAATATTGGATTTACCACCGCAACATACACAGATACAACTCTCACATCATATCGAAACGATACTATGCTGATCATTGGACAACATTTCATTGATGTTGAGATCAAATGATATCAACTACACTCAACTTACCGTGATCTGACCCTTTGGCCTCACAACGATCACCGCATTATCGATCACGGTGTTGTTCGCATTACTAGCGACTGCTCGTAAGTACGCATTGCCGGCCGTTGTGCTCATGAACTCAAAGGTATCGGAACCACTGATCGTTACGTTGATGGCGTTTGATGTACCATTGAGATTCCCGAGAGTGGTATATACATATGTATTCGCTATCGCAGGGTTGCCATCCGAATATGTTGCTGCTATCTGGATCGCGGACGTTTCATCCACAAGGGTAATAGGCGAGTCCGTACTCAACTGGACCGTACCAAGAGAGATGTAATCCACATCTGCACCTGTGCCCCCGATCTCCGTTTCTCCCCCATAGGAGATCCTGACATCCACCATTGTTCCATTTACATCGGTATAATTAATGCTAGAAGTGGGGAGGATCAATGGCACACTTCCTGCACCCTGGACCTTTAACTGATACCACACACCCCATTTCTCCCCTGGGTCCATGTTTGGTAGCTGCCAGAGCAGCTGTGTACGATCACCAACGATCGTGACGTTGGGTTCAGCATTGGCCGTACTGGGAGAGATAGGAGCAGAGAAGACCGTAATATTACCGGTCGTGGAATTGGTACTGTTGGCCACATAGTTGGCCGTAGCTAATGAAAGATTGGTGATGAAATTATGCGGGACGTGTATGGACAATGTAGGACCTTCCGCAGTGAAGTTGGTGATGTCCGCAGCAATCCCTACAAATATATTCTCCAACACGCTGGAATTCGGTGCGAAATAGTAGTTTCCACCGGTGATGTTCGCAATCTCTGACAATACCGGATCCACTTCTGATTCGCTGCTGCCGAATCCGATAGTATGGATCACAGTGTTCTGGTCCCTTGCTCTCTCTGCCTGGGCAATGAGCGAATGGTATCCTGCATTATCAATACCATCGGTCATCAGCACCATTGTAGAGTTGCCAGATACTGACGACAGCTCATTGTTAGCCTCATACATACCCTCATCAATAGCAGTAAGACCTTCTGCCGTCATGGTATCGATGGCACTTTCCAGATGGGAAAGAGAGTCATTTTCGAGTGAAGAGGTTACCGTAGCACGCCACTCTTTCCAGTTCAGCGATGCCTGTGAGCTTGATCCCTCATATCCCTGGTAGACCAGATCAAAGTTCTCATAATCCCTGGACGATGAGGATTCCACCTCAGTCCTTGACCCCCACTGTGAACCATCCCACTGCTGGATATTGATGTCATTGTCACCATCTGAGGTCATCAGGAATACCTCATTGGACGCCGGATCCGATCGTAGTTGTACCCATCTCGTATAACCGCTGCCAGTAAGATCAGTGGCAGACGACTCCGGACTCCAGGTACCGTCCCAGGTCATATATTTTGGAGTGGTGGTGCTGTCGCCCCACACGATCATGGCTTCCCCACTCGAGGTCTCAAAAGCGACATCAAAGATACGCTTGCTGTACTCATAACAATTATTTTCCACCTGCACACGTGATGACCAGGAAGAACCATTCCATATACTCACGTAAATATCCTTGTCAAGATCCTCCATTCCCATTACGATATTATTGGAATTGACATCCGATGCCATCTTGATCCAGTACACCCTGTGTGAATCATCGAACGTGTATAGATCGTTCTCAGAACTCCATAATGAACCGTCCCACACCCTTGAATGTACATACCCGGCAGTATCTGACCAGACGACCATTGCATCCCCGCTTCCCTGTTCATAAACCACATCGAAACAGCGGTAACCAGTTGCTCTGGCGTCATTGGTGATGGAGAGTGTGTTGCCCCAACTGGAGCCATCCCACACCTGAGCACGTATATCCCTGCTATCATCCAGAGTCACAAGGACCAGCTCATCCGAGGATGGATGGGATGCGAGTTCGATCCACCTGATATCCCCTGCACCCGGAGTCGTACCGTCCACGGCCCCATCGCCGGACCATGAGGAACCATCCCATATTCTGTATCTGGGTACACCGTCATCAATGGACTTATCCAGATATACGACCAACACATCGTCAGAAGTGGATTCATAGGCTATGTCAAAGCCTCTTGTACTGTAACTGTCAAGTGACGTAGAGAATTCCTGTACAGTATTCCATGTAGAATCACTAAATATCTGGAAATTGGCATCCCTTTGATCGTCCACCGTGCCCATGATGATCTCATCTCGTGACGAAGAGGACTCCATTGTCAGCTGTCTAATATTTGCACCCACAAGATTAGCTGAATCCTCATCACTCCACTCGTCAATATCCCATGAACGATAGCGTGGCACACCGCCACTGTTACTGTCATAGTAAGCACACACTGCCGTACGCAGGGGACTACTGGACACATTGATCACGAACTGAGTATCATTTACCTGACCGGATGCTTTGCTGACCACAAGGTGATAATCAATTCCGCCAGACAGCGGTGAACTCAAGTTCTCGGATTGTGAACTACCAGTGGATGAATTCAGGACCTCTGTTCCCTCATAGAGGGTAATATCAAGATCTGATGAATCGTTCCATGAAAGTTCGATGGAATAGGATGCATCGTTGTTCACTGTGAAGTAACCCACCCATTCACTTGCATTACGAACATAACTTGTCTGTGTACTGCTGTTCACAACATCATCATTGCTATACAGGATCAGTCCGGCCTGATCACCATTACTCTCATCAAAGCTCGATATGAATGAAGAGGAAGCCAGTTTAGTGGCGCTTTTCTTGTCGATATAGGTGGCGATATTGAATGGTTCGGCCCCTGAATCCCCTGTCACCCTGACGGTCCAGTTTCCGGTCTCGACCGTTTCTGTGTCCGTGTCCGGATAGGTATATGATAGTGGAGCGATCCATATGTACTCATACGTGTCCTCGGATATCGAATAGTTGATAGTTACCAATGGTCTCCACCCGTTCAGGGAATAATGATGATCCTCGGTATCGGTCTCTACTGATGCAAAACGATCGATACTGGGGTTTGCGTCCGTTCCATCATAACCCGACCCTACAAGTACGATACTACAACCCTCACCCCAATCCGGAGTTCGGTCAGAATCCCATGTTGCACTGGTGATATTGAACTCCACCACGTTATCCTCGATCGAAGAGGAAAAGGATACTGAATCGATGGAATATGAACTATTATAATCTGCACTGCTGAAGCCGCCAGATGACCAGGTACCCAGCGAATCGTTGCGGTTCCAGGTAGGGGTCGTGTTGTAGCTCGTATCCATATCATATACATTGATGGCCCTATTATCGGAATCTGCATCCCATCCGCCAGATGGTTCTACCATCCCGTGCAGGGACATCGTCACGCTCTTAATCGTTGCATTATGTGTGGGAGCGTCCGGCAACTCCCAGCGAAGGAGCGATGAAGCCTCATCTCCGACATCATTGAGATCACTCGTTACATAAAGATAGGTCTCATCCGCGAAACTACTATCCGCATCAGATGATATGATGTACGTGTCTGCCTGAGGGGACCTGATGTCAATGAGATGCACCTCCCTCTCATCAAAATAATATCCCGTGGAATTCCCATTGGAACCATATTCAAGCCCTGTCGGGCTTATAAGGTCAATGTTCAGATCAGTGGTGCTGTTCTCCCAATCGAGGTAGACCTTCAGATCGTTGAGAATGTCGTTGATCGTGAACGCGTCCTCATAGATATAATAGGAAGTATTGAATGTACAGTTATATGGATTAGACGACACGAGGTCTACCTGAGACGAATATTCAGCCATCGTTGTGTTATCTGCCAGGACCTTGACGTTCTTTACTGCATTGGGCCAATTATTAGGATCATAGAATCCGATAACATTGCTCCCATTCTGCACATATGATGTTATGTCGTATTCGAAACTGTCCCAGTTCTGATCCCCGGTGACCGGAATATCATAGACATAGTTACCATTGACAGCCACATAACAATTCTCGCTGGTACTGTCAATGTCCCATGCATCATATTTCAGGACATATGGTGCATCGGCGTAGGTCAGCGTGAACGTACCACGACTTTCATAGTCATATGAGGTGAAGCCTTCAGTTCCGTATTCCACTTCTGTGATATCATAATCACTGATGTCCTGTGCTATCGAGTTGTAGACAGCCTGTAACTCCGAACTGGTTGGAGCATTGAAATACTCCCCACCGGTCTCTGATGCCACACGCTGTAGTGTTGATTCATCGATATATTCTGCACTGCCAAGACCGATAGTGTATATCTTGATACCATTGGTATTGGCAGTTGATATGGCAGTGGTACCATCCTGATCAGAACCTGCATTACACACACCATCCGTGAGCACGATCATGATCTTCCTGGCATCTGCGCGACCATTGATGAGCAGGGTATTGGCATCGGCCATGCCATCTCCCATAGCTGTGCCACCAGTTGCGGATATGGCATCGATCGCATCCCCGAGGGATGCTCTGTTATCAGATGAATTTAGGGACATTAGTCCCTGATCAACTGTACTGGAACTTGCAAACGAGACAATGCCCACCTGTGCGTTTGAAACCAGGGAATCCATGAAGGTCTTTGCCGCGGTCTTTGCATCGGTCATTGGCTGCTCGGGAGATGAGCCCAGGTACTCCATACTGCCCGAGCGATCCAGGACCAGAATTACATCAAGAGGAGTGCCCGCATAGGAATCCGGGTCCATACTGCCCGAGCGGTCCAGGACCAGTATGGCAGTGGCAGCCGCCCTTGATATTGGCAGCTCTCCTTCCACCGATATGATGGTCGTCACGTTCACGGTATCACCAGAATTCACAGTCTCGGGTTCTGCAGTCACATATGCACACATGAATGGATCCTTGTCCACCTCCACAGTCGTCGATGCATTGATCAGACCATTACTGGCAACCAGTGTTGCGTTGCCCTCTGTGTTATTGCTTGTGAACTTTGCATATAGTCGACCGTTTGAGTTCGTTGTTGTATTGATAAGGTCGGTGGTATTCAGATCGGATATGGACAATGTTCCCAGACCTGGATTGGTATTGTTCAGCGTGATATTGATAGAGGGAAGACCATGTCCCCACTCGTCGAGAGCCGTGAGGTATAGAGTTGCATTGTGATTACCAGACTGGTTCTGCGTCAGCACAATGTCAGGGTTTGTGTAGAGCCGTAATGACGCCAGGTCACCGGCAATGAACTCCAGGGATGTGGTATTGGTCACATTGGTATATCCGGATTCATTCTTGTAACTGGCTGTGACAGTTATGTTCTCCACGTAGGGGGTCGGGCCTGCCTGCGTGGTGGCGATACCGTACTCGTTCAATGGTATGAGAGTGGAACCGGAACCACTGGAGATGAACAAGATCTGTTCCTTGATGGGGAAACCTCCTGGTAGGACCGGATTGAAGAACTGGTCTGCCGTTTGGGCTGACAGTCTATATGCATCACCATTGTTGGCGTTGCAATAATTGGGGGTGTGGGACAGGAGCAGCTCGCCTACCTGATCTGCAAGCCCGGTGACGGTGATATCTGCATGGATGGTGGTATTTAGCACGCTTATGTTGACCGTGTTATCACCAGCTCGTTTGTCCGTCCTGAATGATGTGTGTGCAATGCCATCCAAATGAGTGGTGTTGGACTGTGGCTGCAGGTCGAGGGAATTGTATTGCCGGGGGCTGTTGTAGTCAGTATCCGCTGGAGGGGTTGCATTGAATACGATCGTGGTATTGGGCACAGGGTTGTGGAATCCATCATATACACTGACGGTGATATCGGAGGTTGTGTTCACAGTGTATTCATCATCATATACAATTATGATGGAATGTGGGGAAGCAGGTGCATAATCGAGGGATGTGGTGTTGGATACGCCCCCAACTCCCGTATTCAGGGTGATGTTACCCGCCAGGGTGGAGTTGAACCGCAGGTAGATGTTGGACGAAGCGGTAGCAGAATCGGCGAATGTGATATTCTCCTGGTCAATACTGATGTCCGTTTGAGTATAAGGAGTGCGGTAAATGGTGGTACTCATATCCATTATATTGCCAAGAAGATCGGTGACGACGATCTCGATGGACAGGTTTGCGCTGGTGTTCGTGTTGCCATATTCATCGCGGGCAGTCAGGTATACGTCCGAGACCTCACCCACTTCTGCGGATATGGGGATTGCATTGATCAGTATAGAATCAGTAGGGGCTGCCACAAAGGATATGTTCGTGCTATTGGAAGTACTATTGGCAGTTGCACTGATGGTAGCAAATCCTGATGAAGTTGAGTTCAGCCAGACACATGCCATGCCGGAAGCATTGGTGTATACAGACGTTGCACCCATGTTCCCCAGACTTGTACTGAAGTTGACCAGCACGTTGTTCACTGGTGTGGAATTATCGGTGACCATTGCAGTGATATCCACAGCCACACCCACCGTGCTCTGGCTCTGATCCGCCGTGATCTCCAGTTCCAATGCCAGGGCAGTTCCAGCTGACATAATGAGCAGGGTGACCAATAGAATAGTCTTTAGTGTGAATCCCATACGAAGCATCTTCTCTATAGATAGATCATTCTCTGTAACATACAGATTATATGTCCATCTATGTAAGCTTCATGTACATGCTTTTAATTTTGTGGCCATGTATGCATATATCCGGAGGTGCACAGTTAGCCAGTACCCCCCTATGGATAGAATGTTTCAGACTGCCTGACGTCAGGGGGTATGTGCCATGCTACATACTCCTCATTATATGTAGAATGTTTTTAAGTGTTCAGATTACCTATTCCCACTCCGACTCATCATCATTTGATTCCGACTCTTCAGATGCTCCCTCTGTTCCTTCGCTCCCTTCTTCAGCATCAGTGCCAGCATCGGTGTCCGAAATATCTTCGTAATCTGCCACATATGTGTATTCTTCCTTGCCCAGTGCATTGGTTGCCACCACTGCCGCGATAAGGGCAATGGGCACCGTTATAAGAGAGCCAAGGTACAACGATCCACCGATCGCATTGATCACCCAGAGGAT
Source organism: Methanobacteriota archaeon (assembly GCA_034659615.1). Lineage (GTDB taxonomy): Archaea > Halobacteriota > Methanosarcinia > Methanosarcinales > Methanosarcinaceae > JAIOTO01. Next base: position 4,585 of record JAYEHR010000099.1, on the reverse strand, counting down.
GACCGAGAGGATCAGGGTATCCACAAAGTTCTCCTTACTCAGACCAATACTCCCCTGTATTGCATCGATGCCACCATATCCCTTGAGCACCATCAGTGGGAATGCATAGAGCAAGAGTATGGAAAGAATGATCCCGGGGATCACCAGCAGAAGGTATCCTATGAACAGGAGTATACCTGCAACCAGTACAAAGACCCAGCTGTTAATAAAATGGTTGAAACCCTCAAATACGTCGTTGATCTCGACCTTCTCTCCCCGTACCCCTTTCACTGCCATGTATGTCAGACCATACATCAGGGGAGCGATCGTAACGATAAAAATGGAGCCCAGCGCTGTTATAAGGGTCCCAACGATATATGCCACGAAATTTTCCTTGAATACCTGCCAGGTCTCTGAAAATATATCATTTATATCCATATTCGCATCCATGTTCGTACCTCTACAAAAAGATAATGTAGTTCTTCTATATATACGTATTTTATGAACTCGCATCCCAAATCCCTATATATCGCGGATACAATTATACGATGGGGAAATATAATGACAATATTCAATAAAATATTAATCGCTACTGATGGATCGGAAGATGCAAAACGAGCTGTGTCCACAGGAGTGGAGATCGCCAGACAGTTCGATTCAGATATCTATGCCGTACATGTGCTGTCACAGATCTCATCCAAAGTGTTGCCAGCAGGTTCAAGGATGACAGAACATGATCTACCTTTCAAGGACATTGAAAGAGAAGGGAACAGGATCATCGGATATGTGGAGGAGATCGGCAATTCAGAGGGTTTGGCAGTGGATACAGCCCTCCTGATGGGCCATCCTGCCGAAGAGATCCTGAACTTTGCAGACGAGAACAACGTGGATCTGATCGTGTTGGGTACACTGGGCAAGACCGGGATCAAGAGATTCCTGCTTGGAAGTGTCGCAGAGAATGTGGTCAGGCATTCGGACGTACCCGTACTGGTAGTCTCCTGAGCAGTGGATCGAGATCGTTATCGGCTTTGAAAGAGTGATGTGGGAGTCGTTACTTTGTAACGGACTCCTTTGCTTGCCTCAGGTGCGCTGTAGACTCGTCCATACTGGCAGAGGCCTTCCGTATGCGTTCAGCTACATCATCGAACCCGGCTGCCTCCAGTTTCTCCGCCCAGTCGTTGAAACTTCGGCTGTGGCTCTCGTTGTGCTCTATCCAGTGTCCAAGAAGGTGTTCCAGTTTATCTTCATTCAATGTATCTGTCATGACTGATCTACTCCTTTGATTCATGTAGTCTGCTGTTGTTACTGCTATTATTGCTGTCACTGTTGCTGTATCATAGCTCGCGTGGGTCGGTGATCTCGCCCATGATCGCCGATGCGGCGGCGGTTGCGGGAGATGCCAGGTAGATGGATCCGCCCTGCCCCATGCGGCCTTTGAAGTTCCTGTTCGCGGTGGAGATGCAGACCTCACCCTCTCCGATCACGCCCATGTGCCCTCCGAGACATGGGCCGCATCCCGGTATTCCCAATGTAGCACCTGCTTCCAGCAGGGTCCCAGCCGTACCATTGCGTATCGCTTCCATTAATATGGCGCGAGACGCAGGGATGACGATCGTGCGGACCGCTACCGTCTCCCCTTTCAGCACAGCGGCTGCTGCCTCCAGGTCCTCGAGCCTGCCATTGGTACAGGTGCCGATGAACACCTGGTCGACGTGGGTGCCGCTCACCTCCGGAACATCATGCACATTATCAACCTGGTGTGGACAGGCGACCTGGGGTCCAATGTCCGCGGCATCAATATGGTAGGTGGCACTGTACTCAGCATCCTCATCGGCATACACCGGCTCATAGTCGTCCACTGCCCTGTCCTTGAGGAACTGGAAGGTAGTACCATCCGGCGGAACGATGCCGGCCTTGCCACCCATCTCTATGGCCATATTGCAGAGGGTCATCCGGCCGGACATTGAGAGATCGCGTATCGTACTTCCGTAGAACTCGGCCGCCCTGTAAGTGGCACCGGCAGCACCCACGGTACCGATCACCTTCAGGGTCAGGTCCTTGGCATACACGTGGTCCCCCAGCTTTCCCTCTGCAACCACCTTGATGGACTCAGGGACCTTGAACCAGAGCTTGCCGGCTGCGAAGATCTCTGCCATATCAGTGGCCCCCACACCGGTCCCAAAGGCACCAAAGGCACCATAGGTACAGGAATGGGAGTCAGCGCCCACTACCAGCTTACCCGGCATGGCAAACCCATTCTCAGGCAGGACCTGATGACAGATACCTTCGCCCACGTCATAGAAGTTCTCGATACCCTGCTCCCTGATCCATGATCGGATATCCTTCTGCAACCCTGCAGTCAGGTCCGTATTTGCAGGCGCAAGATGATCAAAGGGAATAATGATGTGCGCAGGATCCCATACCTTCTCTACCTCCATGTTCCGGAATGCCCGCACAGCAAGGATGCTCGTTCCATCATGGGCCATTGCATAATCCACATCTGCCATTACGAAATCGTTGGCCTTTGCGTCCCTGTCTGCCGTGCGACTGAATATCTTTTCACTGATCGTCCGAGAGGTCATGTAGAACAATAGCAGAATCAAAATATTAAAGCCCTGCGGACAGGGTGGGGGGAAATGACCGGGTGGATCGGATCGTTCGTGATCCCTATGGCAAGGTTGTGGCGATGGGGGCTTGCTCCTAGTTTTGATGGATGTTGGTCTGCGACTATATAAGGGAAAGTTGAACTCTATGCGATTCCGGTATGTTCACACAATGATTGTAGGGATACTTTGAGTACTTCTGCTATGTTAAAATCTAATTATAAGAAGTTATAAGTTATTATGATTTATAATTAATTAACTATAAATACTATTAACTCCTAATAGCTAATTAGCTTCTAGTCATAAAATAGACCGGAAAAATAAAAAAACAGAAACGAATTAACACAAAAATAAACAAACTGAAATAAAAAGGAGTTGACAGAAATGACTACAGAGGCAACTACTATCCCCACAACAAAAGCAATACGAGACAGGCTGAAAGGCTATGGGCAAAAGGGGGAGACCTATAGCGATATTTTCACACGTATGATGGATACGATTGATAAAGAAGAATTTATGGATCGAATGTATAGACGTCTGGAAGAAAAAGATAAGTTTGTCTCAATTGATGAAATTTGAGACGTGATTCAAAGTGAAATGTAATGTGAACATACATACAGATGTGGAAAAGTTTCTGAATGCACTCGATCCCGATGCAAAAGAGAGAATTGTCGACCGGTTGAAAGTCCTTGGCAATTTGCCTGTTGAAGGCGATGTCAAAAAGTTAAAAGGTACAAAGGGTAGAAAAGATCTATATCGTTTGCGTATAGGTGAATACCGGGCTATCTATGAAGTTGAAGATGATAATGTATATGTTCTGGAAGTTATGCTTCGTGGGAGAGGTTACGGTTGGCTTGATAGGCTACTCGTTCTCTAACTATTTTTTTGAAGGCATGGCTTATCAGCCCTCTTTTATGATAGCTTCAAACTGAATCCCGTGGTCGCCTTCGTATGACTTGTGGTGATCGGCGTCACCCCAAAATTTCTACTGCGGTTCATCCCCACGTGTGTGGGGAACTCCTATACCAATTACAGTGAAACAACAGAATGATCGGTTCATCCCCACGTGTGTGGGGAACTCTTCCTAATAATTCAAAAAGACAGCCTGAAAGGCGGTTCATCCCCACGTGTGTGGGGAACTCAACTTCATGGACCAAAGTTGAAATAAACGTATCGGTTCATCCCCACGTGTGTGGGGAACTCTAATACTCTTGTTGGTTCGGGTTCCTGGGGGGCGGTTCATCCCCACGTGTGTGGGGAACTCTTCTTTGTCTTTGTTGGACCGCGAGTACTTTTCGGTTCATCCCCACGTGTGTGGGGAACTCTTCTGTATTAAAATCACTGTATAAATTGTGATCGGTTCATCCCCACGTGAGTGGGGAACTCAGGGACGTTTGCAGGTTCGTACTGCTGTCGCACGGTTCATCCCCACGTGTGTGGGGAACTCGTTAAAAGATCCAGTATATATAAGAATTCCATCGGTTCATCCCCACGTGTGTGGGGAACTCCCCACGAATCCGGTGTCCTCATGATCAACGATCGGTTCATCCCCACGTGTGTGGGGAACTCTGTTTCACGAAATGATACACAACCTCATAAGACGGTTCATCCCCACGTGTGTGGGGAACTCGCATGCTTTCGACACCTACCAATCTTCCCAGTCGGTTCATCCCCACGTGTGTGGGGAACTCTGGTTACTCCGAGGATACCAGACCCGTGTTTTTCGGTTCATCCCCACGTGTGTGGGGAACTCAGTACATTCAGTATCGTACCATATGTGGTTGTCGGTTCATCCCCACGTGTGTGGGGAACTCATCCGTACCTGCTATTCCAATATTAAACCCGTCGGTTCATCCCCACGTGTGTGGGGAACTCGCACAATTTCTATTTCTGTTCCTGCAAACGTACGGTTCATCCCCACGTGTGTGGGGAACTCTATCGGTTTCATTGTTGCGGCAGAACTTGCGGCGGTTCATCCCCACGTGTGTGGGGAACTCAATAGT
>JAYEHR010000098.1:0-2070 GCA_034659615.1 Methanobacteriota archaeon | reverse complement strand
TTACAGTCCAGTGGATTCCCTGAACTTGGCACAGCTGTTGATCTCGATGTCAAGCAGCTTCTCGATGTTCATCTTGGCCGCAATACCCTTGGCACAGCCTGGTACAGAGGTGATGACACCAATGTCGAGTTCCTCACGGACATCTCTCATAACATGTTCGTCGGACAGGTCCGCAGCGGAAACATTGAGTTTCTTGGCGACATAGTCCTTTGCTTCTCCGAGCCTCATGCTCTTGGAGAATTCCATCCTTGCAACAAGGTCACCAGCTGCCCGCAATCCGGTCATACCTGATGCCATGATGTGTGCGATCGGCATACCCAGTGGGTCGCCGACTCCAATCTATATGCCGTCGACGCCGGCAACTTCGACCATCGCCTTGCTGGCGCGGGTAACTGCATCGATTGGGGGGGTCTCAAGCATAGGAACACCATCTACACCCATACCCATGTTCACATGGCATGGTATCGTTGATGCCTCAACAGCTGCCTTCACGAACGTTACTGATCTGGCAAGGTTCCATGCAGATGATCTGCTGGTATTTGTGTTACTGACAGGCCCGAATACGTTCGCTCCTGCCTTTGCAATAAGCTTCACCTGTTCATGTGGCCATAGTCCTGCAAGGACGGTACCATCGTACTCGAGCTCGCCGTGTAATCCAAGTACCAGTTCACCGGCCATTCCTGCTTCAATGTACATGTTGGGGAACTCTTTCCTCAGTGTCTCGATCGCATTCAGGGACGCGTGCATGTCACTGTCGCCAGCTGCACCGATAGTATCGAAGTTTGTACCGTCACTACCAACTTTATACAGGTGCTGGTTGATCCAGATCATGTCACGAGCACCGTGTTCTGCAGCATGAAGCATGGATGCCTGTGCTTCTTCGATCTTGAATGCTTTCATCAGGTCGCCTGGGTTCTCGAAAGGACCATCGGGCGTGTAGTATAATCCCATGTTGGGCATGGCACCGTAGAGCATGGGGACAATCATGTTCTGCTGGCAGGACTCCATTGTCTGGCATTCCTGGGAGATCACGGGTTTGACAGGTTTGAAACTGTAGTCGATGTGACCCAGTTCCATGGTATCTGCACCAAATGCACGCTCGTGCATCATGGAACCAACAAGTCTGCTGGCAGGGATACCTACACCGCTGTTACCCTGATCACCATCGATCCTGATAGCACCGATGTCGTGGGTAACAGGAACTTCCATACCTGGCTCAACACCAACGATCCTGTTCGGGTTGGTGATGATCTCCAGGATCTTATCCATATCGTCCTCGCTCAATGCAGGAACGGTTGCAAGATCTGCTGCATCAGCACTACCGTCCTGAATATCAGCAAGGATCTGCTCCTTTGTCATAAAGATCTTTTCGCCGTCTCCCATTCGTAAGAAGTATTCTTTTGCCATATATATCCACTCCAATTACAGAAGAAGTTCCTTTGCTTTGTTGACAGCCTCGCTTGCATTCTCTGCATAGCAGTCTGCACCGATCTTTTTTGCCCAAGAGTTCGTTGCGGGTGCGCCACCGACCATGACCTTGACCTTGTCACGCAGACCTTCTTCTTCCAGTACTGCAATAACATCTTTCTGACCCGGAAGGGTGGTGGTCATCAGTGCGGATATACCGACCATGTCAGCATTGGTCTCTTTGACCTTGTTGATGAAATCCATGATGGGTGCATCCCGACCAATATCGTGGACCACAAAACCTGCGGACTGGAGCATGGTGGATACGATGGATTTTCCTATGTCGTGAACGTCACCTTCGACGGTACCGTTGACGATGACAGCTTTGCCTTTTCCTTCGGCGGTATCTGGCATCTCGTCTTTGAGTGCATCCACACCGGCCTGCATGGCACCTGCGGCCATCATGACGTGTGGAAGGAACAGTTTGCCCCTCTCGAACATGATACCTACTTCATTCATACCTGAAGAAAGGCCGTTCTCGATGATGTCTGGTGCATCAAGTTTGCCTCGTGCGTGCTCTACAGCTGCCAGGACTTCGTCCTTCTTGCAGCTTACTACCGCATTGGATAGTTCTTTATATAAGTCTTCGTTTGCCGTGTTATA
>JAYEHR010000097.1:5200-35175 GCA_034659615.1 Methanobacteriota archaeon | reverse complement strand
GGAGACCCTTCAGCCACGATCTCCTGATTGAGGACATATACCCTCTCAGCAAGTTCGGGCAGGGCATTGACATCGTGTGTTGCAATGATCGTTGTGATGCCTTCGCGATTCAGGCGGTCGATGATCTGCATCAGGTCAGCACGACTTTTTGGATCGAGATTGGCCGTTGGCTCGTCCAGGATCAGTATATCCGGTTCCATTGAAAGTACCGCTGCAAGCGCAGCTCTCTTTTTCTGCCCGTAGCTCAGATTATGGGGGACCCTGTCCTCGAATCCCTCAAGCCCCACACGCCGCAGTGTATCCCTGACCCTTCTGTGCACCTCATTTTCATCCAATTCCATATTGAGGGGTCCGAACGCAACATCATCAAAAATAGTGGGCATGAATAGCTGGTCATCCGGCTCCTGGAACACAATACCCACCTTCCGGATCCTCTCTTTCACATCCAGATCCTTGATGTTCTGTCCGAAGACCATGACGGAACTATCCGGACACCTGATAGTTCCATTCAAATGAAGGAATAGGGTGGTCTTCCCCGCTCCATTGGGTCCAACAATGCCGATCTTCTCCCCTTCATACACCACGATGCTGACATCGTTCAATGCAGTGGTGCCATCAGGATAGGAATAGTTCAGGCCGTTGACGATTATTGCTTCTTTCACGGTAACACCAGATGATATGTATGGAACAGGATCGCAATGGATAGCAAACACATGCTTATAAGATAATCCTTTGCATGTATACTGAATTTCATAAGGGTCCTTGGGTTGCCGGTATATCCCTTTGAGATCATGGATTGGTACACCCTCTCGCTCCGGTCGTAGCTTTTGATGATGAGCATTCCGATCATGTTACCGACAATGGACAGGCCATGTTTATTTGTCATAGGTTCGAAACCCTTGGATCTCAATGCCCGATGCATACGCCCGAACTCGTCAATGATGACAAAGATGTACCGATAGGTGAACATCAGCATCTGGATGAGCGAACCAGGGATCTTCAGCATATAAAGCGATTTTATGGTAACATCGAATCGGGTCGTGCCCAGCATTGTCAATGCAAGTGTCACAGCCGCCATGGCCCGTATAATGACCAGGGATGCATATACTGTGCCCTCATAGGTCACCGGGATCCCATGCAGATCGAACAACTGCTCCCCCTCAACAGTAAGCGGCATGATGATCAGCAGAGGAAATAGGAACAGGAAAACCCACTTGATGCGCTGGAGGGCAAAGCCCAGCGGTATTCTTGATATCACAAGTATCAGCAGTGCTATCGCAAGTCCCAGCATTGCAAGGGACAGTCCGTTCACAAAAACAAAAGAAAAGATGAGGGCCGTGAATGTGACGATCTTGGCCCGGGGATCGAACTGATGTATCGGAGACCTGAGGGATGCATATCTGTCGATTTCCGGATAATTCATAGACTCTCATCACCTGTGAATTATTTCTCGCACTGCTTTTTCATTCTTCTGGCCGTTATGATCATCCCTACTCCTGCCAGTCCCGCAAGGTAACCGAAACCCGCAAGGATCCGTGCAGTCAGGGGAAGTTCAGCCTCCATTGGCGCACCATCATCAGTGGCTGTGCTGCCGGCCAGATCAAAGGTCTTCTCTGCCCGATGTCCCATTTGAGAAACAACTGCCTGGTATTGTGTAACTCCGAGCTGTGGTGAGAAATAGTACAGTCCATTCTCGTCTGTGGTATCCTCTATGTACAGCTCCTTCTCTCCGCTTCTGTTAGTATATATCATAATATCTGCACCCGCCATGGGATCTCCCCCCCCATACCAGGCTTTGATCTCTACTTCCTTTACCTGTTCCATCAGGTAGACCCTGTGTGCAGATGCAGCAGGAACGAACATCATAACAATAATAGCTACCAGCAGTATCAGGCTCAGTGCTCTGTTATTCATTATTTCAACTCCTCTGTATCGATCGGCAATAGCTCCGGTCTGACCTTCGCCAGGAAACCGACAACCGATCCTGTAATGATACTTTCAATAATAATTATGGGTACATGGACTGCTGCGGCAGCATAGGCGACCTCTATAAACTTCTCATCAGTTGTCACAAGTACCACTGCCAGCAAGATCGTGGAAATGATGACTGCAAATCCCCCACATATACCACCAAGAAGGGCCGGATTGATGCCCTTTGAACATCCCTGTTTAAAGATGACCACTACGATCAGTGCAGGGAGTCCCATGTCCATAGTATTGACACCGATCGCTGTGATCCCGCCATGCTGGAACAGCAGGGACTGCAGGACCAGACCAATGAATATTGCCGGATACGCGAGCACGCCCAGCACGACACCCAGAAGCCCGTTGAGCACGAGATGTACTGATGTTGGTCCAATAGAGACATGTATCAGGGATGCGACAAAGAAGGCTGCTGTCATTACTGAGACCTTTGGGATCTGCTCAGCAATGTCCACTTCCTTTGTGCCCCATCGGAGGGTTATCGCGATCATGGCTAGCGTTATGATCCATCCGGCAGCGATAACAGTTGGTGATAATACTCCGTCAGATATATGCATGGATGATATCTCCTGTTGAATATGTACGTTTTTCGTTCATATTGTATTTATATTATAAAAAAAGCAATGGGGCAGGTGCCCCAATATGGTCTTATTCACGTCTCGCTGCGATCAGAACCGCTGCTAGCAGGCCGAACACGGCAATGATGGCTTCAAAACCAGGTGTGCTTGGGCTGTCCGCACTTGATTCCGCGGTCTGTTTTGCATCCTGTGCGATCTGTTTTGCTTCCTCGACCGCTTCCATCAGTTCCGCGGAGGCTCCCTGTGATGTGGGGAATGCTTCCAGTACCGGCACGATGAACACGCCTCTTACAGATCTTCCAGTTTCAGGTTCCATAGTCGCACCAACGAACCATATACCTGGTTCGTCCAATGTGTACATGAAATCTCCAGCATCATTGGACTTTGTCAGCCTTGTGAACACCATGGGTGCATCATAGGGGAATTTCTCTTCTGCAGACTCAACGACCTCTATTCCTTCATTAAGGGTGTGATATATCTCAACCTCCACATCGGCTCCGGCCAGGATATTTCCATCCGAAAGTGCCTTACCTGCGAACACAAATCCTTCTTCCATTCCGTACGGTCGCATGTATGGAATGATCTCAGTGGCCTGTCCAACCTCTGCATCCCAACCGGTCCACATCTCCTCACCGCAGTGGATGACTGCCTTTGTGTGATCAATAAGATTTTCCCCGGCATCGTCATATTCTACTGCTATCACGGAGTCACCCATCTGGTCAACAATGAATGATGTCTTGTAGGCTACAAAGGTTCCTTCGTTACCATCTTCATCCATTCCCTCCACGATGATCTCTTCTATATTAAGCTCTTCGACCGTGCCATCCGGCCTAGTGACAGATGCGGTAGGTGCTGGCATCATATCGAACAAGATGTGTTCATAAGGATGACCCCACATCATATACACTGTTTTCACTTCCCCAAGATCGGCAATATAATCCTCAGGTGCTACGTCCCATACGGATTCCTCACTATCCGAAGGGAACACCATAGTGAAATGAGCACTGACAGTACCGATAGTGCAAAGCAAAAGCCCTATCATAAGAACGGATATTATCATTTTTCTCAACGTCTTAGTCCTCCTTATATCAGTATACGTTAGTTATAAGTTAAACTACATGAGTGTTACTAATATATAATTATTTGCTATTTATTAACCATAAATAAATTAATTGTAGCTATTATTATAACAAAAAACATATATATTACTATTTGTGGCTGGAGCCATGTAACAGTACTCAAATTATTAATCTGATATGTATTTAATAATTATGCCGTGAATACTCTGCTCATGTTCGATGTGGTCATTGTCAGATATGGTGAACTTGCACTCAAAAGCAGGGGTGTCAGAGATAGCTTTGAAAAAACACTTGTTAGAAATATCGAAGCTATGCTCAATCAAGGTAATATCTCATTCTCACGGGTGTATCGTGAATGGGGGCGCATATTCATCAGTACCGATGATCCTACCAGTGCAGCAGCTGCTGCAGCAGATGTATTCGGTGTGGTCTCCACCTCACCCGCAGCGATGACGCCTGCCCGGATCAAAGATGTTGCAGAGGTGTGTGGCCGTATTGGCGGCGAACATATCAAGAATGGTGAGACTTTTGGGATACGTGCCCGACGCTCGGGGAATCATGCATTCTCATCCACTGATATCGGCAGACGATGTGGTGATGCGGTATGGGCTCGTCTGGAATCCCTGGGGCATGCTCCTTCAGTAGATCTGGATCACCCGGATCGCGAGATATTCGTAGAGATGCGGCAGAACTATGCTTATGTTTTCACTGACATAGTTGAGGGCGTTGGTGGGTTGCCCCTGGGCACACAGGGAAAGATGGTTGCACTGATCTCAGGTGGGATAGATTCTCCGGCAGCTGCATGGTTGCTGATGCGCAGGGGCGTGACGGTCATTCCCGTGTATTTCAACAATACTCCCTATGCAGACGAATCCAACCTCCGGAAAGCCCTGGAATGTATCCGCATCCTCCAGCGGTGGTCGCCGGGCAATCCTCTGAAAGTGTATGAGGTTCCCAATGGGGCGAACCTGAAGACCTTTCTGAGCGACTGCAAATATAAGAACACCTGTATCTTCTGCAAACGCATGATGTACAGGCTGGCATTCGAGATCATGACACGGGAAAAGGCCAGTGGAATTATCACAGGCTCATCATTGGGCCAGGTGGCATCACAGACTGCGGCCAATATGTATGCTGAAAGTTATGGGCTTGGGATCCCGATATACCATCCACTGATCGGGTTCGACAAAACGGATATCATTGATCTCACCCGACGCATTGGAACGTATGAGACATCGATACAGGAAGCCACCGAGTGCGGCGCGGTTCCAGAACATCCAGAGGTCAGGGCACGGTATGATGTCCTTGTAGGCGAGGAGCAGAAGCTCGATATCGACAAAATGGTGCAGGACTCCATCTCAGATGCAAAGGTGTTCAGGGTGGAAACGAAGGGGGATGTGTAATATTACTCCAGGGACCATATACACAAGGCTGCTGGAGATTTACAACAGTCCCATTGTGACAAAAGTATAATGTAAGGGATGAGAGGGTGTCAACCCTCTCTAATTATAGTTGCCTGGGATCATTCTCCTAAGACTTCGCTGATGAACTGTTCTTCCCCTACCATCTCGATGATATTACCCAATCGCTCTTTTCCGGGTTTTGTTCGATACTTGACAAATACCTTACCTACCCTGTCCACCAGGGATGGGATCTCGTCCTTTGTGCAGAATGCCTTTAAAAGGACACCATTTGTTGGTACTCTCCCATCATTCCCACCGATCCAGAAAGAATAACCGATCTCTTCTTCGACAACAGCCTCATGTGGACATCCCCGGACACACCATCCGCAGTTGATACACAGATCACTGTCAATGACCGCTTTTCCTGAGACCATCGATATGGCATCTACTTTACACAGCTCGCCACATCGTCCACACCCGTTACATTTTTCCGGGTCGATCTTGGGGCGCAACTGTCCAACAAGACCGATATCGCTCCTCTCAGCCCGGACACAACTGTTCGGACATCCTGCCACACCGATCTTCATTTTGTGCGGAGTAAGCTTCTGGGCGAATTGCATTGTCAGTTCATTTGCAAGTTCTTTTGTTTCAACGAGGCCTTCCGGACAGTATGTCATACCGGGGCATGCACTGGCATATCCCATACCGATAGTCTTAAGCCCGTTGCCATAGACCTCTGCCATCAGATCGTCAATGTTCTCTCCCCTGACTCCCTGTATCTCAATGCTCTTTCTGGTGGTAACCTCAAGGGTTCCGTCACCATATTTCTCTGCAAGTTGCGCAACCTTCGTAATATAGTCATGGTTCACAATACCGGAGTTCGTTTTGATCTTCACGAAATTGGTACCGTTCACCTCAGGTCGCACACCAGGATAGTCGCGTACCCAGTAGGAATTTACATCCCTTCCATCATTGAGACGTTTTGTAAGTTCATGTTTGAACTTTCTGTTCTTTATATCCACGAAGTCTTCTATCATGTCAATGTCGGCACTATCAGATGTCTCTATATATCCTGCCTGCTCAGCTGCCTCAAGCAGTTCCAGTCCTTTAGCATTGCGGGCTATCAGGGTCGTCCATCCTGTGGATGAGCCGATATGTCCAGCTGAGATGTCTGCTACTTTTGAGACTGCGTCCCGGCAGATACGGCACCCGTCCCAGACACAGTGTGCAATATCCTTCAGGGATATCTCAACGTCACCCTCGTCGGTTACGACGAGCATCTCGTCAAGCTTGATCGCATACTTTCGGATCGTTTTTAGGTTGATCCCTATGCTTATCAGATACTCGGAGAGTTTTTTATAGTTTAAGTTCTCCATACAGAACAGGCCTATAACATATTGTATATTTGGAATATTGGCTTTCTCTCCATCCATTCCGACCTCTACAGAATGGACGTTTAGGCCTGTGAAAAACTGTGTCCTTCTGGTACCATATATCTGGCATGGAACACCCACCATAGCAACATTTTTCAGCGTATCATTGCTCTGGCGGAGTGCCGCCATCACAGGGACTGCAGAATATTTTGCACCCGGGGTATGCATAAGCTCCTCTTTGTTTGTGACAATGCGGGAGTTTGGTTTTGAAAAACTTGCAGTGGTGACTGCACCGTCGATCAGGTTATTATCAAAGCAGTATGCAAGGAGTGCAGTTACAGCACCACCATCTTGGCCCTTGTCACGTATTGATATGTCTGTTGCCCTTGCAGATACTATTTTTTCATATTGGCCAATAAGGGTGGGAGGTTTTGCTTTGAAGTTGAACACGTTCATTGAGATGCGTGCAGCATCTGTCATCACTCGCTGGCAGACATCCTTACATGCACCCTGTCCATTTCGATAGCATTCTTCTTTCAATTTAGGACCATTTTCATCAAATTCGATTATGTCATACGGGCAGACGGCAGCACATGCACCACATAATGTGCACATGCCCGTGTCTACCACACTGTCTTTCAAAAACCATTTATATACTTCTGTCATGGATATCAGCTCATTTTGGTGTATACTTGCTCATAGTTTGTGCAATTTGAATAATACCGGATACTGATAATTTTCTTCATAAATAACAGTAACGTGGAAATATACCGCCATATTTACATCATCATATGGAAGTTGTTTGGAAATACCAGTAATTTGGAAGTGTTGGAATAATTAAACTTATGTACTAATTCCATCATTCATTCAGTGATCATGCCCGAGTTTGTGACCTTCTCACGCAACGTATTCATTCCGGTGACCAACATCTGCAGGAACCAGTGCGGTTACTGTACGTTCAAGCGCGATCCGGATCACCCGGAAGCCAGGCTCATGACCCTGGACGAGGTGGTACCCGTACTTGAGGACGGGTATAGGGCCGGTTGTACGGAAGCCCTTTTTGTGTTCGGGGAATATGCAGAAGAGGTGCCACAGTACAGGGTATGGCTCTCTGACATGGGATATTCCACAACAGTGGAATATGTTGAGCAACTCTGCCAGACTGCTATTGATATCGGGATCCTTCCCCATACTAATGCGGGGATCCTCACGCGATCAGAGCTCGAACGTTTGAAACCGCTCAACGCAAGTATGGGGCTGATGCTCGAATCAACGGCAACGCTTGCAGCACATAGGCGATCTCCCGGAAAGGAACCGGGTGTGCGGATACGAATGATCGAGACTGCGGGCGAGCTTGAGATACCATTCACCACGGGCATACTGGTGGGGATCGGGGAAACTTCTGGTGATCAAGAGGTATCCCTGAGAACGATCGCTGATATACATGAGCAATATGGGCATATCCAGGAGGTTATCATACAGAACTTCATGCCAAAGCCAGGGACAGAGATGGAACACGTCCCGCCCCCAAGCAAGGATGAGATGATGGAAGTCGTCTCCATGGCGAGACGAATCCTTCCGGATGATGTGGCAGTGCAGGTGGCCCCTAATCTCATTGATCCGTATACCCTTATACAGTACGGGGCCACTGATCTGGGAGGTATCTCACCCACCACCATTGACTGGATCAACCCGGAAGCTGAATGGCCCAGTGTGCGAAAACTTAAAGACCTGGTTGGCGATATCCCACTACGCGAGCGCCTTCCCATATATCCCCGGTATATTCAGAAGCAATGGTACAGTGTTCGGTTGGGGGACGTGATCCGTTCACTTGCTGATGAGCAGGGTTACAGAAAAACGTCAGGAAGATCCCCTGATCAGTCAGATTGACCGTTAAAACGTAATTTTACAGATCATATACTTTGAACAAAGGAGACACATGCATGGTACGATCGATACCAGATAAGATCATCGAGCGAGCAGAGCAGGGACGTGCCACGAAAGAGGATGCACTTGAACTTCTGGACGTGGACCCTTTTGAACTTTTCAAACTAGCCAACCGGCTGCGGGAGGCTGCAGTTTCGAACACGGTAACCTATGTTGTGAATCACAATATCAATTTCACCGATACGTGTATCGGAGATTGTGGGTTCTGTGCATTCAAGAACCGTGAGGGATATTTCATGGATATTGATGACGTGCTGAAAAAGGTTGACGAGGCAAAACGGGCAGGAGCGACCGAGGTATGCATACAGGGAGGATTGCGAAACGACGTCGACATCAATTATTATCAGAACATACTTGAGTCGATCCACTCAAAATATCCTCACATACACATACATGCGTTCTCCCCTATGGAAATCTTCCATGCCTCCCGACTCAGTGGTATCCCGGTAGAGGAGGTCCTTGCCAGGTTCAAGAAGGCTGGTATTGGCACCATGCCGGGTACGGCTGCGGAGATCCTCTCTGACAGGGTCAGGTCGATCATCTGCCCGTCCAAGATCAATACCAGGGATTGGGTCCGCATCATTACCCTTGCCCACCAGACCCGGATACCTACGACTGCTACTATGATGTATGGTCATGTGGAGACCTGGGAAGAGCGGATCGGCCATATCCTGACGATCAGGAGCATCCAGGAGCAGACCGGTGGGTTCACCGAGTTCGTGCCTCTGCCCTTCATGCCATATAACAATCCTCTTGGGGAACAAATGATACGCTCCGGAAGGTATGCCACCGGTGGGATCGAGGATCTGCAGGTGCATGCCCTTGCACGCATACTGCTCAATACACATATCGATAATATTCAGGCAAGCTGGGTAAAGCTCGGCAAGAAACTTGCACAGGTTGCCCTTACATGTGGGGCGAATGACCTTGGGGGCACATTGATGGAGGAAAGCATATCAAAGTCCGCAGGTGCCAGCAATGGAGAGCGCATATCGGTTGATGAATTGGAGTGGATCATAGGCCAGACCTCGAGGACACCAATGCAAAGAGATACACTTTACAGACCTGTCAAAGGGTGATGTTGACAGTCATTGACCACGTTACTGGGACTACAATAGATATATTCACAGTTTTATGGAGTAAGAATGAGAGCCGTTATCCCTTACAAGAAAGAGAACGCCAAATCAAGGCTATCGTCAGTGATGACGAAGGATGAGCGCGAAACCTTCGTGGAGCTGATGCTCAAGGATGTGATACAAACGCTCACTGAAGCGGGGGTCCAGAATATAGATATCCTGACCACCGATACAGGCGATGTGGCCAATGATATCGGTGTGCGGGTGATCGAAGATCGTGCAGATCTCAATCCTGCCCTCAATTCGTACCTAAAGGGGCTCAACGAGCCAGTATTGATCATCATGGCAGATCTTCCTCTTGTAAGGTCTGAACACATCCAGCAGATCACATCTTCTCCGAGTGATGTTGTCATCGTACCAGGAAAAGGGGGCGGAACCAATATGCTTTTTATCAGGCAACCCGAAGGGTTCCATGTAAAATACTATGGTTCAAGTTTCAGGAACCATTGCAGGATCGTGAATGATCTGTCCATGTCCATGAATGTGTATGACTCATTCCTTGCAAGCACTGATATCGACGAACCACAGGACCTGATCGAGGTCATGCTACATGGACAGGGTCTATCAAGGGAGTATATACGGCAGCGGTTCAGGGCCGAGGTGGGTAATGGCAGGGTGCAGCTCAGTACGATCGACTAATTGTGTGCGTACATGTTGTCCCTGCGAATAATATATATCTGTGCAGGCATTATTAGGATAACCAGATTGATATATCGGTGATTTGATTGAGCATCAGTGTAAATAGATATAAGTGTGGATATTGTGGTGCATGTGTTGGAGTATGCCCAACGGGTGCTTTGGAATTGGTCGAAACCTGGATCGAAGTGGATGATAAATGTATTTCATGTGGCCTATGTGCTAAGATCTGTCCTGTTGGGGCTATCGAGGTGAAACGATGAAAGATAGCTACGATATGATCGTGGTGGGGGCAGGCCCAGGTGGGTCCATTGCTGCAAAGACCGCAGCCCTGGAGGGACTTGATGTACTGTTGATCGAGAAACGACAGGAGATCGGAGATCCTGTGCGCTGTGCAGAAGGTGTGGATAAGGTATCTCTCAGACAACACATCAAGCCTGATCATCGATGGATATGTGCCGATCTAAAAGGTTCATACATATACTCTCCTGACGGGAACATGGTCGAGATGAGCGCAGAGATGTCCGGGGGAGAAGTAGGTTATGTCCTTGAACGAAAAATATTTGACAGGGCTCTTGTCGACGAGAGTGCAATGGCCGGCGCAGAGGTCATGGTGAAGACACGAGCGACAGGATTGATCATAGAAGATGGTACAGTATGTGGTGTCAAGCTCATGCATATGGGTGAGGAATATACGGTTCGGTCGAAGATCGTTATTGGTGCCGATGGAATGGAATCCAAGGTTGGCAGATGGGCAGGGATCGACACGTCCGTTAAGCCAAAGGATATGGAAACATGTGTCCAGTATCTTGTAAGCGGTGCCAACATCGATCAGGGATATTGCTATTTCTATCTTGGTAACGATATTGCACCCGGTGGCTATGTCTGGCTCTTTCCCAAAGGTGGGAACCAGGCGAATGTTGGAATCGGTCTCCTTGGAAGCAGATCCGGGAAAAAACGGGCGGTAGATTATCTGGACAAGTTCATGAGGGAGAAACTGCCTGATGCCAGTATCATTGAAATAGTATATGGAGGAGTTCCTGTTCAGGGGACCATCGAACGAACGATCGCCAATGGGCTGATGCTGGTAGGTGATGCTGCACGGCAGTCCGATCCGATCACAGGTGGCGGGATCATCAATGCAATGGATGCTGGTAAGATCGCAGGAAAGGTAGCGGCTGATGCGATCAGCAGGGGCGATTGCTCTACGAAGGTTCTGCAGGATTATGAGGGCAAATGGAGGGCAACGATCGGACGTGAGATCAACTACAGCCTTATTGTCAAGGAGACGTTCGTCAAGTTCACGGATGAGAATCTTGATTCACTTGCATATTCCCTCAAAGATGTGAATTTTGACAGTATGAGGTTGAAGGATCTCTTGTATGCGCTCTTCAAGGCCAACAAGAAACTCTTATGGGACCTGAGAGGATTGTTCAAGGACATCGTAAAGAACGATTATGACTTCAAGAATTGTTAATGGCAAAACTCCTTATCATTCATTTTTAGACAGGAAGCCCCACGGCTTTAGCGTGGGGTCACTGACATAGAGTATGTCATGTAACGATCATCGATCTTACATCTCATCTTTTTATCTTTTCCAGAATTCAGGTGTCAACATCACGATCACAGTAAAGATCTCCAGTCTGCCGATCCACATATTGGCGATCAATACAAGTTTGCCCAGAGAGGGTACCACATCAAAATTCTCCATCGGCCCTATCAGGTTGAGACCCGGGCCGATATTGCCAAGGGTTGCAATGGATGCCGTGATTGAACTTACGAGATCCATTCCAAGGATGGCCAGTATCCCGGCACTGGCAATGAAGATCAGGAAATATATGACCACGAAAGAAATGATCGCGTTCATGATGTCATCGGGTACTATTTTGTTGTTGAACTTGATAGGTTTGACCGCTTTTGGATGAATGGCCTTGAACAGTTCCCGTCGCGCATACTTGAGCATTAGTAACACGCGTACCACTTTAATACCACCAGCAGTGGAGCCGGCACAACCACCTATAAACATCATGGCCAATAGTACCGCTTTTCCAGAATCTGACCAGAGATTGAAGTCATTTGTCGCAAACCCTGTGGTAGTTAGTATGGAGATCGTCTGGAACACCGCATATCGAAAGGATGTGGTTACGTTCAGGGACATGTCTCTCCAGAGCAATGCAGAGAGTAGGATTGTGGCAACGACGATCACTGCAAAGTAGAACTTGAACTCATTGTCATGGAGCAGGGCTTTTTTGTTGGAATACAGCATTCGGTAATGGAGAGCGAAGTTCGCTCCTGCCACAAACATGAATAGTGTAATGATCCCTTCAGCCAGGGGGTTGCCAAATGCTGCAATACTGTTTGCATAAGGGGAGAATCCGCCACATGCCATAGTGGTGAATGTATGTGTAATAGCATCATATGGGGACAGGCCTGCGAGAAGCAGTGCCATCAGCTCGATGATCGAGATGACCAGGTATACTGCCCAGAGGATCTTTGCCGTCTCCCTGATACGGGGTTTGAGCTGATCTTCCTTTGGGCCTGGTGCCTCCGCGCGGAACATCTGTCTGCCGGCAACACCCAGTTTGGGCAATATGGCTATGAAAAGCATGATGATACCCATGCCACCAAGCCATTGTATCATACTTCTCCAGAACAGGAGGCTCTTTGAATGACTTTCGATATCAACAAGAACGGTGGCACCAGTTGTTGTGAATCCTGACATGGATTCAAAGAATGCATTGAGAGGGGATACTCCTTCATACAGGAAAGGAAGTGATCCCAACAAGGCGATAATCAACCATCCAAAGGCAACGATGGCAAAGCCTTCCCGGAGTTCCCATTCGTCATCAGTGTGAAGAAAACGGAGTGAGAGCAGTACACCTATTGTGATCGTCAAAGCGATGGATTGTGAGAATGGGGATGGTGATTCACCATAGTAAAGTGCCACTCCTAAGGGTATGAACATCATTGCACCCAGTAGGAGTACCAGTTTACCCAGGACGCTGATGACGATGTCAAGGTTCATTGATACCACTTAGCGATATGATTCAGCTGAACAGCTGCTCAACTTTCTTGTGTGCAGATGGTAAGGAGAAGATCAATACATGGTCATCTCTCTCGATAACATAATCCCCACCGGGCACGAACGTGTTCCCTTTATGTACGACCATATTGATGATGGCTCCCTTCGGGAAATCCACTTTGCTCAGGGGTTTTCCTACGATCTTTGAATGGTCTGTCGCTGTAAATTCGATGATCTCGGCTCTTTCACCTTCTATTTTCGTAAACATCTCGATGCCGGTTCCCCCAATCAGTTTCAGGACCTCTTTCACAGTAGCTTCTCTGGGGCTTACTGCCTTGTCGATGCCCACCATCTCAAAAAGAGGAACATAGTCAACGTGATCAACCCGTCCGATCACTTTGGCTGCACCGAGCTGCTTTGCAAGCAGGGCACACAGAAGGTTCTTTTCATCAATATTGGTCAGTGCGATGACCACATCCATATCTCCGACTCCTTCTTCCTTGAGTAGATTGATGTCTGCACCGTCACTATTGAGTACAAGCACATTTGGTAGCGCATCTGCCACGAAATTGCATCTCTCTTTATCCATATCAACGATTTTGATGTCTGCATCTGTCTTACTGAGAAGTTTTGCAAGATAAAATCCTACCACACCGCCCCCGATGATCATTATTCTGCTACGCCTACGACTCGCTTTCCCGAACATGTTGACGATGTTGTGCATGGACTTCGGTTCCCCGATGATCACGATATGGTCATTGGCTTTTATGATATCGTCCCCATGTGGTATTATGATGCCTGTGTCCCTAAACAGTGCACTTACGATACAGCATTCTGACATGGGAAGTTCCTTAATTTTCTTCCCAACCAGATCACAGTTTTCATGTACTATGAAATCTGTCATTTTCACCTTTCCATCTGCAAATTGTATGGCTTCGATGGCTGAAGGGATTGAAAGGACACCTGCCACCTCTGAGGACAGGGCAAGTTCAGGGCAGATCGTTGTGTCTATTCCAAGTTGCGTACGTTTCGCCACTGGTTTGTCGATATAATCAGGATTGCTGACCCGTGCCATGGTCTTCAAGTTTTCATTGTACGGCATGATCAGTTTTGCAGCCATACATGCTACAATGTTCACCTCATCGGATCCGGTAAGTGCCACAAGGATCTCGGCCTTATGCAGGACGCTTCCAAGGATGGAAGCGTTTGCGCCATTTCCCTGGATCACCTGTACATCCAGTTCCTCTGCTCTTATACAGGCACTTTCCCTCTTATCAATGACCACCACATCATATTCGACACACAGGGATTTTGCAACGTGAAACCCTACCTCACCAGCACCAATGATCACGATCTTCATGGAATAACTCCCTCATATTAGCTGAATCTAATCACAATAGGCCATAGTTGTGCGAGTATACGTGTTATTAGGTTTAAAGTTTACTCTAAAAAAGTGCTGGAATAAATATGTGAAAATTCACATGGTAAAAAAGTTATTGGGAAGTGACCGTTGATGTTTGAGCATCGGAAAATAATGAGGAAAATATGTTCTTCATCTTGTCGAAGACTCCCTTGTTGCCCTTTTTACCATATGCACTACCCCCGGTTATTTTATCGAAATCCTCAAGTAGGCGTTTCTGCTCATGATTGAGTGTTGTTGGCGTTTGTACGATCACCTTGACAAGCTGATCTCCCTGTCCATGACCGTGAAGATGGGGCATACCTTTACCTTTAAGACGCAGTACCGAATGGGTCTGCGTGCCTGCCTTGATATTCATCTTCACCTTGCCGTGCAGTGTTGGTACCTTCACTATATCACCCAGAGATGCCTGCGTGAAAGTGATTGGCATCTCGTAAGCGATATCGTCACCATAGCGTTCAAAGAGATCGTGTGGTCTGACATGGATGACCACATACAGATCACCGGGCGGGGCGCCTGGGCTGCCAGCTTCGCCTTTTCCACCGATCCTCATGCGCATGCCGGTATCTGCGCCTTTTGGGATCGCGACCGCAATCTTCTGGACCTTCTTTGTCTTTCCTGTGCCACGGCAGGCGGGACAGGGTGTTTGGATGATCTGCCCTTTCCCATGACATTGGTCACATGTGGTCGTAGTCATGAAATTCCCGAACGGTGTCCTTCGTGAGTGCGTGATCTGGCCACTGCCGCCACACCTGGGACATGTTGTGGGTTTGGTGCCCGCTTTGGCTCCGGTCCCACCGCACATTTCACAGTTCACTGTCCGTGGTACATTGATCGTAACCTTATCACCAAAAGCTGCCTGTTTCAGGTCGATCTCAAGGTCATACCGAAGGTCTGAACCTCTCCGAGGACCACGGTTCGCACGTCGTCCACCGCCAAAACCTCCTCCAAAACCGCCAAAGATATTACCAAGGATGTCTCCCAGGTCATCAAAGCCACCAAAATCGGCATTCCTGAATATATCCTCTGTGGAGTATCGACCATCGATGCCAGCGTGTCCAAACTGGTCGTACTGTGCACGTTTATCAGCATCTGACAGTACTGCATAGGCCTCTGAGATCTCCTTGAACTTCTCCTCCGCATCTGATTCTTTGTTCTTGTCAGGATGGTATTTCATGGCAAGCTTTCGGTATGCTTTCTTGATCTCGGGATTTGCTGCATCTTTTGAAACACCAAGTATCTCGTAGTAATCTCGTGTGGTCGTCATGGAATATCTCGTAGGCTTTGGTCTATACCGTGCAGGACCTATCAATAGTCCTGCACATATAGTTCTTTTCCTTTACTGGTAGATTTATTTGTCGTCGTTGACTTCTTCATAATCTGCATCAACGACGTCCTCATCCGATGAGCCCTCACCAGCAGCGGAACCGGTTGCTTCCTCTGAGGACTCGGCCGCAGCCGCGGCCTCTTCCTGTGCTTTCTGGTACATTGCTGCGGACACGTCATAGACGGCCTGCTGAAGCGTTTCGGTCTTGCTCTTGATGGCCTCGATGTCCGTACCTTCAAGGGCTTCCTTCAGTTCAGAGGACGCAGCTTCAACCTTGGACTTCTGCTCATCGGTAGCCACATCATCTGCCTCTTTTATCGTTTTCTCAGCAGCACTGACAAGGGATTCCGCAGTGTTCCTGACATCGACCTCTTCCTTCTTGGCCTTGTCCTCTTCGGCATGGGCCTCCGCATCCTTGACCATGCGATCTATTTCCTCATCGGACAATCCACCAGGTTTCTGTATGGATATGGATTGTTCCTTGCCCGTACCCATGTCCTTGGCATTGACATGGAGGATACCATTGGAATCGATGTCAAAGGTGACTTCGATCTGTGGCATGCCACGTGGTGCAGGTGGAATTCCGTCGAGCATGAATCGACCAAGGGTTTTGTTCGCAGAGGCTATCCCTCGCTCACCCTGCAGTATATTGATCTCCACGGACGGCTGGTTATCCGCTGCAGTTGAGAAGATCTGACTCTTCTTTGTTGGGATCGTGGTGTTCCTCTCGATCAGAGGTGTGGCTACGCCCCCAAGGGTTTCGATACCCAGGGTCAGAGGGGTCACATCCAGCAGGAGGACATCGTGCACCTCACCTCCAAGCACACCTGCCTGGATGGATGCACCAATGGCCACCGCTTCATCCGGGTTGATATTCTTGTACGGATCCTTGCCTATGAAATCCTTCACCGTTTGGGCAACAGCAGGTATTCGGGTGGATCCGCCAATGAGCAGGATCCTCTCAATATCATTGGGCTTTAATTTTGCATCACTCATTGCCTGTTTCATTGCTGTGAGCGTCTTCTCTACCAGATCCTCGGTCATCGCCTCGAACTTGGCCTTTGTGAGATCGATATCGATGTGTTTTGGCTGACCATTGGAGTCTGCGGTGATGAAGGGCAGGTTGATGTTGGTGGTACCAACACCGGACAGTTCGATCTTAGCTTTCTCTGCGGCATCCTTGAGACGCTGCATTGCAGCCTTGTCAGCGGAAAGGTCAATACCCTCCTCTTTTTTGAACTCCTCCGTCACGAATTTCACGATCCTGTCATCGAAGTCATCCCCTCCAAGATGAGTATCTCCCGCGGTTGACAGCACTTCAAATACGCCCTCGCCCAGTTCCAGGATGGAAACATCAAAGGTTCCACCCCCCAGGTCGTAGACCAGGATCTTGTGTTCTCCCCCTTCCTTGTCAAGCCCATATGCAAGGGATGCGGCCGTGGGCTCGTTGATGATCCTCATAACCTCAAGGCCGGCGATCTTACCTGCATCCTTGGTAGCCTGCCTCTGTGAGTCATTGAAATAGGCAGGAACAGTGATGACTGCCTGTGTGATCGTCTCGCCGAGGTATGCTTCTGCATCGTCCTTCAATTTGCGAAGGATCATTGCGGAGATCTCCTGTGGGGTGTGTTCCTTTCCATGGAGAGTGACTTTGTAATCGCCCTCACCGATATGTCGTTTGATGGAACTTATACTGTTATCGGGGTTTGCGATCATCTGTCTCTTTGCTACCTGTCCGACAAGTTTCTCTCCTTTCTTGGAGAATCCTACGACGGATGGTGTTGTCCTGCCACCTTCAGCGTTCGGAACAACAGTGGGTTTACCACCTTCGATAACAGCCATGCATGAATTGGTAGTTCCTAGATCAATGCCCAGTATCTTTCCCATGTTTATTACCTCTCGTATGTATTTATATCAGTGTATGTTAATGTTAATTGGATCATCTGTACTATCTTGAACTTCATTTATCCTTGTCGCTCTTGTTCTGGTTCTTTGCCACTGTCACCATTGCATGACGGATGACCTTTGAGTTCATCTCATAACCAGGTTTGCACACTTCGATGATAGTGTCATCAGGATATTCATCGCTCTCAATATACATCATTGCTTCATGTAGATGTGGATCGAATTCCTCTCCCTGGCATTCCATTTTCTGAACCCCTTCCTTTTCAAGGATGGAGTTGAACTGCTTGAACACCATCTCCACGCCCTCAATGACCGAATTGGCATCATTTGCCTTTCTGGCAGATACCAGAGCGCGTTCGAAGTTGTCACTAACCTCAAGTAGATCCATCATGATGTTTTCGACCGCAAACTTGCGATATTCTTCTTTCTCCTTACGATTTCGATTCCTGAAATTCTCGAACTCCGCCCGATTACGCATAAGCTGGTCTTTCAGCTGTGCGATCTCCACATCCCGTGGGTCCGCAGTCTCTTCAGGTACATCGTTATCAGCTTTCTCAGACTCGTCGTTTGTTATATCAGATCTTTTACTTCGTTTGTGAGTCATCACTTATGTCTCCGCCATAGTTGATAAGCGGTAAGGGTTGTAACGTATGGTATATAGGAATTGGTGATTGTTTGTAGTTCTATAAATAGATTTCCAATGGATGTAGTTCTAAATGGTTATATCTCAGCTCAAAAACAGATCAATACTTCCAATATTGGATGTGGCAGGCTATGGCTACAGCATTATCAGATCTAGCGATCTATATCGGCATCAATCGTTGCGGTCCTATGTATCATCTGGCAACACACTTTGCCAGCGTCTTCCTGAACTCGGCCAGGTCGATCGGTTTTGGAATAAACCCCTTCGTATGATAATTATCATTATCATCATGTCGCAAACTATATATAAAAATGGAATAATATAATATATTACTGAGCGGGCTATATTCTTTTATAATACCCCCCACTCCCTGCCCGCTCAGCGCCTCCCCCTTTCTGTTTAAAACAGATATTGATCAGAAATCAAATAATGTTTTCTGCGGTTTCTTTCTCTGTCTTGTGGATGTGCTCGTATCCCGGGTCTTATCGATCAGTGTCTCCGAGGGTTCATTGTCAGGTATCTGGTCAAGTCCTATCTGCTTTTGCCCCTTGTTATTTTTACCAGTTTCAAAGAACACATCGATGTCAGAATATGCGGTTTCCTCCATCTGAGAGCGTGCACTGTCGTAGATCTTCTGTATCTTCTTTGTGACCTTCTTGCCTCCGGTGAGGAATACGATCTCATCTACGTCCAATTTCAGGTTTGTTGTAACGTCAACCGCATAGTCTTCATCCTTTAGCATCATTCCATACATCCGTATAAGATCGATACGTGCTTGCTGTATAGGCTCATGACAGTGTTGCCCTATCTTTGAGGCAACATTATCCCTCATGTTCCGTTTTGCACGAAGTTGCCCCATTTTTCTCCAGATAGAAGGGGGCTGATACTTGACAAAGCCGCGATGGATGTGGGTCTTCGCGGTCACGGTGCCGCATGTCATGAGAATGCCTGCATATCTCCATAATCTATAGTTCTGTCGTTTCTTCACGCGTCCGAGATAGATATCCGCCCGTGAGAGATTCCTGTACCCCTGGATGATGTCACTACCAATAGCTCCTTCTTCCTTATACTGGGTCGGGAGGTTCTCATCGATCCAGTGGATCAGGTCCTCCGGTGTCTCGTCAAGACTGTATGTTGCATGAAGGGCTGCGACCGGATCAGTGTTCTTGAATATCTTTGCGAGCACCTTGAAGATGGATTCCTTCGTATCCCGCTCAGCTGTGGCGACATCCTCTACATAGATCTCACTCCTGCCTATCGCAGCAGCCTGCAGGTCCTTCACAGCACTTCTCAGATCACCCCCGGAATTTTCAGCGATCTTCTCTATTACGCCTACGCCACACATGACCCCCTCCTCGACACAGATGTTTTTCAGTGCTGGGATCATGGAACGGCTCTGTATTATATTGAATTTGACCACTTCGCAAAGCGATCGTATCGATGGGGTCATGCCATACAGGTCGTTTGCAATGAGCAGTATGGGCTGGTCAGTATCCTTGATGACGTTGCCTATGGCACGTTTCCCGCCACGATCCGCATTACCGTGCATGTTATCGGCCTCGTCAAGGATGATCAGTCGCTTGGCACTGGTTCCGGTCAATGAGCTCATTTGTGAAGCAGAACCAGCGATCTTCTCGATGATCGATGCTGTTCTCTGGTCACTTGCGTTCATCTCGATGGTCTCCCACCCCAGATCGCTGGCAAGGGCATGTGCGGCGGAGGTTTTTCCAATACCGGCCTGGCCATGCAGTATGATCCCCCTCTTTTCAGGTATACCGTTTTGCCATTCTTCAGCCCATTTTTTCAGGGATTCCACTGCTCTCTTATTGCCAACGATCTCCAAGAGCGTGTTTGGTCTGTATTTTTCAACCCATTCGAGTGATTCCATCGTGATCGTACCTACATAGGAGGGAAAAGTAATATAATGTTTGTGTTTCTTCTGTTCATCCTATAATTATACAGGTGGGTTCAATGCGTTCCAGTACTATAACAGATCTGCTGAATATTATTGAACAGAAAGCACTTTCCAACAGGGCAAGGGTTGCTCTTGGTGTACGTGACCCTACGACGGAGGTGCTGCATAGTGCAGAGTATGCTCATTCTGCAGGCTATGCCGAGGTCATTCTTGTCGGCGACAAGGATACGATCGATAAGTTCGGGACCTCTCTTAACGTCGTGGATACGCAAGATCCTGAGACTGTGCTAGGTGACCTTCTTGCGGCTGGGGACGTTGATGCTGCGGTGCGCGGAAATGCAAAGGCATCAGCCACATTATCTCATCTAAGGTCTGTTCTCGGTATGGAACGACTGCACCGCATGGCGTTCCTCCTGTCTGAACAGGGACATCCGTTCTTCCTCGCACCGATCGGGATCGATGAGGGCAATGACCTTGGAGATAAGGTCGAGTTGATCAAGCTTGGTGCTGAATGTATCCGCAAGTTCGGCATCGAACCTACTGTTGGTATCCTGTCCGGCGGAAGGAGGGGGGATCTTGGACGGGACGAGAAGGTGGACAGGACCCTGAAGGATGCGGATATTGTTACCGAGCGTGTCAGGGAACTGGGTGTGGATGCGTACCATTATACGATCCTGATAGAGAATGCTATTCGGGAATCGGACCTGATCATTGCACCTGATGGCATATCCGGTAATCTTATCTTCCGAACCCTTGTGTTCCTGGGCGGGGGGGTTGGCATAGGCGCGCCTGTCCTGATGGATGAACGTGTTTTTGTAGATACTTCACGCGTTAGTGGGAATTACACGCGAGCGATCATGCTGGCCAGTGCACTGGTAAGCATGAAGTACAAAGATGATTAAATGAGGGATATTATGGAAACTGTGGCACCAAACTGGCCTGTTGCGAAAGGAGATTGTTATGCTGGACGTTTGGATTCCCATATTGCAGTGGTGACCCTGGCAAGCAGCCTGGAACCGTATGATGAAGCCGCGATCTGGGGTAGTTGCAAAACTGAGAACCTTGGCGCTGAGAAGATTATCCTTAACGTTATCTCAAATTCGAACATCAGGTACGTTCTGGTCTGTGGTTCAGAATCAAGAGGTCATCTGGCAGGTCATACTTTCGTGGCGCTCCACAGTAATGGGATCGATCATCAGGGCAGGATCATTGGTTCTGATGGGGCCATTCCGTTCATTGAGAATCTCGGCAGGGATCTGATCGCCCGATTCCAGGAACAGGTAGAGGTCATCGAGAGAATAGGGCTGACGGACATGACAAAAATCCGGGAGATTGTGGATGCATGTCGGTCCAAAGGGGATGTCTTTGATGAGGCACCTGCGGTCATCAAGAGTTCCAGAAAAAGACGTTCATTTAGCCATGTGGCGTCTGGTGATATCATCGTTTCAGACGGCCTGATGATTGATACAACGTTGGGGATCGTGTGTGATGTCGATAAAACATGAGTGTATTCTGGTTTTTTGAGCGTATGTACTTTGTATGATCATGAGGTTTTATTATGTTCAGATTTCAAAAAGAACAGGAAATAGTTAACATTGCAGGTGTGAAGATCGGTGGCCAACCAGGCGAACTTCCTACTGTGCTTGCGGGCACGATCTTCTATGAAGGGCACAGCATCGTAGATGATGCAAATGCAGGGATCTTTGATCGGTCGGCTGCAGAGGACCTGGTACATGTTCAGGATTCCAGTGCAGATGAAACCGGTAACCCTTCAATTATACACATTTTTGGAAATACTTCCAAATGTATATTCAAATATATCGATTTTATATCGTCAATATCAGACTCTCCAATAATAATCGATTCTCCTGATCCCCAAGTGAGAATGCGTGCAACAGAATATGTTAGTGACATCGGTCTTGCGGATAAGGTGATCTATAATTCCATCAACATGAGTATTAAGGAGGATGAACGCGAGGTGCTAAGGACTTCGGATGTTGATAGTTCAATATTGCTTGCCTTCAATGCCATGGATTCTTCGCTAAATGGAAGGATGGAACTGCTTGAAAATGGTGGGAAAGTACTTGATGAGGGGGTTATCGATATTGCCAGACAATGTGATATCAAAAATATGTTGATCGATCCGAGCATCACGCCAATAGGCAACGGGGCAGGTATTGCTCTGCGAATGACGTTAACCGCCAAGGCAAAATGGGGGTACCCGGTGGGGTCCGGAATCCATAATGCACCGTCTTCCTGGAAATGGCTTCAGGACAGGCGAAAGGTGGACCCTCTTGTTTATAAGATATGTGATGTTGGTTCTACCTGTCTTCAGCAGGCGACGGGAGGGGATTTCATATTATATGGCCCCATCGAAAATGCACCATACATATTCCCGCTGGCATCAATGTCCGATATTATGATCAATGAGGCATCTTCGGATCTTGATATTGTAGCATCGCTTTCCCATCCTGTGAATCGGTTATTATGAACGATCATACTCAAAACAATATTTTTATGTATGGGTTCATACATATGTATGATTACGTATGTGCGAGATGATCCTGTATGAAACGACTTACAATCAGTATGTCTGACGAACTGTTCAAGAAACTGGACGAGATACCAAATAAAAGCTTGTTCGTGCGCAACATTATTGAAAATGAATTGAAGATGGGTGGGTCCGAATCTGTGCGTTCTGAGCGAGTTCCATCGGATGACGAATTGGGCGAACTTCGTGAGATGGTGCTGGCAATGAATAAGCGCCTGGATGATATGGAACAAATGTTCCTTGCTCCTTCTACGGGAGTTCAAGGTCCTGCTTCGGGGCTCTCCGAACCTCAACCACCCGAATCTACCATGCCTGATCTGGAGCCTTCTGAGGAACCCCTGCCTCAGTCATCCGAGATTGTCATATCCGATCTGGAGCCTTCTGAGGAACCCCTGCCTCAGTCATCCGAGATTGCCATATCCGATCCGGAGCGTTCTGAGGAACCCCTGCCTCAATCATCCGAGATTGTCATATCCGATCTGGAGCCTTCTGAGGAACCCCTGCCTCAGTCATCCGAGATTGCCATGTCCGATCTGGAGCCTTCTGAGGAATCCACATCTCGGTCTGCCGAGGAATCAGCAACAACAGTTTCTCCTGCTGCCGAGGATCAAGATTCTGACTCCGGATCGGATCTTCTTGAAGGGACTATCTTCATGTATCTGCCTCATGGTGTTGAGCTAAAATTGGATATCCTCAAGAGCCTGCTTTCCATGAGATATGATATGGATCAAGTAGGTCAGAAGGTCAGGCAGATGGAAGAGGCTGGTATAATTTCCACTTTTGCAAAAGAGGGGGATACCTATCTGACCCGAAGGTAATTACTGAGTTTTAGACATTCTGCCATGTGCACACTGAATACATATTCTGGCTGAGGGATCCATACACTTTCTGCAAACACCTCTGCCGCAGATCATGCATGTGAACAGTCTCGCACTTCTCCCACATATCGCACAGATACCAGTTCGTTCCAATGACATTTTCCTCCTATACCCCTTTTTATCTTCTGGCGATATGGGAACAGGTGTATGAGTGCGTGGTGCAATAATAAACAATAATTTTCGGAATATGCATTATATAAGGTACTATTAGACATATATTGCATCACGCATATCATAATATATATATCACTCTCGAATAGCTCCCTTATTGGCAGAACTCACCGTTTTCCTGTATCGTGCAAGATATCCTTTAACTTCTTTAACCAGTGGTTTGAAAGTAGCCGCCCGCTTTTGCAGTTCCTCTTCGGACACCAGCAGATCAAGTGCCCTGGCATGGATATTGATCTCGATAATATCGCCCTCTTCCACGAGTCCGATGGGTCCGCCTTCTATGGCTTCGGGTGAGACATGGCCAATACATGGTCCCCGGGTACCTCCGGAGAACCTGCCATCGGTTATAAGCGCGACAGAATCGGCGAGCCCCATCCCTGCAATAGCGGATGTTGGGGACAACATTTCTCGCATTCCAGGTCCTCCTTTGGGTCCTTCGTACCTGATCACTATCACGTCCCCAGGATTGATCTCCCCGTTCATGATAGCTTCCATGGCATCTTCTTCACGATCATATAGTCTGGCAGGCCCTTTGTGTTCAAACATTTTTGGGTCCACCGCTGCCTGTTTGATGACGGATCCATCTGGTGCCAGATTTCCTTTCAGGACGGCGATCCCGCCTTCTGCATGAATTGGATCTTCTATGGTCTTGATGATCCTCTGGTTGAGTTTGGGATTTATGATCGCAAACTCCTCGATGTTCTTGCCAAGGGTCTTTCCAGTGACAGTGTTTTCGTCCAGATACAGTTTTGATACGAGCCTCTGCATGATGGCCGGCACCCCACCAGCGCGATCAAAATCGAGCATAAAGTTTTCGCCACCCGGCCGAAGGCCGATCAGGTGTGGTGTGATCCTGCTAAGCCCATCGATCATATCGAGGGTAAGCTCCAACCCAAAGGCATGTGCAATAGCAGGCAGATGAAGCGTGGTATTGGTGCTACCACCTACAGCCATGTCGACCATGACCGCATTAGCAAAGGACTCCTGTGTCACGATCTTGCGCGCGGTCACTCCTTCTTTAACAAGTTGCATGATGCGCTCGCCGGATTCTTTTGCAATGTGTGTTTTCCTGGCATCGACCGCATGTACAGTTGCACATCCCGGAAGGCTCAATCCAAGAGCCTCTGTCATACATGCCATTGTATTAGCGGTGAACATTCCGGCACATGAGCCTGCGCCTGCACAGGACATGTTTTCCAGCATATTGAGTTTCTCCACAGAGGTGTCGCCGGTCTTGTGTTCTCCTACTCCTTCAAATACTGAGATAAGGTCTCGTTGCTCATCGTCAACATAACCAGGAAGCATCGGTCCGCCTGTCACGACAATGGTCGGGATGTCCAGCTCCCCTGCAGCCATAAGATGTCCGGGGACGATCTTATCACATGCGGCAACCATGACCATACCGTCCAGCTGGTGTCCCTGGAGCACAAGCTCGATCGAATCCTCGATGGCTTCGCGACTTGGGAGGGAATACCGCATACCTTCGTGGCCCATTGCTATCCCATCGCATATCCCGATGGTGTGGAACTCGAAAGGAACGCCTCCTGCATTCCTGATACCTGCTTTGACAGCTTCTGCCAGTTTATCGAGATGTATATGGCCAGGTATGACCTCGGTCCACGAGTTGACCACAGCTATGAATGGCTTTTCCATCTCTGAATCTGTAATTCCTGTTGCTTTCAGGAGGGAGCGGTTCGGTGCTCGTTCATTTCCTTTTTTTGTCTTGTCGCTTCTCATATTGGAGCCTCTGTGTCCCTTTCTCTGAATGTATGGAGCTAAAGTATAAGTAGACTTTCATCATTGATCTTTCAACTGATAATTACAAAGAACATGCGTCATAGCGTCTCAATAGTACATATGTACTAATAGGTGCACATAGTCACATGCATGTACTATCTTATCAGGATCCATAAATGTAGAATAAATATCGAGTCAAATGCACATAATAATGCGAAATACCACGTGGTCATATGAAAACAGTAATTGTAGATGGATATGTTGATGAACCTGCATGTTTTGGGGTACCTCCGTATATTTCTCCTTATATACGCTACATTGCTGGCGCCCTTAGTGAATGTGGTATCGATCAAGAGGATATCCATTATTTCACGATCGACCAGTTGCGGACCTCTGAAACCCCGGGAACTTCTATTATAAAGAATGCAGCCCTTGTTATTGTTCTTGCAGGGATGACGGTTCCGGGAAAATATCTGCGTGTCTCACCGATCACTTCCGAGGAGATCTCCTACATATGCAAAGTATCGTCAGGTCTGACTGTCATCGGGGGTCCCATACGCCTTGGGTTCAGCCATCAGGGAGGAGTGAGTGCAAAGGATATGGGGTTCACGTCCGAAGACGTGATCGTTGCAAAAGGCGACATCGAAGCATTTGTGCATGATATTATCGGTGATCGCTCTCTCCGAGATCCTGAGGCTGTGGAGCATCGTTTGCGATCGGTGGAGGAGATCTCACGATGGGCAATAAAAGGCTCGTTCATCATCAGACAGCATCCTGATCATCCTCATCTCATGTGTGAGTTGGAGACCTATCGCGGGTGTGGCAGAAGAATACACTGTTCCTTCTGTACGGAAGCATTCTACGGTCCATCTATATACCGGGATATTGCTGATGTGGTTGGGGAGGTGGCTGAGCTGTACCGCAACGGTGCTCGATATTTCAGGATCGGGCGGCAGCCGGATCTGTTCTCGTACCATGCAAAGGATCGAGGTGGCGACCTGTCTGTCCCCGAACCCTCGGCCATCCTGTCCCTGTACCGAGGCATCAGGAATGTGGCGCCTGATCTGCGTGTTCTGCACATGGACAATGCCAATCCGGCAACAATAGCTGCATTCCCCCAGGAATGTCGGGAGATCATGAAAACGATCATACAATATCATACATCAGGGGACGTGGCGGCTCTTGGAATGGAGAGTGCAGATCCTGCGGTGATACGTGCCAATGATCTCAAAGCAATGCCAGAGGATGTGTTCGAGGTCATCAGGTTGATGAACGAGATGGGAGGTGCACGGGGCAGTACCGGTCTTCCTGAACTTCTGCCCGGATTGAACTTCGTTCATGGTCTGCCGGGTGAGACAAAAAAGACCTTTGGTATGAACTATGGCTTCCTGAAAAATGTACTGGATTCAGACCTGTTATTGAGGCGCATCAATATCAGGCAGGTCATGGCCTTCCCGGGAACGAAAGTATATGGTCACGATGATCTTGTGAAAAAACACAAGAAACAGTTCCTGAAATATAAGGAGACGATCAGGAGAGACATCGATCTACCGATGCTACGGAAGGTGGCCCCCCGGGGCACTGTGCTAACGGATGTGATGTGGGAGGTCCACGATGAACGCTCACAGCATGATCTGACGTTTGGTCGGCAGTTCGGGTCATATCCTCTGCTTGTAGGGGTATCTGAAAAACTTCCTCTGGGAGAATTTGCCGATGTCCTTGTCACAGACCACGGTTATCGTTCGGTCACGGCCATTCCTTATCCTCTGGAATTGAACCGGGCATCACTATCACTGATAAAAGCACTGCCTGAAGTCGGGGGTGCCCTTGCAACACAGATCTTCAAGGGTATTCCGTATGAGGATCAGGATGACCTGTTGCAAAGGGTGCCGGAGAGTGACCAATTGGTACAATATATTGAACTATGATGAAAATTTGATGAAAACATGGTGTGGAAGTTGTGGATTTGTTTGCTCTACATCTGCGATAAATGCTATATAGCTTATACCTCATCTACTTACAAGATAAAAACGTAGTGTGACTGCTCTTAATGGATGTTATAGTGGCCACTCAACATTTGATATTATTCACGGATCTCATGAGTTTCCTGGATTTGCTGTTTCGTAAAGTATGGATGCTATTAGTTACCTATCAGCTATTATCAGGTTCATGGATTATAATAAAGGGGATGAAATATAGGTGTCAAATACAATTGCGGAAGAACTTGCCAAAAAACAGCAGGCGATCAGTGTTGCAGAGTTCTTTGAGAAAAATCGACAGATACTGGGTTTTGATTCTGCGCCCAGAAGCCTTATCACAACGGTAAAGGAAGCTGTGGACAATTCCCTGGATGCATGTGAGGAAGCAGAGATCCTTCCGGATATTATGTTGCACATCCAGCGCTCGGGTAAGGACAATGTTGTGATCATCGTCGAGGACAACGGTCCCGGGATCGTGAAGGAGCAGATCCCCAAGGTGTTCGCAAAGCTTCTGTATGGTTCACGGTTCCATGCCCTGAAGCAGAGCCGTGGACAGCAGGGTATCGGTATCTCGGCATCTGTCCTTTATTCCCAGTTGACCGCCGGGAACCCGACAAGGATCATCTCCAAGATCGGCCCCGATTCACCGGCGCACTTCTATGAGGTCATGATCAACACCAGTACGAACGATCCTGAGATATTGAGCGATAAGGTCATCGAGTGGGATCGCCCCCATGGTACCCGTGTCGAGATGGAGATGGAAGCTTCGTATGTGAAGGGACGCCGCCAATCAGTATATGAGTATCTGAAGGCGACCGCTATTGTAAATCCCCACGCCAGGCTCACATTGATCGAGCCGGATGGTAGCGAAGTACCCTTTGAACGTGCAACGGACCAGTTGCCGACACCGGCAAAGGAGATCCTTCCACATCCTCATGGTATCGAACTGGGTACCCTGATGAAGATGCTGCGCTATACTGAGAGACAGAAACTGGGGGCGTTCCTGCGACATTCATTTTCCAAGATCGGTCATCTGACCTCAGAGGAGATATGTATGGCATCGGGGCTTGATCCGGAACTTGTGCCCCAGGACATTACCCGTGATCAGTCAAGGAAGCTCCTGAATGCGTTCCAGAAGGTAAAGATCATGTCACCTCCTACGGATTGCCTGTCTCCTATCGGAGAGGAGCTCATCTACAAGGGACTGGAAAAGGAGTTCAATGTAGATTTCATAGCAACAACGACACGTTCGGCATCGGTATTCTCTGGAAATCCCTTTGTTGTGGAGGTCGGGCTGGCATATGGCGGTGGTCTGCAGAAGGATGACCGCATCGATATCATGCGTTTTGCCAATCGTGTGCCCTTGCTGTACCAGCAGGGGGGATGTGTGACCACGCATGCGGTGGAGTCCATCAAATGGAAACAGTATGGAGTGAACCAACCAGGAGGTGGTATCCCTGTGGGACCTGCGGTCCTGCTGATCCATGTGGCATCTACCAATGTGCCATTCACTTCGGAGTCCAAGGATGCGATCGCGGATATCCCGGGGATCCAGGATGAGGTGGAACTGGCGATAAAAGAGGTGGGTAGAAAACTAAACCGTTATCTCAGCAGGCAGGGAACGCTCAAGAAGAGGCGAGAGAAGGAGATCATTATCAACAAGGTGCTCCCGAGGATGGCGGAGAAGCTTGCCGAGGCGCTGGATAGGGAAATCCCTGATATCAACCCGGTCGTAGCAAAGGTGATGGGTAATCTGCTCATCAGCAGGAAGGTGGAGAAAATAGGCGATGATAACGTGAACGTATCAATAACAGCTAAGAATTTCGGGAGCAAAAAATACGATTTCAAACTGCATGAAATGATCCCATACAAGATCAATAATGCAGTACCCGAACCCAGGGTGATCACCATGGGTAACGATTACGACCATGTCTGGACGATGGGACTGTCCCCGGGTTCATCAAAGGCGGTCACCTATTCCCTTGAGTCATTGACAGATGACGATATTGCGAGGTTGTCCTCGCCCATTGTGGAGGGCCTGGAAGAGGAGATGGTTACCGGTGCCAGGGCTATAAAGGGGGTTGTCTGAATGGTTGCTACTGATAAGAAGGTTCCAGAACACAGGAAAGAGCATGACTCTCTTGCCAGGGATCGACTCCTTGGTCTTGCTGAGAACCTCTACGACCAATTCGTAGACGAGATCGTTCCGAACGTCAATCTGCCGAGCCGCACCAAGAACAACATCGAATATAGTGAGAAGAGTGATGTGTGGGTATATGGGGACCGTACGAG
>JAYEHR010000097.1:0-5100 GCA_034659615.1 Methanobacteriota archaeon | reverse complement strand
TCGAAGACCTTGAGATCATATCCAATCTGCAGAGGGAGTATTTCCACATGCGGCCCGAAGAGGACGGAGCTACGATGTTCGGTCCGATACGGATCCGGGAGGAGACGAAGCGTGGACAACGTACGATCCATTGCCAGGAGGATATCGGTGAGAGCGGATACCAGATCCCGTTCAATGTGGAGAATATCGATTTCCTGGACCATGACGCCAAGTTCATCATTGCCATCGAAACTGGTGGTATGTACGCTCGGCTCATTGAGAATGGTTTCGATGAGGAACACAATGCTATCCTCGTCCACCTGAAAGGACAGCCAGCCCGTTCGACCCGACGGCTCATCAAGCGGATGAACGAGGAACTGAACATACCTGTGGTGGTGTTCACTGATGGCGACCCCTGGTCCTACCGGATCTATGCATCCGTTGCCTACGGCGCGATCAAGAGTGCCCACCTGTCCGAGTTCATGGCCACGCCGGCTGCGAAGTTCGTGGGGGTCCAGCCCTCGGATATCGTGGAGTATGAACTGTCCACCGATAAGCTGACCGATAAGGATGTGGATGCCCTGCGCAGTGAGTTGACGGACCCCCGGTTCAAGACAGATTACTGGAAAGAACAGCTCAACCTGCAGCTCAATATCAAGAAAAAAGCAGAACAGCAGGCGTTCGCAGGCAAGGGCCTGGATTTCGTGACCGAGACCTACCTGCCCAACCGATTGAGCGAGATGGGGATCATCTGACCATCTCGCGCAGGATATTATTTGAAGTTCTGAACTTTCTTCAGGTGGTCTTCAATTACTTCCTTGCGATGGATGCCTTCTATCATCCTGTCCCGATCGATCCACATATCTGAGGCGCTCTGCAGGCCGGTGGTCTTGTGGGGCTGGTAATGGATACCGTCCATTGGCTGAAGTACATTTGCATCCATTCGGGATGACAGGTCTGGCAGGTGTGGCTCGCCGATGCTGGCATGCAAAGCATCTCTTTTTTCTGCCTGTCCCAAGTCTTTTCCGGATCTGGTATTTTCGTCTGTCATGTCTGGTAATTGATCATGTTGGTATTAAAGCATTTCTCAACTGGACAGGTCCCTCAACTTAGCAGTAACCTTAATATCCTCCAGTGCCCCATTACCCCCTCAGGAGACTTATATCTGACAGTAGTACTTGGTATCGAAGGCACCGCATGGAACCTGAGTGCGGCCATTGTGGATGAGACGGATGTGATCACCGAGGTCACCGAGACGTATCGCCCGAAAACAGGCGGCATCCATCCGCGTGAGGCGGCCCAGCACCATGCGATGTTCGCAGCCCCGGTCCTCGGGGATCTGCTGGGTGAGGCACGAGCCCATGGTATCGAACCCACCGACATCGATGCGGTCGCATTCTCCCAGGGGCCGGGGCTGGGTGCGTGCCTGAGGACGGTTGCAACAGCATCCCGCATGCTGGCACTGTCACTGGACGTGCCCCTGGTCGGGGTGAATCACTGTATCGCACATATCGAGGTCGGAAGATGGAAGACGCCGGCATCGGATCCGGTGGTGTTGTATGTTAGTGGTGCCAATTCCCAGGTGCTGGCCTATCGGGCCGGACGGTACCGGGTATTTGGCGAGACCCTTGATATCGGGGTCGGGAATGCGCTGGACAAGTTCGCCAGGAACGCTGATCTCAAACATCCGGGCGGGCCGAAGGTGGAGGCATATGCCAGGGACGCCACAGGGTATGTGGAGATGCCCTATGTGGTCAAGGGCATGGACTTTTCCTTCTCAGGACTGTCCACCGCAGCGTCGGATGCCCTGGCGAAAGCATCGCTTGAGGATGTGTGTTATTCCTTCCAGGAGCATGTGTTCGCCATGCTGGTGGAGGTCACCGAGCGTGCCCTGGCACACACCGGCAAGGATGAGGTACTGCTGGCAGGCGGTGTCGGTGCCAACATGCGATTGCGTGAGATGCTGGATATCATGTGCGACGACCGTGGAGCATCGTTCTATGTGCCTGAGAAAAGGTTCATGGGTGACAATGGTTCCATGATCGCGTATCTGGGATTACTGATGTTCAATGCAGGGAGCACGATACCGGTCGAGAGCTCGCACGTCAATCCCAATTTCAGGCCGGATGACGTGGATGTCACGTGGATAACAGGAGGGAGGTAATTTCATGTATATCGCAAGGGGCGCAGAGGCAACGGTCAGCGTGGTGAACGGCCATGTGGTAAAGGAGCGTGTAGCTAAACGCTATCGTCTGGAGGAACTGGACCTGCGGATACGCAAAGAGCGCACCCGCGCTGAGGCCAGGCTGATATCCGAGGCCCGGCGCAGTGGGGTGCCCACACCGATCATACATGATATCTATGATTTCACCATCGAGATGGAATACATTGACGGAGTGCCCATAAAGGAGATGATATCCCCGGAGCTAAGTGATAAAGTGGGCGAGACCGTGGGTAAACTTCACATGGGTGGTATTATCCACGGGGACCTGACCACATCCAATATGCTTCTGTATCAGGACAGGGTGTACCTGATCGATTTTGGGCTGGCGTTCGTCGGTAGTTCCACAGAGTCCAGAGGCGTGGACGTACATGTACTGTTCCAGACATTTGAAAGCACGCACACCGATCACGAGGACCTGGTCGAGGCATTTGGCCGGGGATACCGACGGACCCTGGACGATGCGGATGAGGTGCTGTGCAGGGTATCAGAGATCGAGAG
This sequence comes from Methanobacteriota archaeon, assembly GCA_034659615.1. GTDB lineage: Archaea > Halobacteriota > Methanosarcinia > Methanosarcinales > Methanosarcinaceae > JAIOTO01. The sequence goes on along the minus strand of JAYEHR010000097.1, from coordinate 2,399 downwards.
GAGAGGTCGTTATGCGTAAGATGGTATTTGTAACCGGCAATAATGGTAAGTTCAGGGAAGCAAAGGAGATCCTTGCGGCAAAGGATATCGAGGTATTACAGGATAGGAGTGGATATCCGGAACTTCAGGAAGATGATCTTGAACCCATTGCATCATACGGTGCCAAATGGGCGGCAGAGAAATTGAAACTCCCTGTGATGGTGGACGATTCCGGACTGTTCATTCATGCACTCGGCGGTTTTCCGGGACCGTATTCTGCATTCGTAGAGGATAACCTGGGCAATCCGAAGGTCCTCAAACTGATGGAGGATGAGACCGACAGGAGTGCCACGTTCAAATCTGTCATCGGATACTGTGAGCCGGGTTGTGAGCCGGTGGTGTTCACCGGGACGGTCGAGGGTACGATCGCACATGAGGAGCGTGGGTCCGGAGGCTTTGGCTATGATCCCATATTCGAATATCATCGCAGGACCTTTGGGGAGATCGGTGATGAGGAAAAGAACAATATATCCCATCGCAGGCGGGCACTGGACAAGTTCTTCAACTGGCTTGATTAAGAGGCATGACCACCATGAGGGATCAAACAGGATTTCTCAGTGATAACAGGGGTGTGGATACCATCCCTCTCAAGATGGTGGTCTATCTAACGATCACAGCTGTTATTCTCGTGCTGATGGTCACCTCCTGGAGTAATATCTCTCCATTCATCGAGGGTGCTGATGTTGATAGGCAACTCAAGGATGCCGGCCTGGGGATATCCTCGATACAGGATGGGTATGCGCGGGATCTGGAGGCAACTGGTCAGGATGGTTCGATGTGTACTGTCAGTCTTTCAATGTCCGATAATGTGCGATATGTGGCATTTGGTGTGGACCCTGATCCGGATATGGATGGCAATCTCACCAATTCGGGATGGATGCTGGAAAACAATACGATCCTGTGTCAGTATGTCAGCGACGTGAAGGAACGTACGTTCCTTGAGGGCGATCCTGTGAGGTTTCGAAAAGGAGTGATCGATGTGAATGGCAAATGGGTCATTGATGGTGACCTTGCCGTGAACCCTGGACATTATCAGGGTGTTGTGATCGAAGGTCCAATTGAGGGTGATTTCGTGTTCGAACTTGTTCGTGGCGATGAAATATTCACATTATCACATTTTTGATATTGCGTAAATCAGCATATAATATCTGGTATAAAAGGAGATCATATCAGAATCCTAATAGTATGTACTTGTCGTTAAAGTATGCCCCTGGTGTCGTGAAGTCATATACGACCAGTGCACCGGCTTCGGGCCTCATCTGGAGCGAAACCTCGGTCCGGGGCTCCAGTCCTATATAATCATCGTCCTCTGCACCAAATACCTTGCGTATGTCGATAATGATCTCCATCATATCCCCGGTTCTCAGGACTGGTTGCGTGGCCTTGAACGTAGTCTGGTCTCTGACTCGAATAGGACTTACTGCGAAATACTCAGAAGTTGGTTTATGCACATTTGTACTGGTATCAAATAGATCATATCTTACATTTGCCACATGAGCTCCATCTGAGAGATAGACGATCGCCTGTGCTAGGTCTACATCCTCACTTCCTGGTCCGAGGGATACGGTCATGTGGAGTTTTGATATCATCTCGTATTCAAGAGTATCATTGACCGTGATCGCACCAGTGGTACTGTTCGTACCGTCAGAAACTGTAAAACTGTATGTTCCACTGGAGGTAAACCGGTGTTCATAGTATGAACCGTCGCTGACATCATCGGTTTCATCGTCCACCGTGATATTGAACCCACCGTTCTGAGATATCCATTCAGTCATTGCACCATTATAAAGGGAGATGTTGGTAGGGGATGCTACACCATTTGTTACTGTTATTGTATCATAGGCTGCACGTTCACCTTCCACGCGGTCAATACGCATGTTCGATGCTACTTCCCGTGTGGTTTCCTGCCCGGTCTGCGCGGCCTTTTGCTGTAGCACACCTGAAGTCTTGATCAGAAGAGCGGAAGCGACTGCTGCCACCAATACCATGGAAATGAATATGATGAGGGTACCGATTCCGACCTGTGCTCGCTCATTTTTTCTCATCATATGACTTTGGTTTGCTTTCGTGCGAATCCCCTCTTGCGATTAATAGGTCTATTTAGCACTGATGATATATTAAATGTAATTATCGAATTGGGTGGATCATTCTACAATGGAAACAATTCCCTATGCCCACATATAATACTCTTAATATCTATAAAGATATCTATATTATTTATATGTAAGCTTATTATCAGTATCTCCGAAAGATTTCCTACACTTTTTGACCTGAACTCCATTTTTGTCCAAGATCTTCTATAATACCTTTATTTCAACAGGAAATCGGAACATTTATACATTATTAGTATATACATAGTA
>JAYEHR010000096.1:0-2085 GCA_034659615.1 Methanobacteriota archaeon | reverse complement strand
CGGACATTTCGGCACCGTACCCATGAAAGGAGGTGGAAAGCTCACATGGCGCGTGGACTGGGCAGCCAGATGGAAGATCCTGGGAGTGACCGTGGAACCCTTCGGCAAGGACCATGCATCAAGGGGCGGATCCTATGATACGGGAAAAAGGATCGTGCGAGAGATCTTCGGATACGAGCCACCGCATCCGATCGTCTATGAATGGATCATGCTGGGACAGAAGGGCGCCATGTCCTCATCCACAGGTGTTGTGGTCTCCATCTCCGACATGCTGAAGGTGGTCCCACCGGAGGTCCTGCGGTACCTCATCATACGGACAAAGCCTGAGAAACACATTAAGTTCGATCCGGGCCAGCCCCTGCTTACCCTTGTGGATCAATATGAACGTCTCAATGCCAATCCTGAGGTCGAAGGTCTCGACAAGCGTGTGCTGGAACTCTCCCATGCGAAGGGGATCTGCCACACGGACATCCCATTCAAGCACATGACCACCGTATATCAGGTAGCAGATGGGGACTTCGACCGCATCATGGCCATCATGAAGAGAGCAGAATACGATACGACCAATGAGAAATGCATCCGGGAACTGGCCAATAATGTGGGTAACTGGCTTGAGATGTACGCGCCGCCCTTTGCGAAGTTCAGTGTGAAGGACAAGCTGCCGGAACAAACGGCGACCTTGTCCGATGAGCAGAAAGCCTTCCTGGGAGCCCTGTCCAGGATCCTTGAGGACAGTGAGGAGCTCAGTGGGGAGGACTACCATAACCTGATCTACACTGCCAGGACGGAGGGCTCATCCCTTCACACAGCAATGGCCCGGATACTGGGCATTGACGAAGAGGAGGTACAGGTCAATCCGAAGACGATGTTCGGGGCCATATACACGGCATTGCTCGGCCAGACGTCCGGCCCCAAGGCAGGCTGGTTCCTGTCATCCCTGGAGAAGGATCTGCTGGTCCGGCGGTTCAGAGAGGCGTCCACCTACCGTCCATAATGCGTCCTCCCCACCACCGATCCCACTTTTCCGCATGGGAGACGGAACATGCCCATGTGGACTGGGGCGGGGCACGTTCCACCTCAGAGGTACGCTCGAACCTGCGACCCGGCCAGCGCATACTGGATGCCGGCTGTGGGAAAGGGAGGTACCTGCTACCTCTTACGGACAGCTATGATATCTGTGGCACAGATGTATCGCTCATCGCCCTGCATGCAGCAAAGGAGAGACTCGAGCGACGGAGCCGGGACGCACCCCTGATGGCCTCATCCATCACACACCTGCCTCTGGCCGACCGGTCCTTTGACACCATCCTGTGTTACGGCGTGATGCAGCATCTGTTATCTGAGGAGCGCCACGAAGCCGCGGCTGAGTTCGAACGTGTCCTCGCACCCGGAGGCCGGGTCTTTTTCGAGGCCTTTGGCATTCAGGATATGCGGTATGGGGGAGAGATGGTCGAACCGGATACGTTCCTGCGCCAGAATGGGGTCATCTATCACTATTTTACAAAAGAAGAGGTCACGGTCCTGTTCGGGAACTTCGAGACGGTGGAGATCAGGGATACCATTCGGGAAAAGCGTTTCCGGGGCCAGACATATATCAGGCACATGGTCAACGCCGTGTTCAGGTTGCCTGATCAGAAGGCTATGTTGAGATAATTCAGCAGTATGATCAACAGGGCGCCGATGGGACCGGCCAGCGCGCATACCAGTAGCACGATCCAGGAATATGCGATCCCGAGACCAAATACGAGGTTTGCGGCCACCAGGATGACAAAGCCGACGATGGTGTTCACCACCATCTTTTTGATCGTTTTCAATATCTTGTACAGAAGAAGTGCCGCTATAATGGCAATTATGACTACTCCGATCTCCGGTCCTGCTATCATGGTTATCAGGGTAGGATTGAGTGCGTTGGTATTTAATGGTTACTGCTGGCAGTCCAAAAACGCCTGAAAGGGGACAGGAAATCTGATCTCCGATCACACCTCTGTGAACATATTGAACGAGCAAGCTCAGGTAATTTTGCTGCCCCAAACAGGAGCTTCAACGCTGCAAATATTATAATAAGTTCGGTTGAACCAAATCCTC
>JAYEHR010000095.1:0-10629 GCA_034659615.1 Methanobacteriota archaeon | reverse complement strand
TACCACCTTGTTATATTTCAGATTTGACTATATTGTCAATATAAGATATGCAAAGGTAGCATATATCACTTTCCATAAAAGATTAGACTGATGAGTATACTTATTATTATGAGATTAATGTCGAGAACGGGTAGGTAGGTGATCAGTAACTTTCACATACCTCAAAGAAGTTCAGGAACAGATCCTCCCCCTTTTCGGTGTGAGCAACCTCCGGATGCCATTGTACACCATAGATGGGGCGCTTCTGGTGGCGCATCGCCTCGATCTCGCACACCTGTGAGCGGGCCAGGTGGATAAATCCCTCGGGCATGGCAGTGACCTCGTCACCATGGGATGCCCAGACCGATGTGGTGGGGGCCAGACCTTTGAGAATATCATCCTCCTCGAGGATCTCGACATCGATATCCGCAAATCCGCCGGACGTGCCGGAACTGGTCTTGCCACCGTACGTCCGGGCGATCAACTGGTGACCCAGGCAGATACCCAGTATGGGTCGGTCGATCTGCTGCACGTACTCGCTGCACAGTCCAACGCGGTTCATGGAGGGACCCCCACTGAGGATCAGGCCATCCGGTTCCTCGGCAAGGATATCATCCACCGGCGTAGTATTCGGCATGATGCGGGAATCCATATCCAGGTCCCGTACGGTGCGGTGGATCAGGTGGTAGAACTGACCATAGTTGTTGATGACAAAGATCTTAAGCTCCCTCATGATGATCAAAACCTGTAAGTATTAATTTGCCTAACGACATATTGACATATAAGGATATTCCAGTAGATAGACAACATTATCGCATACTGAAAAACACCGATACACATAGATTATAAGAATGATCGGAAAAGGAAACGGCTTTAAATAGGTTCTGCTCAAAATAGAGCATCGTATTTCAAGATCATAGAACATGAGACACTTTACAAACAAAGAACGTTAACAACAGGACGATACAAACACAATACTAATTGCTGGAAAAAGTATAAATACCAGAATCGTGCTACTATGTCACATACTAGCACAGTGGCCATAGTGGCCTTACAGCAAGATCCAGAAGGAGACTACGTTTATGTCAGAAATAGGAAAGAAGATACGTATTGAACGAGTAATGGACAGGAAGAGCCGTAACATGGTCATCATGCCCATGGACCACGGTATATCAGACGGTCCGATCAAGGGACTGACCAATATGGCAGATTCCATCAACAAGGTAGCTGAAGGTGGAGCCAACGCGATCCTTATGCAAAAAGGAATGGTCGCTCACGGACACCGTGGATACGGTCATGATGTTGGCCTCATTGTCCACATGAGCGCTTCGACCTCCCTGGGTCCGGACCCAAATGATAAGGTACTGGTCTGTACGGTGGAGGAAGCCTCAAAAATGGGTGTGGATGCCGTATCCATACACGTCAACATCGGCTCAGATACCGAGTCTGAGCAGCTCAAGATCCTCGGGCATGTGGCGCAGCAGTGTGATGAGTGGGGCATCCCCCTCCTCTCCATGATATACCCCCGGGGAGAGAGGATCGAAGATCCGCGTGATCCACAGAAGGTGGCACATGCCGCACGTATCGGTGCCGAACTTGGTTCTGATATCGTAAAGACGGTATATACCGGGGATGTGGACTCGTTCAGGGATGTCGTGGAAGGTTGTCCCGTACCTATTGTGATAGCGGGTGGACCAAAAACGGATACAGACGAGGAATTCCTCCGGATGATTCGGGGTGCTATGGACGCGGGTGCACGGGGAGTTGCCATAGGACGTAACGTCTTCCAGCATCCTGACCCCGCAAGCATGACACGGGCGATAACGCAGATCGTGCACCGGGACAAAACGGTCGAAGAAGCAATGGAAATGTTATGTTGAAACAAAGGAGATTTGCTATGAACAAGGAAGTCTGGATCAAGGCAGATGAGAAAGATTGGGATGAACGCAAGGACAGGATCACCACCGGACTGGAATCCGGGGTGGATTGCATCCTGGTCAACGCCAATGACGTGGAAAGGGTACGGGAACTGGGTGATATTAATGTCGCAGCTTTCGGTTCTGATGGAACTACCGGTGCCGATATCGTGGTCGTGGGAAAGGGTGGTGAGGGAGATGGGACACGTCCTCTCTCCTCTGACATCGGCGGATCACTTGACATCATCAACGCCATCCGCCTGAAAGAGGAGGGAAGGAAGGTTGCTGGCTATGTGGTCATCAAGAACAAAGCATATGAGAATTTTGCGGTAGAGCTCGGGAAGGAATGTGATATCCTTATCGCCGTCGGGACCGATTGGAAGGTCATCCCCCTGGAGAATCTCATCGCCAACCTGCAGGACGTGGACGTCCGGATCATATCGGGTGTCAGGGACGCGGACGAGGCAAAACTGGCCCTGGAGACCCTGGAACATGGATCCGACGGCGTGCTCCTGGATTCGGACGATCCTAATGCCATCAAGAGAACGACCGCACTGGCGGAGATGGCCGGTGTCCACAAGATCGAACTGACCACCGCCACCATCACCAAAGTGGAGCCTGTCGGAATGGCCGACCGGGTCTGTGTGGATACCTGCAACCTAATGAGCAAGGGTGAAGGAATGCTCGTGGGCTCCCGCTCAGGCGGCCTCTTCCTGGTGCATTCCGAATCCGAGGAAAGTCCCTATGTGGCATCCCGACCATTCAGGGTCAATGCCGGTGCAGTGCATGCCTACGTTCGTGTGGGCGATCGTACCCGCTACCTCAGCGAACTGAACTCCGGGGATGAGGTCACCATCGTGGACTCGAACGGGAACCAGCGGCCAGGTATTGTCGGACGGGTAAAGATCGAACGCAGACCAATGATGCTCGTTGAGGCTGAGGCGAACGGAGAGATCATCAAGAACATACTGCAGAACGCCGAGACGATCAGACTGGTGGACACCGGCGGGCATCCCATCTCCGTGGCCGACCTCAAGGAAGGTGACCAGGTACTGGTACATGTGGAGACCAGCGGCCGGCACTTTGGCATGAAGGTGGACGAGACGATCATCGAGAAATGAAATATGGTACATATCGCAGACATCGCCCTGGACAACAGGACAGCCATTGTGGCATCCATCGCCGCTGATCCGATAACTCTGGCAAACACGGCAGAGATCGCTGGTGCTGATATACTGGAGCTGCGGCTGGACCTGTTGGGTGTGCGGACATTGGCCGATGCCCGGCAGATCATTTCTCAGCTACGCCAGGCAACGCATCTTCCGTGTATTGCAACCAATAGATTACAAAATGATGGCGGTCAGTGGGCAGGGACAGAAGAGGATAGGATCACCCTGCTAGCAGAGGTCATCCCCCTGGTCGATGCCGTGGATATCGAACTATCGACCGACAGGGACAGAAGAGAGCAACTTGTTCGTAATGCCAGGGAACACAACACCACTGTCATTATTTCCTCACATGAGTTTTCACATACCCCCTCACAAAAGCAGATGAAAGATATCCTCAATAACTCATTTGAGGCAGGTGCAGATATCGCAAAACTGGCAGTGATGCCCCAGTGTCTACAGGATGTGCTCGACCTTTTGCAGGTGACACTGGACGCTACCGGGCCGGTGTCCACCATATCCATGGGAACGATGGGGAGCCATACACGCATCATCGCACCTTGTTATGGCTCGGTCCTCACCTATGGCGCTGTGGACCAGAGCGTAGCTCCCGGACAGCTGAGAGTGGACCAGTTACGACAGGCCATGGGGATGATCCTATAAAAACCGTCTTCGGTGTCCTGGGAAACCCCATCGAACATTCCATGTCCCCTGCCATGCACAATGCAGCGTTCAAGGAACTTGGCATGGAGTGTGCGTATCATGCATTCAGGGTGGATACCGCGTCCCTGGAGGATGCTATCCTGGGTGCTAAGGCACTGGGTTTTGGGGGACTGAACATTACGGTACCCCTAAAACAGGAAGCTCTGAATATCGTGGATGCAGACCCTCTGGCATCCAGTATCGGAGCCGTCAATACCATCGACCTGAATAACGGGATCTGTGGCTACAATACAGACGGTATCGGAGCCCAGCGGGCACTGGCCGATGCCGGCGTGGATATCGATGGCCTACGAGTTCTCATCGTTGGAGCAGGGGGTGCTGCCCGGGCCATAGGGTTCCAGTTCCATGATCAGGGAGCAGAAGTAATGATCGCAAACCGTACCGAACAACGTGCTGTTGAACTGGCCTCAGCGATCGGGGTCAGGGGATTCGGGACAGAACGGCTCGACGAACTGATTGGGCAGGCAGACGTACTCGTCAATGCCACCAGCGTGGGAATGTATCCCGCAACATCGGCCAGCATTGCCAGACGTGAGCAGATGCATCCGGATCTTACGGTGTTCGATATCGTGTACAATCCACTGCGTACTCAGCTACTCAGGGAAGCAGAGGCTGCGGGCGCGACCGGGATCAACGGTGTCATGATGCTGGTGCACCAGGGAGCTGAGGCATTTCGGATCTGGACCGGGGTCGAGCCTCCTGTCAATATCATGAAGAACGCTGTCCTGGAGGCACTCCGATCATGAAGGTCCTCATCATCGGGGGTACCGGAGAGATGGGACAATGGTTCGCCCCCTTCTTCAAGGAACATGGATATGAAGTAACAGTATGGGGACACAGCCACCGTGTGGACGTGGCCGAGCGGCTGGGAGTGGATTTCGCAGCGGACCTGGACGGTGCCGTCGATGACAGCGATATCGTGATCATCTCGGTCCCCATTGACATCACCACCGATGTGATCAGGCAGGTAGCACCCGGGATGAAGACCGGCAGCCTGCTGATGGACCTGACCTCCCTCAAGAAAGGACCCGTGGAGGCCATGCAACGATATGCACCCGCGGATGTGGAGATCATCGGCACCCATCCCATGTTCGGTCCATCCATCCCCTCACTGCATGGTCAGATCGTGATCCTGAGCCCGGTGGAGGGACGGTGCGAGATATGGTTCGACCGGATCCATTCCCTTTTGGAGGATAATGGAGCACATATCGAGATCATCGACCCTACCGAGCATGACCAGTTCGTATCCGTGGTACAGGGACTTACCCATTTTGCCTACATCACCATAGGTTCCACCCTGCAAAAACTCGATTTCGATGTGAAGAGTTCCAGGCGTTTCATGAGCCCGGTCTATGAGATCATGCTGGACTTCGTGGGTCGGATCCTGGGCCAGAACCCCTACCTCTATGCACTTATCCAGATGGAGAACCCCGAGGTCCTCAAGGTGCATGATGTATTCCTGAAGGAATGTGAGCAGGTATCATCCATGGTACGCAACCATGAGACCGATGAGTTCTGCCAGAACATGAAGGATGCAGCCGTTCATTTTGGGGATACGCACTCTGCACTGCGCCGCTCCGACAAGCTCATCAATTCCAAGATCGCCGAGTTCGAAGAACTGATCCATTCCATAGGCAAAGAGCGGGGAATACGCCATATCTACTCCGGTGTGACCCATATGGGAATTATCGAGAAGGTCACACCCAGAACCGTTAGTCTCACAGAAGGCGGCAGCACGACCATCCTTCTCATCGAGAACGTTCAGTTGCTCTCCGATAGCGAACTTATCCACTGGAAAGGAGAAGTGCTCAAGCATTGCCAGCGTGACATCTCGGCGTTCATCCCTCACGGATCAGATCCTGAGATGTTCAGGGAGATCATCGATATGGACGAGAGGATCATCTCTGTAGACATAGTAGACACCTATACCGGCCTGCAGGACAGCGACCATGTGAGTGTGACATTCCGCATCCGAATAATAGAAGATCTGCAACCCGGTGATGTACAGGGAGATGTTGAGGAAATGCTCCGGCGACTGGGATGCAGGATACGATGAGTGTGGTTATTATTTATGTAATGGGGACAAAATGAAAATGCATATTCCAATATGGAAGTGATCATTTGAAAAATAAAGGAACAGGACCAAACAGCAAATTACCTACTCAAAACATCGTGAAATACCTACGTTTTTACAAGATGGGTCTGTTCTTTGTCGCCATATTCGGTATCTACCTGGGAATACAGGGTCTTTACCTGATACTGATCGAGAAGAATTTCCTTGCCGGTATCCCACTGTTCCTGGCAGCCCTGCTGATATCACCACCACCCATAGGCATCTCGAACATGGTCGTCCGTCGTTTCAACGTGGAACTATCCATGGGATTGAAACTGGGACTGGCGGTTCTGTTCCTGTTCATCGGATGGATGAACCTGTGACGTTCAAAACTGGTAATTCACCTGATCAGGCTGACAAGGTCTTCCAGTGCAGCTATCGGATCCTCTGCCTTCACGATCCCCGAAGCCAGCAGTACTCCCACTGAACCGAGTTCCATTGCAGCCTTCAGGTCTTCTCCTTTTGAGATCCCTGCGCCGCAGAGGACCTTCACATCCGGATCGATCCTCTCGACCGCGGCCACTGAACCCCTCACTACATCAGGATCTGCCTTTGATACAGGAATACCGGAACCGATCAGTTCAGGAGGTTCCACTGCCACATAATCCGGACCAAGGGCAACTGCTGCTGCTGTGGTGGCCACATTGTTCGTGCACACGATGGTGCTTAGCCCGACCTCCTTCGAGGCCTGTATGGACGCATCGATATCCGCAAGGCGCAGCCGACGCTCTGAATGGTTGATCAGTGTCCCACAGGCACCTGCATCCCTGACACACCTGGCGAACGCATGACCGGTAAAACTGCCTGCACCAACACCATCCACGTGCTGGGAGTATACCGGCACGTCCACCTGGGATGCCACACGGTAAACATCGCACAGCTGGGGCGCGACCCCGATGGTCAACCCTGATGATGCACCCACATCCCTACATGCGCGAGCGATCTCTACAGCACCTTCTCCTGTACCCTGAAGATATGTCTTGAAATTCACAACGATCAATGGTGAGCTCAAATTGAAACCTCCTGAAAAATAGAAAGGGACGTGTGAGATGTTCACACGTTTCAGAAATCGGTCATGACCCTGAACTGATCGATCTCTGGCTTGTCCATACCCTCGAGGATCTGCTCTGCTGCCTGTTTGATGTTCTTGGAATTGGTGATCGCACGTCCGACCACCAGGATATCGGCACCTGCCTTGAGAGCATCGGGCACCGTGTTCACACGGACACCACCAGCCACAGCCACCAGTATCTTCGTGGAACGTTTCTCAGCGATCTCTTTGATGTCATCAATGCTGCCCCATGCATGGGCAGTTTCCTCGATATCGATGGCACGGTGCAACTCCACCACATCCGGTAACTCATCCAGCTGTTCGAGCACAGATACAGGGTCCGGCTGGTTCAATGTATCCATGACAGCATAGATGCCGGTCTTGTGAGCCTCGGCAATGGCCTTGTTCAGTGTTGCAATTGGGGCCAGGGCAGAGACCACGATGGCATCAGCGGTCGCATCCGACACCATGCGTGCCTCAAGGTTGCCGGTGTCAAGGGTCTTCAGATCTGCAACGATGAACGCATCAGGCCTGATCTCACGAAGCTTTGAGATAACATCCACACCATACCGCTTGATAAGAGGAGTGCCTGCTTCCAGTATAAGGTGGTCGCTATTGGGGAGCTGCTTGACCACATTGGTGATGGCGGCCAGGTTAGGGTTATCCAGTGCTACCTGCAGATATGGTGCATCCCATAGCCTTGACACCTTGAATCCCATGATCGCATGGGCTGCTTTGTCCTTCTCTTCCAGCACCGTGTCAATGTCCGGGAAACTCTCAAGCGCGCGCTTCAGCGCCAGTTTGGTAGCCCCGTAGTTATATCTGTATATACGATTGTAATCAACTGCCTGTGGGTGGATGAACACACTCGCCACAATGACAAGGTCTTCAGCCTTGTCTTTGGCAAGGATGCCTTCTTCCACAGCATCAGCCACCGCCTTACTGACCGCTGCCTGTGCAGGACCAAATATCTGCGCAGCCTGGTCCATATTCTTTACCGTAACCTTGGGCACGATCAGGGTGGATGGTTTCGTGGGCAGGTTCGGGCGGATCACGGATAGGAGCGGAGTGTGGCCTGCTGAGAGCTGCGTCATGCCTGTTGCGAACGCCTGCCCTACAGGACCCTCCTTATCCCCTATCATAAGATCAACGTGTGCGAGTTCTGGATCCTCGCCTATTAGTGCTTCTCCGATCAACATCATAGTTATCAAATCCGTCAATTGATATGAAGGTATATATCACTTCTGATGGACAGATTGATGAGAAAGTATATATGAAGCACAGTCAAATACAATAATGTGCTAATTGATATACATGTCCTTCTCATGAAAAAGCGAAATGTCAGGAACGTGTACTGATAGCAGCCTTCATTCTCACATACTTTTCCAGCTGGTTACCCGATCTCAGCATCATTGGAATCGAAAGCGTGCGGATCAGTTCCGCTCTGATGGCCGGTGTACTGAACGGTATGCTGCTCGGCCCCTACTGGGGACCATTCATAACATTCAGTGGGATCCTGACACATCTGCTGACGAACAGCAATTATCTGGGTAGCAGCACCTTCACAATGATGACCCCCTGATCCTGGCACTCTCGTCCTTTGTGGCCGTGCTCTGCATCATCAGAAAGGAACGGGAAGCAGTACTGGCATTGTCGTCCCTGATCGTGTTATGGTATGCCACCTCCATCGGGCGGGAGGCCTACTACTACCCCTGGTTCCATATCGTGATCCTGGTACTTTTTGTTGCTTATTACCACCTGTATCCACGGACGGCGCGCTACACCAGCGTACACACGTTCGTGTACCTCTTTCTTACATCATTGCTCGCCGCCCTATCCGACCATATGGCAGGGAGTACCGCAGCCATCATCTTGATGGACCTGCCCGCCGACATCTTCCGGTCGGTGTACTTCATCTATCCTGTAGAACGGACAGTTCTGACCCTATCTGCCACCATCCCGATCTTCCTCGTCGTCCTTGCCCTCCGGAACATATCCTCTGAATCGGATTCGATCGAAGAAACGGTCAAGGATGCTGAGATGGACGAACTTCTGGACTATGTCAAGAAAGATGTTAAGGATGTCCTCAAAACAGAAAAGAAGATGGATGAATGATGGACGTTTCAGGGCCTTTCCAGCATATAACTGATCGTATCCCTTAGATCGAAGATCGATGTGGAGAAGATATGCTGGGGCCTTGTCAGAGTGAACACCTCGCTATTGCCCTTGATGGATACATCACACGCACATGGGATAGATATCATGGAAGGAATTCCCACTTTGCTGCCACATAGGGATAACTGACCCTCATGACACATGTTCTCAACGACAACATAATTCTTTCCCAGGGAATTGTATACCCCATCGATGACCTGTCGCATACCCTGCAGGTTGCACTCACCTGGTTTGACCACCATCAACACATGATCCGATGCCGCAATGGAGTTCACCGATATGAAATCCACGCCTGGCGCCGTGTCCAGCAGTATCACATCGATGCCAGAGTTGATCAGTTCCGTTCTGGCGATCATTAATAACTTGAGCGCCCTTGCCTGCCATTTTCGGTCCTTTCCAGACATGTCACGGATAGCACCGATGTTGGGATTGGAATAACCAACATAGATCTTCCCCTCGGAAGCAACCTCGTTTGTAGCATCCACGATCACATCTTTGATGCTACATTCTCCATTAAGGACATCATTAAGCCAGCGCTCGGGATGGGGGAACATGTTGTTGAATGAACTGGGTGCCTTCATATCCATGTCCAGAAGACATACATTCTTGCCCGAGAGTGCATAGGCGCAGGCAAGATTGATCGCAATGCTTGTCTTACCAGTCCCACCTTTCGACGAATGGATTGCAAGTATCAGACTCATATAACTATCCTCATGCCCTATCCCCTAAGCAGGAGCCAAAAGGCGTTTTTATTTATATAAAGATGACCACAATTTACCCTATTCTTATATCATTTTGTGGATGTATATTCCAATATAAGACCAGAGTGCCCTAACATGAAACATGTCACCATGAACAGGATGATATACATTACTTACTACCATTAACATTAATGTAACTGATGAATATAAACGGGGTCCATCTTATAGCCGACGAAAACTGACAATATACAAAAGGAATTGAGAATCGACTCCCGTGTATCAGGGGAAATAGCAAACATGAACAGGCAGTACTGATACTGTTTAACGATTCAGACATTCCCCGATGCTGAAATATACTTTCCTCCCCTTGCGCAACTTTGATACGTAACCCATACGGACCAGCTGGTTGAGATAGCTGCTCTCCACCGCGCGTTCCTTATGTGTTTTCTTTGCAAGTTCCTCGGCGGTCGCGGAGTCCAGCTCTAACAATGCGGTCGCCGTGGTGCGCAGATGGTCAGGCAGCGACAAAAGGGTCATCACATCCAGGGATTCGAGGAGAGTATTGTTTCTGTCAATTTCAGGTGGATTCTGCACAAGCAACCTATCCATCTTACTATTGATCTCCTGAAGGACCTTCAGGATCTCCTGATCTTTTGAACCATCGGACATCATTTCAACACCAGTAAAACCGTTGAAGTAACATCTGGCTATTGCTATAAATAAGTGTTTCTATCACAAAACTACACATAGCAAACAACTTTATAAGAAAGGTATATATATACGCAAGCTGATGGAGTACTGGGGT
>JAYEHR010000094.1:0-35476 GCA_034659615.1 Methanobacteriota archaeon | reverse complement strand
ACCATGCTCGTTCCCATCCTCATCCCGTAATACAAAATTTCTTGTTTCAGACATTATATCACCTGATTTACCCGTTAACGGTTATTATAATACATATACAGATGCAGTATAAATGTTTTTCTTCTAATGTTACCGTATGATGATGATTTAACAGACATATTATTATGAAGTGCTCTATTTGGAAAGAATATTACAGGTGATTTGCTTCGTCTGATGCGATAACTATATGTATATGTAGAGTGTGGCGCAGATGGAACACATTACCAAACGAAAGTCCTAACAAAACATTTACATGCAATGAACCATTTTCAACTATAAATCGGAAATAACCATCAAACACATCCTAGCTATTTAGAGGTTATATAAATGGAACTCCCAATTATAAATTTACCTGATGTCCAAGCAGATAGGCCTAAAATACCTGTAAACTTGACACGTGTAGGTGTAACCGACGTAAAGAAGCTTGTTGAGATCAAAAGAAAGGACAAACGACCCATCGTGCTTATCTCTACTTTTGACATCTTTGTTGATCTACCCTCTGATCGAAAAGGTGCAAACCTTTCCCGGAACTTTGAAGCTATTGATGAAGTTCTTGAAAACGCGATCGAAGCACCCGTGTACGAGATCGAGGAATTATGTTCCGATGTCGCACGGAACCTGTTGACACGTCATGAATACGCGACCCAGGCAGAAGTCCGGATGAAAAGTGAATATGTGATCAAAAGGGAATCACCTGTTAAAAAACTGCAGTGTCAGGAAGTTGTGGACATATTTGCCGAAGCTCTTGCCATACGCAGAGATGACGACGATATCATCATTAAAAAATTGATCGGCTCAGAGGTCATTGGGATTACAGCCTGCCCATGCGCCCAGGAAATCATGCGCGACAGGGCTAAATCTAACTTAAAGGATCTGGGAATCGACGACAAGACCATCTCCCTATTCCTGAACAGGGTACCTATGGCCACACATAATCAACGTGGTCGCGGGATCATATCCATTAAGACAGGTGGAGATGTGAAGATATCTCTTGAGAAGATAATAGAGATAATCGAAAATTCCATGAGTTCCAATGTATTTGAACTTTTGAAACGCGAGGATGAAGCATTCGTGGTCGAGACCGCTCACATGAACCCAAAATTCGTCGAAGATTGTGTACGTACCATGGCCCAGAAGGTCGTGCAAGAATTTGACTATGTGCCAGATGATGCGATCATTACGATAAAACAGATCAATGAAGAAAGTATCCACCGCCACAATGCATTTGCCGAACGGGTCGCAACACTTGCCGAACTCAAAGAGGAGATCGCACAGGGATAAGGACATATGTTGTGATGATCATGGATGGAACAGACATTGTTGAAACCGCTGATATCGAAGGGGATCCGATCAATATTGGATCAACTGTAAAATATATCAATACCGGTACCATCGGTATTGTGACCGAACTCAAGATAAATGAAGAGGGGATCTGGGCACTGCTCGATACCACACAACTTTATTATCAGACCTCGACACTTCGTTTGACACAAGAACATACTCATGCAGCAAAGCAGCGCAAGGTCACAACCGGTCAAGCAAAGGAATACCTCAAGGAACAGGCTAAAGAAGCTATGGCCCTGAGTCTGGAAGACGTCTCACAGGTTACCGGTGGTGGCTGATACACTCGCTTATATGCAACCATTCTCTTCAAGCAGTGTGAGCGATCGCATCCATTCTCCCTTCGGTTCCCGGGACGTGCCAACCACTAAACGTTTGATGTTGCCGATCTTTTCCACAACACCCTGTGCTTCGATTATCTCGCCAGCAAGAGCCTGTCCTGCGTAAGTATGGGTATATGAGAGAACGTGATCTATCTCCTCATGATCGACCTTATACACAGCAGGGTTATCAAAAGCAAGATCGGCATTGGTTACCCTTGCCTCGATCCTCATGGCACCGATATCCTCTCCACGACAAATTGGCTCTTTGATCTGCTCCCAATCCCTTACGAAAAGCAGATCGAAATAAGTGCCATCCACCATGCCTCTGTTCCCCTTACGCATTTCATGGAGTATGAACTCATTATAGGAGATCTCAGGGACCCTCTTGTCGTATATACGTCGCCACATATCCTCATCGATCTCTTCGATTGGCCCATCTTCGGATTTTGCCTTTGCTACCGCATCACGCGCATTGAACCAAGCATTACCATATACCACAAAATCAATATCCGAGGAAGAAATCTGTAATCCAGGTAACATGGAACCCGTAACCCCCATCTTTGATTCCGGGATGCCCGCTTCAAGCAGCGTCTGTACGATGGCCCTGACCCTCTTATCTTCCTTTACGTATTCGGGAATGCGATCAGACGGATGTAGAACCCCCTTCACCTGATCCTCGGGTACGACGTGGACATCCTGGACCCATTCAGGCCTATGCTCTTGCATATAGTCAAATGCCACATCAAAATCGTACTTTTTGTACCTTATACCATTGAGCTCACGGTCCCCACCCTTATCTGGCACATACCTGAGTGTTGATCTGATGCCATCTGGATGGAAATAGTCTGCCACCGCGAATATCCAGTTTTCCTTTGTAACTATAAAGTCCCTCAGACGTGTTTTTAACATGATGACCTATCCTTATGGAATAATTGTTTATAGATTGATCTGAATTATTTATAAGACTGATTCCCAGAATCATTGTTCCTGAAATAATGATCCATTTAGCAATAAGCCTTCGTACGATTGTTTTCAGTCAAAATCGCGTATTAATGCTACCTCATCACAGTCTGGGAATTTGGGGCATTTGATACATCCACTCCATATCTTATGTGGAAGTTCTGATTTGTCCACGCGCATAAATCCATTCGTCTCAAAGAAGTCAGTAGCATATGTCAGTGTGAAAAATCTCTTCACGCCCAGCTTATGCCCATCCTCAAGACATGCCAATAACAACCTTGTGCCGATGCCCTTACCTGTATGGTCAGCCCTCACCGCAAATGACATGACCTCTGCAAGCTCATCCCACACAACCTGAAGTGCACAACACCCTATTACCTCACCTTCTTTCTCATACACATAGAAATTACGGATACACTCATAAAGCTCGCCCACAGACCGAGGGAGCATTAATTCCTCCTTTGCATAACCGTTGATGATATCTTTAATGGATACAACATCCTTTAACATGGCTTTTCGTATCAAATTTTGAGACCTCTCCTGATATCACAATACGAATTGGTGGCGGGTAATGGATATACGAGGATAAATATGAAATGGCGGGCGTGAAGGGATTTGAACCCCTGGTTTACAGCTTAGGAGGCTGCCGCCATATCCTGGCTAGGCCACACGCCCAAATAGCACTTCAGAATTGTTAACCTCATCTTTAAACTTGTTGGTCAAAATGACAGGAGAAGACCACATATGAACTCAGGAGATGGTACAAAATGAACTGTAGTCGATCTACAGACCATATCAGAATACAATAATAGGCACTAAGTATAATGAAATCGGGTATTATAGAAATTATTGGTATTATGAGTATCAGAGACAGATATCAAAAGTATCATAACACCTGTATTGAAACAAATATATAAGATAAAAGAATATTAAATTGCATAAGTATGTTATTCGGTATGTATCATCAAATACCTATAATGAGTGGAGATCATGAACAACAAACTAACTTCGATCCTTGAGAACAGAGGACCGATCAGGAACATTGGTGTACTGGGTATGGGGTATGTGGGTATTCCAGCAGCCGCCCTTTTTGCAGACTCTGAGAATTATTATCATGTGCTGGGATTCCAGAGGGATTCTCCGTCATCAGGATATAAGATCGACATGCTGAACAAGGGGGAAAGTCCCCTCAAAGGAGAAGAGCCAGGGCTCGAAGAACTACTGAAAAAGATTGTCAATGCAGAGAAGTTTGAATGCACATCGGATTTTTCCAGAATATCTGAAATGGATGCCGTGACCCTGGCCATCCAGACCCCGTTCTCGGATCCAGCCAGCTTGGAACCTGATTTTAGTGCCCTCATTGCAGGTATACGCAATGTCGGCAAGTACCTGAGAAAAGGAATGCTCGTGGTGCTCGAATCGACCATCACGCCAGGCACGACCGGGGGGCTGGCCAGGGAGGTCCTGGAGGAGGAGTCCGGCCTGGTCGCAGGTGAGGACTTTGCACTGGCACACGCCCCTGAGCGAGTGATGGTGGGCCGCTTGCTAAGAAACATCCAGGAACACGACCGCATTGTGGGTGGCATCGACGACGCCAGCACGCAGCGGGCCGTGGAACTGTATACCCCGATCCTTACCAAAGGCCAGATCATCCCCATGACCGCCACCGCAGCCGAGGTCACCAAGACCTCAGAGAACACCTTCCGAGACCTGCAGATAGCAGCCGCCAACCAGCTGGCCCTGTACTGCGAGGCCATGGGCATCAATTTTTATGATGTCCGCACAGGTGTGGACAGCCTGAAGGGCGAGGGAATCACCCGAGCCATGCTCTGGCCGGGAGCCGGAGTCGGTGGCCACTGCCTGACCAAGGACACCTACCATCTGGAGCGTGGTGTGAAAATGCTAGGAGATGGAAAACTCGATTACCCTGAAGGAAAGGATTCCATCTACATCCTGGCCCGAAATGTCAACGATTTCATGCCGAACCATACATATCATCTGACACTGGATGCCCTGAAGAAAATAGGGAAACGTGTGGGTGAGGCAAAGGTGGCCATCCTTGGATGGGCCTTCATCAATGATTCGGACGATGCACGAAACCCACCCTCTGAACCCTATAAGGACCTGCTAGTAGGAGACGGCTGTGAGACTATGGTACACGATCCCCATGTGCTGCAATATCCGGGCGTTACCATAGAAACTGATATTTTAAAAGTGGTTAAGGATGCCGACGTTGTGACCATCATGACAGGACATTCCGATTATTTCAAACTTGACCCTGCCCGGTTGAAGAAGGAGATGGGACAGGAGTCTCCAATCATCATTGACGGCAGGAATGTTGTGGATGCGGACCGGTACATCAATGAAGGTTTTGTCTACAAAGGGATCGGACGCGGTGATAAGAACGATCACACGATCGTCTGATCCTAAGAAATAAGGTCCCTCCGGCCATCCCACTCATGAGATAGAATTACTATGATGATCGGAGGGAAGCTATGACCGATCCCACGGCTGTGGTCGCGGGATTTCTGGACCACCGTCGCCCAGGATGATGTAGCAATGTTTTAGTAGTTGTCTGTAATATTGCCACTAAAATTAGTAGTAAGGCAAAAAAGTGGCTTGGACAATGAAAATATTTAACTTGATCATTGATAAGAAGGACAACGATACAACACTCTGCAAGTATAGGTACAGATATACGAAGAACCAGAGATCCATCTCCATTAATTGCAGAGACTGTCCCCATTCCTCATCGCTCAATGATGACAACTGCCGACGGAATATCTTCAGGATACTGCTCATGGAACCCAGTGTTGAGAGGGTTACACTGTCACATCTCTATGAACGTGATATCGAGGGCGACAGCCTTGCTCTCCTGTACCTCCTTACACGATTTCAGGACCACCTTAGTAACTATACGGACCTGGCGATCACACATCATAAGTGCGGCCACGACCAAGCAACACAATTTGGACAACAGATCAAGGATCTGATTGACCAGATCATCGATGTCTCGCAACATGACCCTGTACAAGCATGCCACATGCTTCTTGGACTGGACATAGACTCATTATCACAGCACCTCAAACATCCCTCAAATGTCGGATATGGCGGAGGTATTGATGAACTGCGTGCTGTGGTCGATGAATTGAAACGGTTGACCTTCGAGATCCAGCACCTCTGTGAGTATCAGGATCTGGATACATCCACCTTTGATTATGACCGGAACATACGATCCCATGTCAGACCCGCCTTCTCCACTTCGCGAATCTATACAGAACCACCCCATAACACACGTTTCCTTGAATGCTATGACATTTCACATCACGAAGGGCGAGAACTGCAGGTCTCAATATATGAACTGACGGATCGTCCAGAGAACCTCTACATCGTAACACCAATGGAATATAACCTGAAAATGGATGAGCTGAAACAGATAGAAAGAGTTCGTGAAAAGATGATCCGCCACAGACCGGAAAACATGAACTTTGCAGATCCTGCGAACTCGCGTGAATATTTCAGGAGGCTTGCCAAAAAATTACTGGTAGAGGACGCTGACATGCATGACCTCAGCCTTATCCCGGGGCAGATCAAGATATTCTCTGACCTGCTTGCAAAATATACCACCGGGCTCGGCATCCTGGAGGATATACTATCAGACCCCGATATAACCGATGTTTACATTAATGCACCTGCAGATTTGAACCCGGTTAATGTGGTACGGCAAGGTGAAGAATGCATCACCAACATTTACCTATCCCAGGACGATCTGGATTCCATGGTCTCCCGGTTCAGGGCTATCAGCGGTCGCCCCTTTGGAGAAGCAACTCCTGTACTGGAGATGGACCTGAAGGAGTTCGGTGTGCGTGTATCCGTCATCGGAGACCCACTAAGTGCCAATGGGTTAGCCTACGCTTTCAGGAAACACGCAAACACACCCTGGACCCTACCAAAACTCCTGAACGCAGGATCGATATCTCCATTTACCGCTGGCCTCTTGAGCTTTTTGATCGATGGACAATCATCGGTGCTCGTGGCTGGAGACGTTGGCTCAGGAAAGACCTCCCTGTTAACAGCAATGATCATGGAGATCCCCCAGAGATACAGGATACTTACCATCGAGGACACCAGGGAAATACCCATCAATGAACTCCAGCGCCTTGGATGGAAGGTGCAGGGAATGAGCGCCCGATCATCCATACTCAGCTCGAATGTTGAGATGAAGCCAGATGTGGCCCTCCGTGCAGCATTGCGAATGGGCAACTCATCACTGGTGATCGGGGAGGTCCGCGGTCCGGAAGTGAAGGTCCTGTACGAGGCAATGCAGGTCGGTACCGCCGGCAACTCAGTCATCGGCACGATCCATGGCGCATCCACAAAAGCTGTTTACGAGCGTATCGTCCATACCCTGCAGGTACCGCCTGCATCATTCAGATCCACCGACGCTGTTATCATTTGTGCAAATACCCGGTCAGGTGGAGGAATGAGTAAAAAGCGACGGGTCACGGAGATATCCGAGGTCAGCGGGAACTGGGATGATAATGCCAGTGTCTCCGAAATATTCTCAGATCTTCTTTTATATGATGCCACTCAGGACTGCCATCGTCCCACGAATATAATGGACAGGGGACAATCCGAACTCATCAGCAAGATCGCGAAGAAATGGGGGATGACCATAGAGGCCGCATCCCACAACATCCGCATACGGGCGAAGATCAAGGAAAAGATGGCGGCCTATGGCCGGATCAATCCCCTGCTTGTGGAAGCAGAGGCTGTCAGTGCAGCCAACAACATGTTCTGGCTCCTTATGGATACAGAGAAGAACATGACCGATGGGACGGACTATGAGCATGCCTACAGGCAATGGTGCGAGTGGTTCGAACACTATTCTGCACCATATCTCAACAGATCCGAGGAGTAGTATGGATAACTGGTATGCAAGAGGATGCCGGTACACATCCCAGCACATGAAATGGTTGATCCGGGATATCGGATCATTCTCTGAAACTACTGAGAATGCCGTCAGTCAGGAATATAAAGATGCTATTGCTTTTACGGGGCTCGACGTTGAGCCATTCGAGACCGCCCTATTCTCATACGTGGGCGCATTCATCGCTCTTATGGCAATGCTGATCGCAGATCTCATCATATTCCATATCAGCACGTTTCGAACCGAGATCCTGATCGTACTGGCAGTACTGACGCTGGCCATACCTGTCCTGATCCTCCTGTACTTGAGTGAATACATCAAGATACACGCACGGTACATGAAAATTCAATCCATGGGAGACATACCCGAAGTCCTCAGCTACATAATAATGTCCATGAAACTTGTTTCGAATATGGAGAAGGCTATTGTTTTTACGGCCGAGAACTCGAATCGCCCCCTTGCCAGAGACCTGAGGAAGATGCTATGGAGATTGCAGGTTCGCATGTATAGCAGCATGGATGATGCCGTGCTGGACTTTACTCAACTGTGGGGCAAGAATAGTGAATATTTCAAGCGATCCCTGCACCTCGTCAAAAGTTCGGCCAGTGAGCCAGATGAAGCGCAGCGCATAATCACATTAAACCGTGCGCTGGATATCGTCCTCGATGGAACGAAGAACCTCATGAATGCCTTTGCGGCAATGCTCAAGACTCCAACATATATCCTCTATTCGATCTTTATCCTTATACCTCTTGCACTGGTGGCCATGCTGCCAGCGGTCACGGTGGTAGGACTTCGGATCGACATCGCGACCCTGGTCATCCTGTACGATATCGTACTTCCTCTCATCACATTCGCCTATGCGGAATATATCCTGATGCAGCGACCGGCAACATTCCTACCACAGGATATCCCAGATACACATCCTACCCTCAAGAATATCAAACTCAAAAAACGCATATCCCTGGTCGTTGCGGTGGTCGTGGGAGGGATGGTTAGTGTATCCGGTTACATCTATATGTTCCTGGGAAACCCCTATTCCATCATCTCCACTGCTACACTGGAAGGAATATTCCCCCCCACCCTGCTGATCCTGTGGGGGATCGTTATCGCAGCATCGATCTACATGAACACTGCATTTGCTCCTTACCGAAAGATACGTGAGGAGATCAAAACAATGGAAAATGAGTTCTCAGATGCACTGTTCATATTGGGCAGACGCATCTCAGAAGGACGAGCTGCAGAGGAGGCCTTTGCTCATACCGCACAGACAATGAAAGGCTCAACCATAGGTGAAGGGTTTGAGAGGATCTCCTCTAACCTTATCACGATGCGCACAGACCTGCACTCAGCCATCTTCGATCCGGATTATGGAGCATTCAAGGACATCTATTCCGATCGCATACAGACAACACTTACACTGTTCACGGAAAGTGTGCAGAAGAGCCACCTATCTGCAGGAGTTGCGATCATCAAACTGGCGGACCACCTAAAGGAACTGCAGGATGTGGAAGATAATATCAAACGTTCTCTCTATGACATGACCTCCACCATGAAATCAACAGCATGCATCTTTGCACCACTGATCGCAGGAGTGACCATCGCTCTATCCGAGGTGATATCAAAGGTTCTGCAGAACGTGGCTGAAGGGATGTCACGTCTGCCTTCAGAGATTATGCCAGGACCTGCTGATATATCTCCCGATACTCTTAATCAGTCGATACCTCCTGATCTATTCATGCTGGCCATTGGGATCTACCTGATCCTCATAACTGTGATCCTTGCGCGGTTCTCGACCACCATTGAACATGGAGGAGATCGGGCCCAGTTGATGTTTGACCTTGGACAGATGTTGCCCATCTCGGTGATCGTTTTTACGATCGCTTCGGTGGCTTCAAGGATCATATTCCGGGGACTGATCTGAATTGACCTGGACCGATCATTCCATGTAGACCAGTGCCTGGTATGGGCATATGTTAACACATTTCATGCAGAGGGTGCATCGCTCATGGTCTATTTTTACCAGACCATTCTCCGTGTGCAACGCAAAGGTGGGACAAATGTTGTCACATCGCCCACATCTGTTACAACCCAGTACTGCGATAAATCCATCTTTTTCATCCGATTCCATCAAATTACATAATATCGCCAATATAGATAATCCTGATGAATAGAAATAACGTTGAAGAAGGATTTATATAGAGATACCATCATGGAACATATCGTATGAGCAATATGACAGAGGGGGAAGCGGGTTCCTTCTACAACTACCTTTCACAAGGATGTCAGCTTTGCCAGCTTGGTGCAAAAATGGTTCTTTTTGTCACCGGCATATGTGATCGCAGTTGTTTCTATTGTCCCCTCTCTGATGAACGCAGGGGCGATGCTGTCTATGCCAATGAACGTCCTGTGCACTCTGATGAGGACGTGATCACGGAAGCATATCAGATGAGTGCCCTGGGCACCGGTATAACCGGTGGGGAGCCACTTCTTGAGAAGGAGAGGGTCCTGCATTATATCAAACTTCTTAAAGCCGAATTCGGGACGAAACACCATATCCACCTCTACACGTCAAAGGCTGCCAGCACGGACACTCTTTCACAACTTGCCAAAGCCGGCCTGGATGAGATCCGATTCCATCCCCCACATACCACATGGGGACGACTTGGGGATACTCCTTTTGCGCGAGCGTTAAGGGATGCAAAAAAACAGGGGATGGACGTGGGTATCGAGATCCCTGCGATCGAAAAGGCGGGGTCCATAGAAGAATTTGTCAATGAGATGGACTGTTTTCTGAACCTCAACGAATTGGAGTTCTCTGAAACGAACGCCAATGCTATGCATGCCCGGGGCTTTGAACTCGTGGATGACGTCTCCAATGCCGTTGAGGGGTCACGCACATGTGCCAGTAATATCACATCGACATTCCGGAAGTTTCACTTCTGTTCCTCAAGTTACAAGGACGCTGTCCAGCTGAGAAAACGCCTGATCAGGACAGCCAACAACACAGCACGTGCTTTTGATGAGATCACCGATGACGGGACCCTGGTCTATGGAGTGGTCAGAAGCGATAATATTGACCCGGTGATTAACGTGTTGCAAACACTTGATGTTCCTGCAGACATGTATGATGTAGAAGAAGAAGCTGTTGAGATGGCCTGGTGGATCCTCGAGGACATTGCTGATGAGATGAGAAATCCTGCCCATGAGATGTCCATTGTAGAAAGGTATCCGTTCAAGAAGGGGATCGTTGTTGAGACCATGCCACTGTAAAACCATAATAATATAAGCTAAAACGATGTAGGTAATTTCACTTCTGGTGAAATGAATATAAATAAATTAGCATAAGTATATAAGTGAAAATAGCATACTTTAGAGAGAGGTGTTTGTACTGGAGACGATC
Organism: Methanobacteriota archaeon; assembly: GCA_034659615.1. Taxonomy (GTDB): domain Archaea; phylum Halobacteriota; class Methanosarcinia; order Methanosarcinales; family Methanosarcinaceae; genus JAIOTO01. The sequence continues at coordinate 24,480 of JAYEHR010000094.1, read as the reverse complement.
GAGGATAGGGTCAAAGGAAGGCTTACAAAGTATCTTGGCCGTGATGATACAGGGATACGTAAGGTAGTCCTCGGACTGTTTTTAGAAGGAGATAGATTTACCACAGGTGATGTGTATAAATACCTCCAAGAAAAGAACTTTGATGTAAGCTATCGGGGAGTTTCAGCCATGGTGGGGCTGATGAATACACGACTGGGGATACTGAGTATTGATGTAACGGGAGATCATAACATTTACCTGCTGAAGGGAGATTATAGTGATATTGTCCGTTCGGTTCTAAATAATTATTGAAATGGTACGTGTATACCTCTCAACTATTAAAAGGGACTGGCGCCCATGTTAAGCAGTATATTGAACGTGTTCTATAAGGGATATGAACAACTTCTGACCAGGGAAATACAGAATGGTCCGGTTCCCGAGCATGTTGCTATTATTATGGATGGTAATCGTAGATATGCAAAAGTTGCCGGTAAACTGACCACCTACGGGCACAGAAAGGGAGCAGATATCACCGAGAAGGTAATCGAATGGTCATATGAAATCGGTTTGAAGGAACTTACGATATATGCATTTTCTACGGAGAACTTTGACCGTTCTGATGAGGAGAAGAATAAACTCTTTGACCTGATACGCCTTCGGTTCGAGAGTATGTGTGAAGACGAGAGGACACATGAGAGACGACTCAAAGTACGCGTGATCGGTGACCGTACTCACCTTCCAGAAGATCTGCGTCGGTCGATCAGTAGGATAGAAACGGCTACAAAGAACTATGACAGGTTCAATCTGAACGTGGCCATCGCATATGGTGGAAGACAGGACCTTGTGCAAGCGGTCAAGGAGATAGCAAATAAGGTGATCACCGATGAGATCCAACCGGATGACATCAATGAATCAACGATCTCAGAACATCTGTATCCATCCGAGGGGTGTGCTGTACCAAATGTCGATCTGATCATTCGGACCGGTGGGAATGAGAGAGTGTCCAATTTCCTTCCCTGGCAGGCGAGTGGTAATGAATGTGCAGCATATTTCTGTGCTCCATTCTGGCCGGATTTTCGAAGGATCGATCTACTTCGATCGATTCGAGTGTACCAGAGACGCATGACAGAGAAAAAAAAGAAGAATTATCACAGAAATACACGATTCCTGAAAGAGATCAAAAAAACGTAAGTAGATAATACCAAAAATTGTACACAATGTATCATGGAAGGCAATGAATAAGCCATTCATTTATACATGAGGCACAACATCACCACAAATAATAAGAAATATGCCGGCTGCAACCATGAAAGCTATTTTGACGGAATGGAGGATTGTCTGCAGCCGACAAACTTTTTCATTTTGACTTACGTTCAATGTCTTTGAATTGTTCAATTTGTTCGAAATATTTGGTCCTGTTTACCAGTCCTTTGAAAAACTCGTCCATTGATCTCACCTCAATCACCAACACAACCCTGAAGTATTTCAATAGATGCCAAGCGTGGTGAAAGTAATAGTGCCTATAGCTAATTTGAGAGGGGATATCCAGCAAAAGCGATGTGCAACGCAACGATAAGCAGTAATTGATCATGCACGGTACAAAGCTATAGATCCGCACAGCCCTTTTTTATATTATATCTCAGATCGTGTCAGATGAAGAGATTGCCGCTTGCGTTTTTTATCAGAATATCCACCAAGCAACTGTTATCGGATAATTGTTGTAATCCTTTGTTGGAGCACAATAGTATAAATATCCAGCACGCTACTCATCAATACAAATAAACAAAATGGTGCGGGGGATGGGATTCGAACCCACGAATTCCTACGAAACTAGGCCCTCAACCTAGCGCCTTTGACCTGGCTGGGCAACCCCCGCACGTGGAAAAAATAATAGGAAACAGGATATTTCCTATTCAAAGCGTACTTAGGATATCATCCATTGAGGACGCTTTTCTCTTAATGGTATTCACTGCATTTATAATTAACTCATTGACAGTGTAAGACCCATCTGATTCCATTGTGAATATAAAACCATTCTTGTCTTCAGTAACAGAGATCGCATCAATATCACAGGCATCCTGACATAGTCTACAAAGAGAACACTTCAAAAGATCCTCATCGGACACTTCCACATACTCATCCCCAAGACACAGAACGTTCCGGGGACACACATTCACACAAGCACCGCATCTGTCGCAACCATCAATGGTGATGACAGGCAAGTTCTTGTAACCGCATGCCACACCAGCCTGCCATTTTGCATGATCTCGTCCATAGCCCATATGTGCAATGCCTTCAAGAACGACCTTCTGACCTAGCTTAAGATCAATGATGGGAATATTTACCTCTGCAGGCTGGACCTTGGGGTCGGAGGATACTATGTCACCAGAGTATACCATTCGTCCTTCATCGTCGGTTGCCTCGACGCTCAATGTGAGGGAGACGGTACATGCCGGACAACCATCCTCACATGTACATTCATCCTGCGGTACAAATTCGTCAAAACTGGTCACAAGAGGAATCAGGCCAAGTCGAAGTGCCAGTTGTTCATCATATAGAACAGACGTGTTGTTATAGATATTCACATCATCGATCGCAAGAGTAGGCACATCAGCGAGCATAGCTCGCCGAAGTCCGTTTGCGAAAGCTGCAGTTGTGTTTGATAGAATGAACTTTGCTGACCTATCGGATAACTCCAGTACATCCATTTCCATTGTAATGAACCTCGATCTATGGATTATACACGCCTTCCGCCCTTTGGACGGGTCCCGTCATGAGGTACAGGTGTTACATCCTCGATCCTGCCGATCCTGACGCCTGCTCGAGCGAAGGCCCTGATGGCAGCCTGTGCGCCCGGACCCGGACTCCTCTGTTTGTTGCCACCTGGTGCACGTACCCTGATATGGATCCCTTCGATGCCCTTGTCTTTCAGAGTGTCAGCGAGCTGATGTGCCATCTGCATGGCGGTGTAGGGAGAACTTTCATCCCTGGCAGCCTTTGTCACCATTCCACCTGAAGATTTCGCTATTGTTTCTGCACCTGTAATATCTGTTACAGTGATGATAGTGTTATTGAACGAGCATTTTATGTGTGCAATGCCCCATATTCCATTTGCCATATCTTATACCCCTCCTTATTATTTCTCTACAAGGGATGATGCAACCTGTGCCGGCCTTTCCGGATGAGATTCGCTTGTAATTGGCGACGTTGAATAATAATCGATCGCCATTTCCTTTTCAGAGGATATCAACATACTTGGAATGGTTACCTTCTGTCCATCGATGGCTATGTGACCATGGGTTATGAACTGTCGGGCCTGACGTGGTGTACGGGCAAGTCCGAGCCTGTGTACCAACGTCTGAAGTCGACGCTCCAGAATGGATTCCGTAGCCAGCCCAAGAATGTCATCAATATTAGAATCAGGCTTTAGTATCGAATATCTGATCAATTTGGCCATGACCTGATCTGCTTCGGTCTTTGAGTGACCTGTCAGCTCTGCTTCAGCAGATTCTGCCAGCAGGCGTCTTGCATCTGCACGGTATTTTCGGAGGATACTGTGTGCTTTCCATAACTCCTTCTTGTTACGAAGGCCGTATTTCTTGACCAATTCAACCTCGGTTGCCATTCTGGCAGCCTGCCACGGGTGATTTGGTGTATCATAGCTCTTTCGCTTTTTACCTGGATATGCCATTCACATCACCTCATTTCTTCTTGCTAACACCAATGGTGGCGCCACCCCTACCGGTGGATTTTGTTCTCTGACCACGGACCTTAAGTCCTCTTTCGTGCCTGATACCACGGTATGCACGAACTTTCTTGAGATCGTTGACATCTTCTCTTAAGGTCATGTAGATATCCTGTCCCAGCAGATGCTTATCCTTACCTGTTGCAGGGTCGTTTCGCCTGTTGAGCATCCACGTAGGGAAGTTGTCCTCAAATGTGCGTATCGCGGAATCAAGTTTCGCAACGTCCTCATCGGGAAGATAACCGATTATTTTCATTGGATCGACACCAGTGTTGTCGGTGATAATCCTTGCGGTCCTTCTTCCAATACCACGAATACCTGTCAATGCATACTGTACCGGCTGGTTTCCCTGCAGGTCAGTGTTCATAATACGAACAAGATGTCTTATTTCTTCGTCTGCCATAATTTTCCTCCTTAAGGATGTCAGATGCATCCCGTAGCCTCAAAACAGCAAATATGATACCGTTTTGACACAGCTTCTCCGGTTTTATAATTATATTACCCCGAAGTAACTTCGCTGAGTATAGTCATTCTCATATATAACACTATTTGAAACAATAATTCAAAATGTTTTTGCACGAATCTTTACATAAAGTAGAAATGGAACATCATCTACCTACCCACATTTCATACCTGAATGATGTACCTGATAACACGCGTCATTGCTAAATAATATAGAACTGACAGATATCAACGGGAACAATAATTAGATATGGGAAATGTGTGGGATGGTCCATTAATATCCAAAACAATATACCATAACATAAAAAGGTGAAACTATGAACAAGAAAATACTGATGGTTATAGCTCAGAAGAACTTCAGGGATGAAGAGTTCTTCGATCCGAAAAAGGTGTTTGAGGACATGGGTGCAAAAGTAACGGTTGCCAGCAACAGTCTGGACACGGCTACCGGAATACTCGGTGGCAGGGTCAAACCTGACATATGCATAGCTGACGCGCATAGTGAAGAATATGATGCTATCGTCATCTCCGGAGGAGGTGGATCCAAGACGTACCTGTGGGACAATGAAGATCTCCGATCGGTCGTTATGAAGGCTTATCAGCAGGATAAGGTGGTAGCAGCCATCTGCATCTCACCGGTAGTGCTGGCAAAAGCAGGCATACTTAAAGGCAAGAAATGTACGGTATTCAAGGATGCTGAATGTATTCGGATCCTCAAGGACAATGGAGCTATATATGAGGATAAGGGTGTAATGTCCTCAGGCAACGTGATCACATCCAGAGGACCTATAGAAGCAACCGATTTCGGAAAGGTGGTCCTTAAAATGCTGGGGGAATGATTAACAGATCAAAAGAAGCGCCGAGGGGGAGATTCGAACTCCCGAGGGGACTATGCCCCACAAGCTTTCCAGGCTTGCGCCCTACCGCTAGACTACCTCGGCATATGTAATAATTAACCATCGTGCGACGGTTTTGCCTTCCAGCCTCTGGGATAAATACCAGCATCCATTATTACTCTTTCGGTGATGGCCGCGATCCCGCAGGTCGCCTTGCGTATCTCGTCCGTATTCATCGTGGCCCTGCACAGGGCTACTGCTTCCCCTTTTAGAGAGAATAAACAGACGAGGTCATCTTTGGCGATCCCAATATCCAGACTCGCGATCCCAGGTACTGCAAGAGATGCTCCATGACACATGGCATCCACGGCAGAGTCGCGGATCACGATCCTTGGGAGATGTGATAGTCCCTCTTCCATCGGCCGGATCACTCTCCTGAGCTCTGTCTCGCTACCACCCTCTTTCCAGAACAGATACGCATCCTTCAGGTCATGGAGTGTCACGACAGTGTCCTCATTGAACGGACCGGTCCCTGTCCTGCGAAGCTGCTGCATGTGACCACCACAACCCAATACCTCGCCGATGTCATGACAGAGCTTGCGGATATAGGTTCCTGCTTCACATCCAACTCTCATGAGTACGGATCTGCCATCGACCTCAAGCACATCCAGGTAATAGATAGTGCGCACACGCAGAGCACGCTTTACCGCAGATTTGATCGGTGGAAGCTGGTAGATAGGACCTGTGAATTCCTTGCAGGTCCGGATGACATGAGGCTCGGGCACTTCGTCATGCAGACGCATCAAGCAGATATACTCCTTGCCTGACAGGCGAAGGACTGATACCACTTTTGTGGCCTTTCCCAGCATGATCGGCTGGACACCTGTAACCTTTGGATCCAGAGAACCGGAATGACCCGCCTTTGCAAGACCAAGGATATCCCTGACCCATGCTGTCACCTCATGACTTGTAGGACCCGCAGGCTTATCCAGATTTACAACACCCATGTTGATGTAATCCTCGATCGTACGTTTGTGGGGAGGGCAGCCATACATAGAGTCAGTCTTTGTTTCCGAGATCGTTATGTGTTTCTCGGATGCCTCGGACGACAGATGATCATTAATAGCCATGATAGATAAAACCATTATACATAAAACTGCGGGACACTTATGCAAAACCACCAACATTATCGATGGCAACTGTCAGGATACTGGCGATCTGGAACTGATCCCACCTGCTTGAATCGATCATGATGTCATAGATAGAAAGATCATCGATATCGATACCATGGATCTCTTTATAGCGTAGCGCTTCCGATGCCTCGCGCTCCATGGTCTCCTGATACCTCATATCAAATGATGAGCCTTCCCTCTCAACAATACGTCCCACCCTTACTTCCGGGGGGCCCTTGAGCCAGACAGTGAGCGCACCCTGCGCCATGTGACCGGCAAGTCGTCCCTCAAGGATCGTATTATCAAGAGTGCATGCCATTTCACGCTGCCGCTGGTCGATCGTTGTATCGATGGATGTATCAGATTCCGCAAGCCTGCCAAATTCAGCCAGTGTCATACCGTGTTCCTTTGCAAGACCACGGAACACATCACCGGCAGAGATCATGTCAATACCATAGTGCTCTACCAGAAGTCTTGACACAGTGGTCGTCCCACTACCGGGAAGGCCACTGATCGTTACAAGCATTTACACGCCACCGATATTCAGTGCCTTGCGTACCACCTGACTGATCGCCAGTGATGTGATGAAGTACCAGAATATCCAGTACTGTAATGGTCCTATCATCATATCCGTCAATACTACATCACCCCAGAATGGGAATGTGAGAGATGGTGCGTCATGAGAACTGATGAAATAGTACGCCCACATGAACAGAGGAAGGGAAATAATACTGATGTAGGCCATGGGCTTGAACTGCTGCTTGGACATTTCCATCTGGTCTGACATCATGTCGGACCGTTCTTCTTCCATCTTTTTGACCTTATAGGAATTCTGAGAGAGCTGTGCCTCACGGAACTCCTTCTGGAAGACCTTCATGCGCGCCTGGGTACTGCGCATCAACTCCCAATCAATGGTATATTTCTGTATCAGGGATGCGTACAGGGCAGTGATCGCTGCCATTATGAACAGCACGATATGGAAATTGTTCTCACCCACCATGACAGTAAGCGGATCCATCACAACTCCCATGATGGATCCGATGGAATTCCTTCCTTCCTGACCAAACACAACGATGCCGATCATCAGGGATATTCCCACGGCGATTAAAAACTTTTCTACTGTTTTTTTGATCTTTTCTTCCACAATGACCATCCCTGGTTATTTTTATGTCCAATTGTACTGGTCCAGCACGCTGGTTATTGAATCAAGGACGTCACTGATATCGCCGGCACCAGCAATGGTCACCAGGAGATCGCAGTCCTCATAGTATTTGATCAGCGGCTGCGTCTTATCGTGATACAATGCTAACCTTTGCCGGATCACATCTTCCTTGTCGTCATCACGCTGGTACAGTTCTTTACCACATGCATCACAAATGCCAGCCTTTTCTGGCGGATTGAACGTTACATGATAACTTTCCCCACACTTGCACATATACCTGCCGCTTAGGCGGATTACCAGCTCTTCGTCCGGAACATCAATGTTCAGGATAGTCTGCAATGGTTTATTGATATCCTCAAGAATATCGGACAGAGCATCTGCCTGCGGGATCGTTCGTGGATACCCATCCAGTAGGTAACCACTCTCGCAATCAGGTTCTGCGAGACGATTCCTGATTATTCCGATGAGAACTTCATCAGGAACCAGTTCACCTTTGTCCATATATTCCTTTGCCGTAATCCCGAGCTCGGTACCATCCCGTACATTCGCCCGCAGGATATCACCTGTCGAGATGTGTGGAATCTTGTAATGCTTTGACAGTTCCTTTGCCTGGGTACCCTTTCCAGCACCCGGCGGACCGAATAAAACAACATTCATCGATGGATCCTCCATACAGTTACCATTTACTCCTGTCCAAAGAGCGACCGTACCATCGGGTGCATCTCCATCATCTGCTCAGATGCGATATCCTCATACAGACGATATACAATACTCACCGTAAGCAACAGACCGGTGCCTCCTGCACCACCAAGAGTACCAAGCATACTTGCAACCAGTGTAAGCGCACCTATGAATGCACCACCAATGATCGTGACCTTTGGTATATATCGGATCATGACCTTTTCGATACTTCCGACATTACGCCTGAAACCGGGTATCTGCATGCCTGAATTGAACACTTTCTGAGCAGTGGGCTTTGCCCCCATTCCAGTGGTCTCTATCCAGAACAGAGCGAATATGATACCACCAACGATGAGGAAAGTTGCATCCATGAACACATGCAGTCCGATCTGCCAGGTTGCTGGCACAGGAGCGCCGGAACTCGCAAAACTTTCACGGACAAGGGAAGGGATCCAATCATATGGACTGTTGATGGGATTGATGTAATACATGAGGCCATTGATCGGAGTGGATCCCTGATATTCTCCAAGTATTGTGATCCCACGGCCGGATAGAAGTATTCCTATCATCTGCAGGTTTGCCTGAAGTGCCCTTACCAGGATCATGGGGAGAACTGATGCATAGATAAGCTTTACAGGGAACCTACCTCTTGCACCCTTAACAGCACTGTGGGCCAGCGGTATTTCGATACGCATACTTTCAACATACACTACCATTAAGAATATAACTACCGTGGTCACCAGTGCGAGAATACCCCCACTGATAAGCATGAAAGAGATTCCCTCTCCACTGAAAAGATAGTCTGCGCCAACATTCTGCACAATGTAAAACCACTTTGGAAGGATCCCGATCGGAAGACCTGCATCATCCGGTTTCCAATTGAACAGCCCTGTAACGATCTGTTGGGATACGCCTGCTACAATGAACAGCCCAACACCAGAACCAATTCCCCATTTTGAGACGATCTCATCCATGAACAATATCAGAATACCACCGATACATATCTGGATGAATATAAGAAGTGTGACGACTCCGATATTGACACCAAGAGCATTAGCTACACTTACATCTGGCTGGATGTATCCTCCCACGATCTGAGGCAATGCTTCCAGGACGATCATGACAAATACCATGAACTTCTGTGCACCCTGGAAAAAAGCCTGATCAGATGGATCAGACATGTCGAGCTTGATCACATCCGCTCCAACAAGCAATTGTAACACAATGGATGCCGTGACAATGGGACCAATACCAAGAAGCATCATTGATCCAGATGCTCCCGCAAAGAAAGCTCGATACTGTTCGAACAGGTCAATTGAATCTGCAGACAAACCGAACAATGGTACATTTGCAAGCGCAAAATACAGTACCAGAATACCAAGCGTCCACATCATCTTGTTCTTAAAGTGGACATGTCCTTCTGGACCTGCCACCGCTGGCAATCTGTTAAAGATTGGTTCCAAAGTCTCCTTGAAGCTCATTAACTACACCTTTCAGGAAATCTAATGAATTTTATCGAATTAAGGATTTCTACCAAATATTGATGTTGGGTAAATTTAAATAAATAAAAGAGTAATGCCATATCAGGCATCACTCATCGAGCACAACACAGGATCCACCTGCATTCTCGATCTTCTCCTGTGCAACACTGGAGAAACCATTTGTTGTAACAACCATACTCTTTGTCACTTTGCCGGTCCCAAGAACCTTCTCGATACCAAGCTCTGCAAGATCTATATGATATACATCGTCCTCGATCTTTGCAAATCCGTCCTCTATCAGCTGGTCTGCAAGTTCGTCCAGTTCACCTACATTTACAACCGATATGTCGTTACGTGTTTTCAAAGGACGCGTGAAACCGTGACTTCCACGAGTATATCCACCCTGAAGAGCACGTGTGAAATGGTGTTTGTTCTCCCCGGACCTACCACGACCTCCGCGGTTACCTGCACCACGTCGGTTCTTGGAAGTCCCTCCTCCACAGGTTCGCGAGCCTCTGAATTTTTTAGTTCTGTTCTTGCCCATAACACATCACCTCATCTTGTTCAACAAAACCTTGATGTCTTCACCATGGTTCCCTAGAACACCGCCCGTCTGTACGGGCCTTTTTATGCCAGCATGCCCTTTTCGTGGAGGATGGAGCCTGAATACCGGTTTGAGTTTAGGAATATCAGCGAGCTTTGCATCACCATTGCAAACAGCTTCTGCAAAGGAAAGGATTGAATCAAAATCCGTATTCTCAGCAATATATTCATCACTCAAGCGTACGCTGCCCTCAAGTTTCCCACGGTTCGTGAGCATCTGACCAAGTGTCTCAGCATCGATCTTGCCATAGGCCACATAGTCCTTTACTTTCTGGAGCATCCCCTTATTGTTGGGGGATTCGTCAAGGACCACACAATGGTTTATCCTCTGAAGACGAAGCATGCGAAGGGAATCCTCAATAGAACCCCTTACATTAATACTACCACGCATTCTGATCACTGCGAACATCTTCAAACCTCCTTTTCCTTATAGTTCAATGGAAGCTTGATCGTACTTGTCTCCATAAGAGCATTGTACGTGGCCTTTGCAAAATTGAGGGTCGTTCTGGTCTGACCTTCTGTCCGGATCCACACATCCTTGACGCCTGCTTTTTCAAGCACCTTTCGTGCAGTATCTCCGGCCGCCAGCCCAAGCCCACGTGGTGCAGGTTTTAACTCAACAATGACACTTCCTGCTTTACCATGCACTACGGATGGCACAGTGTGTGGTAATCCACAGCCACATTCCCATGACCCACATCCACGTTTTATGTGGATGATGTTCAGCTTAGCGACACTGATAGCCTTCCTGATAGCAGGACCTACCTGCACATCCTTAGCCTGACCAAGTCCAACGAAACCATCGCCATTACCAACGATCACTGTTGCCCTGAACTTCACTCGTCTACCGGAATCGGTCATCCTCTGGACCATATTGATGTCAAGGACCTCATCCTCCATTCCCGGTAGCAGTATATCTACTATATTTGATTCCCTAATTGGCAAACCTGACTCTATGGCCTCATCCATAGAAGTGACCTGCCCCTCTGCGACGAGTATTCCGAGTCTTGTTTTGGGAACCCATTCTTCTTCATATTTGTATGCCATGTAACCACCTTAACTGAATTCCGAAAGGATCTTTTTCTTAACTGCCTCGAAATTGTTCGGTAGATCCGATCCTTCCAGATATTCTGCTACGTGTTCTCCTCTTATCCGTTCATCCGATGGGAATATCGATGGATTGTGCGGGACATCGAATCCTGAATCCACAACACCTTTTAACGCTGCATAGACACGGCATCCAGGTGATGGTGCCTGCAGTCCCATATCCAGCACACCATTCTCATATCCTTTGTCAAGAGATCTGTAGCCGAACAACAATCCGGTCAGATATGCAGCTGTTGTATTACCAGTAGCTCCTTCATATCCAAACCCACGAAGCTCGGAAGACACAGCTGATGAAAAAGTTACATCACCCTGTGCCGTGGGGGCGACAAGCTGCAACCTCATCTGTTTCGCACTCTTTCGTACAACTACTCTATCCTCTTTCGATAGTAATAATCTGAGTCGCTGGTGATAATCAGTGCGCCCTTCCCTTCGTCTCCTGAATGGGACTTTATATCGTGGTCCTGTTGCCATATCAAATCCTCCACATCGACCTAATATATAAATAATCTGTTCTCATTGTCTATTCCTCAGGTTCAATCCTTCTTTTCCAGGTTCAGATGCGATTCGAGATGTGCAACACTTCGATACTCGCCACCCTTTGCTTTGCGGTATACTTTACAATAGGTAGGTCTATCAAGTGTACCATCATCACGCAGTTCCTTGAGTCTGCGACGAAGAGCACGGATCTTCTTCATCCACTGCTCTTTTTTGGGATTTCGTGCACCTTTCTTACCTTTACGTGAACCATGACCTTTGCAGTGACCATATTTGCGCTTTGCATCCCTTGCTCTGGCGCGACCTCTACTGACACCCTTTACAGGGTGTGCCTTGATGTGTCCCTCTTCGATAAGGCCACGGAGGTCCTCACGGGTGATAGCAACCGCAATATCCTCAGATGCATCCGGATCCATCCATACCCTGTTAACACCACAACCAAGTATCTTGGAAGCGACTCTTTTTTGATTGGACAGGTCGACCATTTCACTCACCTCTGGTAGGATTCAATACTTTTATACCCAACTCTGCTGCCTTTGCTTCGATCTGGGCTTTCTTTTTGCCACCCACTCTTCCGGATATCCTGATCGCTTCACGGGACGCATCGATATTCTCAACGGCTCCGAGAGTTTCTACAAGAATATCTGCATAACCACATGGATGCAGTCCTTTGACTGCCCTCGGACTGCAATATCCTGTCTGGGCCAGTGCACCTTTTCCAGCATAGTGTCTACGCTGCTTGCCCTGGAGACCTCTTGGACGCCTCCAGTTCGAATCAAGACGTTTGAACTTGTGTGAACCTGCTCTCTTGAATGTGGGCTTTTTGCTTTTCTGAACCTTTCTGACATTGAACAAACGCCTGGTTTCTTCATCCATAGAAAGTTCGGATGAGATAGATTCAACGTTGTTCTCATTCATATTATCTTCCATTCAGACCACCTACACTATCTTCTCTACGATATATATTCCATCCTGGAACACACGGGGATCAAAGCGTTTGATCTTGGTCACCTGTTCGATGTTCGCAGCGGTCTGACCAACATCTTCCTTATTGATACCTGAAACAACTACTTCATCTGCACTAGTTTTTACAGTAGTTTCACCAAGTATATTCGATACCCTTGATTTCTTCTCACCAAGGAAATTGCTGATCACCAGCTTCTTTCCCTCGACCTTCAACTGCATTGGAAAGTGAGAATACACAACTTTCATCCGATACTCATACCCATCAACTACTCCATTGATCAGATTGTTGATGTGAGAGACGATCGTCCCAACCATTGCCTTCTGCTTCTTTCTAATAGAAGTTGAATCAACGATCACTCCAGAATCGCCTACTGTGATACTAATCCCAGGATACCACAAGAACTTCTTATTGGTACCCTTCTCACCTGATGCGATAAACTCTCTCCCGCTATAGGAAACCGTTACCCCATCAGGAATGGGAATTGTTTTCGTCAGTTCTTTTGCCATATCATCTCACCTCATCAGTACACGAATGACAATAACTGGCCGCCAATGTTCTTCTCACGTGCTTCGTACTGTGATATGACGCCATCTGATGTGGTTAGTATCAATGTACCAAAGTTCTTAGCAGGAAGGAATTGTTTTTCCCATTTCTCAATATCGCCGGATCCCACCGAAAAACGCGGTTTGATGGCTCCGCACTTGTTGATCCTACCGGTCAACCGTATGTTATAGATTCCTGCTTTGCCATCATCCACAAATTCGAACTCTTCAACATACCCAGCGTCCTTCATAACATTAAGAACATTGCCTATCAGCTTTGATGCCGGCTTGATAGTACAGGATTGTTTACCTACAGCCTCTGCATTCTTGATTGTTGATAATGCATCAGCAAGAGGATCTAATAATACCATAACTCCTCACCTCATGTATATTTTTCAAACCCCATGTCATGGGCGATCTCTCTGAAACAATGCCTGCAAAGGTAGATACCATATTTGCGTACAAGACCCTGCTTTCTACCGCATCGTCTGCACTCGTTCGCACCTCTGCCGAAATTTTTCTTTGTCTGTACCATATTACTCTACCTCCACACCATATTTATCTTCAAAGAGGGAGATCGTATCTTCTTTCATGACCCTGTGTAAGCTGGGAATCTTATGTTTCATCGCTCTTCGTTTGTTGATCCTGTAACCCGGGCGATTTACAACCACATTGATATCCATTCCAAAGATACCGATATTTGGATCATACCGCATACCAGGATAATCTGTGTGTTCTTCGACTCCAAATGTTACATTCCCATATTTATCGAACTGGGAATCGTTCAGCTTGTTCTCGACGATATTGAGCGACAGATTGAGGAAATCCTCTGCGAGTTTACCACGAAGTGTTACCTTGCATCCGATAGGCTCGTTCTTTTTGATGTTGAACGCTGGAAGGGTCCTCTTAGCATAGGTCCTTATTACGCTCTGACCGGTAATGGCCTCAAGGATACCTTCTGCATCCACCAGATGCTGACCACTTTCTCCAACACCCATATGGACGACCACTTTATCTACCTTTGGGGTTCTCATCGGGTTACTCAACGACATCACCACCCAAGTTGATCTCTGGCTCATTCTCGCCGATCATAAATACGTAATCCTCGATCGTCTCAAAATCTGTCTCACCTGAAATGGATACAGTGTTCTTCTTGGAACTGCGCACCTTATTGATAGCACTGATGGTACCAATCACTCCGGTATGGCTCCCACCAATGATCATAGCAAGATTACCAACCTTGTATTCGATGTGCTTTAATATCTCCCTACCCGGTGTGGACAGGATCAGTGAACCCTTGGTCGCATATTCATTGGAACCAACCAGATTAGTACCATCGTTCAGGTTCAGCTGTACCTCACCTGCTTTGATGATGGTTTTTCCTTCGATCCGGCATAATTTGTTTGCATCGGCATCTTTAAGTTCATACAGTTTTAACCGCCCCATACTGTCTAACAATACGCGGTATGCCATATTGTTGAGCGGTATAGAGATCACATCCATAAAACCTACCGGGAAACGGATATCTTTTCTCACAATTCCATCAACCAGTATGTTTCCTTCGGACAGGACTCTCTTCGCTTCTGCACGATTATCTACAATACCCAGCATATCCCGCAACACGACCGTGAGAGGTATACTTTGCTGCTTACTATGAGGACCTGGTCTTGTAGTTGTTATCCATTTATTGGATTTCTTTGATATCTGCCAGCTTCTAGGGACAGATATTCTTTTCTGATGTTTGCCCACTAGATCACCTGCTTCTTGATAATATTGATTTTCTCTTCTTATCCTTCAATTCCAGCGCTGTGATCACCACATTTGAAGGGTATATTGGTCTTGGCATCTCTGTACCATCTGCTTTAGTAGATATAATCCCTTCGATGACGAGTGTTCCATCTTTCAGGTATACTTTTTCAACCTCACCCTTGGTACCAACATGGTCACCACGTGTTACTTCCACCGTATCGCCTACTATCACACCAGCACTGCGTCTACCGTACTTTGAACGGAGATCCTTTGAAAGCGGTGCACGCATGTACTTCTGTCTGACATGAAGAGGAGCATCATAACGTGCTTTCCTCTGTTTTCTTGGCTGTTTTGACACCATAACAGAACACCTCACACTATAATTGATGCAGTGGTTCCTACCTTGGGGAACCTTTCTGCCACTTCTCTGGCGATCGGGCCTTTAATATCTGTACCCTTTGGGACCCCTGCATCATCCGTGATAACGACAGCATTATCCTCAAAGGAAACCCTCAGACCATCTGGTCGGCGGAACTCCTTTCTCTGACGCACCACCACAGCATACACGATCTGTCGACGCATCTCAGGAGTACCTTTTTTCACAGATACGACGCACATGTCACCAATACCTGCTTTCGGTTGCCTGTTCTTGACACCCCTGTACTTCTTAACAGAGATTATCTCCACCGTCCGAGCACCAGTATTGTCAACACAATCGATCTTTGCACCTGAATTCAATGCACGTGGGATCGTTGAGCGTATACCCCTCATTTACGGGCCTCCGCTTTAACCACTACATATGATTTGGTCTTGCTTAGCGGGCGACACTCGGCGATCTCAACCACATCCCCCACTTTTGCATTGATGCAGGGAGGGTTATGTGCATGTATCTTCGATTGTCTTTTTTCGTACCGCTGATATTTGTTTATAAGTTTATCATACTTCTGTTGGATGACTACTGTCTTATCCATCTTGTTATTTACGACTGTCCCAAAGAGGATTTGACCCCTTACTGGAAGGGTTCCGTGGAATGGACAATTCTTATCATCACATTCCTCAGATGGTGTAGGAACATCCAATCCGATATCTTTTGCCATGATTATTACCTCATGCGTGCTTTCCTAATATTTTTTGTTCGATTCGCGGGTTGTGAGAGCAATAGGTTACCATTAACCTGAGTATGTTGGATTATTTGATTTTTACCCGAAGTATGTGGAGGTATCTGAAACACAAAGGTCGTACCATGTTTTGGCACCATCTTTTCACACATCTCATCTGTTTCCATAACGATCATGTTGCGTGTCTCATCTACCACTTTGCCGCGTATATTGATCAAACATGAATTTGTAGAGTCGATCACCTTGCAAGCAAGTCCTATCAGTTCATGATAGATCAGGTTTGAAGGTGATAGTTGCAAGTTAGATCTCCTTTAGTTCATGTTGGATTGTCTTGATCCTCGCGATCGTCCTCCTGAGCTCACCGATTCTTCCGGGGTTGTCAGGAGCTCCTCCGGCAGATGCCAGAGCACGTTCGCGGATAAGTTCGCTACTGAACTTCTCAACCTCGTCCATTCGCTCATGCGGGGTCATATCCCGTATCTCTTTAACACGAAGGATTGCCATTAATTATCACTCCTGTGAACACGAGCCATTGGATGCCAGTAATCATGGCCTTCATGCTTGTGCTGCCAGACACCATCGACCTCTCGACGCTCCTCTGCAGGAAGTGTTTCCGTATCTGGTTCTTCTGCCGCACCAGCTTCTACATTGGTCCTTTCGGTCACCTCAGACTCCGTTTCCACGGGCTCTTCGACCTTTTCAGTTGCTTTTTCAGCAGCTTCGGTGGACTCAACATCCTCAGCTTCCGCGACCTCGCCAGCTGCTTCAATCTCGACAAGTTCTTCGACACCGGTACTCTTCTTCTCCTCTGCAGGAGCTTCAGCAACCTCTTCGGTAACCTCAACAACATCCTTCAACTTGTATGAATCAGGAAGTACTGCATCGGGATGAATAATACGTACCTTGCATCCAATAGTTCCGAGTTTTTTAACAGCAACTGCAAAACCTTCGTCAACAATATCATCAACAGGTTTACCTGCATGTTTGATATATCCATTGACGATCTTCTCGACCCTGGATCTCGAGCCTGTCACTTTCCCGGACATGATTATTTCACATCCAAGAGCACCAGAACCCATTACGGCACGCATGGTATTGTGCCCTGCCTTTCTGAAATACCAGCCACGTTCGATCGATGATGCGAGGCGGGAAGCCATCATTTGTGCATTGAGCTCAGGCCTCCTGACCTCCTGTGCATCGATCTGCGGATTATCCAGATCATAGATCCGATCAATATCACGAGTGAGCTTCCTAATTACCTTACCTGCCTTCCCGATAACCATACCGGGTTTTTCCGAAAATACAGTGATCTGGGTGCCCATGGGGGTACGGTTAATTTCCATACCACCATAACCAGCCCTACTTAACTGCTTTGCAAAATACTCGTCCATGGATGCTTTCACAAAACCATCCTGTACGAACTTCTTCTCTATAGCCATTTACCGCACCTCGCTCAAGATCATCTCTACATTCACGGTCTCCGTATTCTTCGGAGTAGCCCGTCCGCGAGCCCTCGGCCTCATACCGTGGATCACACGACCACGCTTTGCAGCGATATGTTTAATATACATGTGACCAGAGTCCAGACCTTTGTACTCCGCATTATTTTCAGCGTTTTCCAATAATTTCAGGAACTCTTCTGCCGCCTTCACAGGATAACAACCTGCAGCCATTGGACCTTTTTTGTGTCCAAGACTGTCATTATGTTTCCTGAACGGAACCGCACGCTTGAATGAGATCACATCTAGGAGATAATTCCTCGCGGCTGTGCTACGCATACCTTTGATAGCTTTACAAAGTTCACGTGATTTCTTAGGAGATATATGGAGTTCTGAACCCATTGTCTTTGAACTTGTTTCCGGGTCAGCCTCTTCAGTATACTTGATCCTTGCCATCTTTATCACCTTACTTCAGAGGTACGAACTTACTTGAACGGGTCGCACCTACACCAGCACTGCCGTGTGAAACTCTGCCGCGGGTCATTGCGAACTCTCCGAATCTGTGTCCGACCATTTCAGGTTGAACATCCACATTCACGAACTCTTTCCCATTGTAGATGGCAAGCTGTTTACCGACCATCTCAGGGAATATTATCAAATTCCTGTAATGGGTTCGCACACTGTCTTTGCCATCCCTGAACTTTTGCAACACTTCCTTCTGACCATCGGTCATACCGCGTCTCAGGGAACGGCGTTCTCTTGCAGGCAGAAGTTTCGTAAAATCCTCTATATTTAATTCCTGAAGCTGCCCTATCGTCATTCCACGATAGGTAAACTCACCTTTACGTTTTGGTAACCTTGATGATGATTTCTTTGCCATGTATCACACCTCTTTCAACGCTTTCCTGTCCTTCGTGCTGCGATCTGACCAACCTTACGACCAGGAGGTGCATTCCTGCCGACCGTTGTTGGCTTCCCGGGATGCTTCTTGTTACCGCCACCGAACGGGTGGTCGATCACATTCATGGCAATTCCTGATACACGAGGGTATTTTGCAGCTCTTGTCTTCAATTTGTGATATTTCTTACCAGCTTTCAAGAAAGGCTTATCGACCCTTCCGCCACCAGCAACAATTCCTATAGTAGCCCTACATGTAGGGACAAACCATTTCATTTCTCCAGAAGGCATCTCAACAGCGACCCTTGAGCGCTCATGAGAGACCAGTGTTGCAGATACACCTGATGATCGTACAAAGCACCCACCATCGTTTGGCTTGGACTCGATATTGCATATCGGGATACCTTCAGGGATCTCGGACAATGGAAGTATGTTTCCCGCCTTGATCTCAGCAGATATGCCGCACTCGATCCGATCCCCGACAGCAATGCCCTCAGGAGCAAGGATCAGGCGCTCTTCGCC
Organism: Methanobacteriota archaeon; assembly: GCA_034659615.1. Lineage (GTDB taxonomy): Archaea > Halobacteriota > Methanosarcinia > Methanosarcinales > Methanosarcinaceae > JAIOTO01. The sequence continues at coordinate 5,523 of JAYEHR010000094.1, read as the reverse complement.
ATCCTCGAATGCAACTTTTATGATCGGTGCAGATCTTGCAGTATCGTGCGTAATTTCAACTACCGTAGCATAGATGGTCTCATCCATATCCACACGTGGGTGTTGGAGGGCTGCTTTGAACCGATGGGACGGAGCACGGTATGTAGGTGATCCACGACCTCTATTCTGTGATATAATTCTTCTTGCCATGACATCTCACCTTACATTAATCCGAGCCTTGTTGCGATCTCGTGTGCAGCATCAACCTCATCAAATGTGACCAATGCCTTCTTTATACCTTTCATTGTGGACATCGTGCGTACGGACCTGACAGGGAAACCATACATCTTAGCCACCTCATTCTTGATCTGAGTCTTGTTCGCTCTTGTATCGACAATGAACTGGAGTGTATCTTCCTCCATGTGTATCATTGCTTTTTCTGTAACGAACGGATATTTAATAACATTCATAGGAACATGCCCTCCAGATTGGATATCGCGGATTCGGTCCATATTGTAAGCCTACCTGCATGTGTACCAGGTGCCAGCAACTCCGTACTCAATGATCCCACCGTAGTAACATCTACACCAGGAAGATTATTGGCAGATTTGAATATAGGACTATCTGAACCAGTCACGATAAGAACACTCTTCTTATGTTTGTATTTTCTGCCTCGAAGCTTACCTTTTCCAGCTCTCACGTGTTTTCCGTGCTTCGCACGGAGTATATCATCATATACACCTGCTGCCTGAAGGAAGCTTACGACATCTTGCGTCTTTGTTACGTCCTGTAGAGCATCATCCACTACCAGCGGAACCTGTGCCTCGAACCTGTGACCGCGTGCTTTTACCAATTCGCCGTCAATGGTCGCAGCGATCGCTGAACGGATGGCCGCTCTTTTCTCTTTCTTGTTGACCTTTTCTGCGCGTTTGGTCTCCGTTTTAGGAGGATGTGCACGCCGTCCGCCAACAGCCTGTGGAACCCTTGCCACACGACTACCATTGACTAACCTTGGGACCTGTGCAACGCCTCTACCGGATCCCCATGATTTCGCCGATGTCCTCATGCCTGCATACAATTTTGTACCGTATGGTTGAAGCCTCTTTGTCTGAGATGAAAGAACTGCTCTCTTTATGAGATCCGGCCTGTAGGCCTCATTGAATATCTCAGGCAAGATGACCTCACCTTTAGTATTTCCTGTTAGATCTATAATATTTGCTGTGGTCATTCACATCACCCCTGCTTGGATTGTGTACTGATGTGAACGATCTGTGGTTCACCCATACCAGACACTTTTGACCTTGTTGCTTCCCGGAATCTCACAAGTCGCTTGGATGGACCTGGAACACTGCCCTTTACGAGTATATAGTTACCACGAACAAGTCCATAGTTCAAAAAACCACCATCCGGATTGATCTCATCAGAATCCGATGAAATTCTCAGGATACGCTTATTGGCCTCTGTTCTCTGGTGATAACCCATCTGTCCCAACTGAGGAACTCTCCAGCTAACATGAGCTGGGTTCCAGGGACCAAGTGTACCTACCTGTCGCAGGCTACCCTGACGGGAGTGCTTGTTCTTCGCTAATTGGATGCCCCATCGCTTCACTGGACCCTGGGTCCCGCGACCTGTGGTGATCGCAGCAACATCAACGATGCAACCAATATCAAATACATCCTCAATGTTCATATTTCCACCAAGTATCGACTTCGCATACTCGAACTTAGCTTTTGCATCGGAACCACTAATAGCTGTCTCCATGATATCCGGTTTCTTCTTGGGAACACCGGTAATAGCTGATGGCACTGTATATGTGATAGCCCGGACATCCTTTACTGTACCGTCCTCTATCAGTGATGCCATCTTATCAAGCCCTGCTGCTGCATCATTCTTTTTGGGCATCCTAATTACACGTTCAAGATTCGCATCCAAGTCATCGCTCCATACTTCAGCAACCACATTATCGCCTGTTGAGGTTTGCTTGTATGCACGGATCGCTGCCACACGGATCCCAGGTGTTTCAATGACAGTCACAGGCACAGATATCTCCGCGCCCTCGGTTAGACTGTTCTTGGCATCATCTATCATGACCACATGTGTCATCCCAACCTTATAACCTGCAAAATCTTGCAGTTTTGGTTCGGCATTTGACTCTGGCCAAGAGCTAAACCTTGGGATATGACTCTTTGCTCTCTTGCGTGGACTGTATGCCAGAGAACCTCGCCTTGGTCTGTATGTATTTGCCATTCGTATTCTCCATCGTTTATTACTTATTCAATTATATTTATTATCGACGTAGGATCGAACAAAACAGTGTGCTGCATTCATAGCGAGCATGTCGACAAAATGCGCATGGTATCACGAGTGTTTGCAATTGACATCTGTATGCCCTTGCACTCCAGCAAACAATCTGCTGGCCACATCGTGCGACCGAATATGCGTTTTTGATAATGATATGTTACTGACATATACTTTACCAGTGTCATCTCAAAAGATCTGAACACATAGCATCCCTTCATACGCATATGCGCATGCAAGAGGGCTTTCAATGAATTGGCCCATTAATGCATTATGTTAAATCCGACTTTTCCACACTTATTTGTGCCTACTTATTGATCATCTTATGCAATTGAGCATTGCCCAATAACATACTATTCTCTAACGTTGCGCCTTACATTGTAGAGTTACTATATAAAGGCTTTGCACCGTGCACCCAATTCTAGGACAAAACATCTAATTCCAGATAGAAATGCATACCCAACTGAAAAATAGTCTGTCTGAATAACTATATTCGATACATAACACTGGATGCATTTAAATGATTTGGATATATTGTAGAACCAGATCACATTGCCAAGAAAAAAGAAATTCAACAAAACGGTGAGATCTGATAGTGCAGGAATTCGTTTCGCAACTCCTGAGATCGTTGCACAGTACCGGGCTAGGCGCCTTAAGTGCAGAAAATTAGCCGACATTAGTTGCGGCATCGGTGGACAGACCATATTCTTCGCAAAGGAATGCGAAATGGTCTATGCTATTGAGATCGATCCAGAAAAGATAGAATATGCAAAGGAAAATTGCAGACAATATGGAGTCGATAACGTCAAGTTCATCTGTGCCGACGCCCTCTCAAAAGAAGCCATTGAACAAATTCCCGAAGTAGATATTATCTTCTCTGACCCTGCCAGACCAGCGACAGAAGACAGACGGAGCATAACGAATCTGGAACCTGCTATCCCGAATGTGATCGCTGCATATTCGCACAGGACCAGTAATTTTGCCTTTGAAGCACCTCCCCAGCTGACTCCGGAAAAGATACCGTTCGACTGTGAACGAGAATACCTGTCCCTTGATGGAAAATTGAATCGGCTTACACTGTATTTTGGAAACCTGAAACGATCAGACCGATCTGCGGTAGCACTACCGGCGGGAGCACGGATAAACTCAGAGGATGTAGGGGGGCGCATTCCAGAAGTGGATGAACTAGGTTCTTATGCATACGAACCCGAACCAGCGGTGATCAAAGCAGACCTGCTCGGCCAGCTGATAGGAGAAATGCAGAAGCAAGGAACTGATGTCAAATGTATGAACATTGACAATAAGAGAATACTCCTCACATCAGACACATATACCCGGCATCCAATGATCAAGAACCATTACTCGGTAATGCACACCATTGATATGGACACAAAGAACATCAATACTTTCCTCAAAATACATGATGTAGACAGTGTAATACTGCGTGCCGGCGTCGATCCTGCCAATTACTGGCCAATAAGAAATGAGATCGAGAACGGACTTACAGGCACAAGGAAAGTTCACATGTTCGTGAAAGGAAATAAAGCGATCATATGTGAACCACTGTGAGGCACAAAATGTATTAATTTATCCAACAGTACCTCGTTGCCGGCAGGCAAACCCGTACGTTGCCGATCCCTGCGGGATCAGATCAGTCTTTGAACAATCCCTTAACACATCCTAACAACTGTTTGCTATCAAAGGGCTTTGTGACATAATCGTCTGCTTTCAACACCTGCAAACCGATCATCCTGTCGAATTCCTCAGATATGGACGTAAGGATCGCAACTGGCATCGTCGGATCTTTCTGTTTGATCTTGTGGAACGTTTCCCAACCATCCATATCCGGCATCATAATATCGAGCAATATGGCGTCGATATCCTCATTATCCATCATTTCAAGACATTCCAGACCACCACTCGCACTGATCACATCATAACCTTCTGGACCAAGCATCAACTTCACCAACTCAACGACATCTGGTTCATCATCAACCATCAATACTTTTTCTCTCATAACCTTTTGATCACCATAAGGATGCATTTCAAGATTTGCTCTGGAAAGCTCTTATCAAAACTATTATAATATATAATAAATTTCATTCTTATATAAACTTTCCGTGTTTTTACGAGAAATTGATCCAGACTCCAAGACAAACACATATTCAACACAACAACAACGCCACAGCAATGCTAATGCTTCAACAACCACAACGGCACTTAAAAACATTAAAAATAAATAAAAATAAAAATTAAGCAATGTGAACCTTATTCGATGAGGATGCTGGACTTTTTTGGACTCTCAACTATCTTAAAGACCACTTCCAACACATCGTTCCTGTAGGTCGCCTTTCCACTGTCAGGATCAACCTTTACAGGAAGGTCTATGACCTCTGAATATTGTCTTGTGTTATGTGTTGCATAAAGTTCAACAGACGAATCCGTTGCATTCAGGGATATATCCTCTTTTTCCATACCAGGGATCTCTGCAGTGATATGAACACTATCCTCGATCTCAACTACATCGATAAGAGGTACCCTTTCATCGACCCTCAAATTGCCATCCCCTGTGCTACATATCCCCTCATCGCCAGGAATACTACCAAACTCACGCACCCCCGGATTCCCTCCCGACCGATGTGTTACTGAAAAACCATAAACTAACGGCTCATTGGAAAGATCATCCATATTTATTTCTAGCCTATCAATGATCTGTTCGATCATATCCGTTATATTCTGGATTTGGTCATCATCGAAAAAATCATCAAATGAATGTGCCTTCTCCCTCTTATCTACCATAACGATCACCGTGTACACATCTACAATTACCCTACTTAAAACTATCTTACTGATCGAACAGAAGAACAATGGTTTATAGTAGGAAACGATTAGAGAATACGGAACATTTTTTGCCTTGATCGACAAGATCAAAAATCACGTCCCTTACCAGATATACCACTGGGCCTTACCTTACCCAGTTCCCCAACAGCATGATCGGATGAGAGTTCAGATCGATCCCGTTCGATCCTTTCGGTAATATTCCCTACTTTTGACGATAACTCCACAAGTTCGCGATGGAGCTGTCTCGTCCTTTCCACCATCTCCTTATACTGATCAATAGTAGTCTCACCAGTTGTGTCGTTCGTACCTATACCACCTATATCGAAGCAATTGTGAATGAAACATATTCATATACTCTATAATAACTAATTAGATGTTATCATATATAAAGACCATTCTATGAAC
>JAYEHR010000093.1:0-2117 GCA_034659615.1 Methanobacteriota archaeon | reverse complement strand
TTTCAGGCGGATGGCGTTGATGATGTCCAGGGATCCACTGGTGTCCGAGGAGAGGGGACGTGTCCCGTCTCCCTCACCACCCTTCCCCACGACCACGATATCTGCACCGGTAGTTCCATCAGAACCGAACGCTGCGACATTGATGTCACCCAGTTCCCGTACCCTTTCCACGTCATTGGCGTTGACCAGGATGCAATCCACTCCGGATTCCAGTCCGGTGGTGATCCTACCCTTGCGTTCATCCCACTCATTCTCATCTGCCTTGATCCAGACTTCCTTGTTCATAACAAATCTCCTTTGTCTCAATGTAACATTTCCATTGCTTCCTCGACCGTTTTGTTCCGGTGTACGATCTGCGTTATCGCCCGTGTCATACTTGCGGGGTCAGGATGCTGGAATACATTACGTCCTATGGCAACTCCCCGTGCACCCGCGTCCATGGCACCCCGTATCATCTCAAGGAATTCCTCGTCCGTGTTCGTCTTGGGCCCGCCCGCTATCACGATGGGTACGGGACAACCGTCCACGACATCCCTGAACGAGTCCACATCCCCGGTGTACACTGTCTTTATGATGTCAGAGCCCAGTTCGGCACCGATACGTGCGGCATGTGCCACCTTCTGTGGATCACGCGGATCTTCGATCCTCTCTCCCCGGGGGTACATCATGGAGAGGAGGGGGATGCCCCACTCATCACATTGCTGTGCCACATGCCCGAGGATCTTGAGCTGCTCGGACTCGGTATCTGAGCCGATGTTGACGTGTATGGATACGGCATCCACACCCATCTTTGAGGCTTCCTCTACCGTACAGACCAGCACCTTGTCATTTGGGTCCGGACCCAGGGAGGTCGAAGCGCTCATGTGGACGATGAGGCCCACATCATGACCGTATCCGCGGTGTCCATGAGCGACCATTCCTTTTTGCATAAGGATCGCGTTGGCTCCTCCTTCGGCTACCTTGTTGATGGAATCTGCCATATTGGTCAGTCCCTTGATCGGACCGTCCGATATCCCGTGGTCCATGGGCATGATGACCATGTTACGGCTCTTCCTGTCCATTACTCGTTCAATGCGTATCTTCTTTCCTATTTCTGACATAAACGTAGTCTCCCTCTTGATCTTGATGTGGGGCCACGAAGGCCACCATGTCAATATGTGACATAGTAGCATGATCCTCATATTTATACTTTATCCAGCGATTGGTATTATGGTTGCATAATCATATTGTTAACGTTCTTCACTTGTATATGTACTTCATGCTTTAGGATTGCAAAACACGATTTTCCAATTTTGTTATTTCTATTTTCAGTCCTTCCCAATCTACCATAATGTACCCTGACCACTGGAATATCCTTATATGTCAATATGGCATTAGACATCTAGTATTACAAGATTTGATCATCATGAGGGAGCTTAAGATCTTTGTCATCAACAACTATGGCCAGTTCTGCCACCTGATCCACCGCACCGTACGGGACCTGGATATGGATTCCTGCATCGTGTCAAACACCACGCCGGTGGATGAGATCCTTGCCGAGGGACCGGATGGCCTGATCCTCAGTGGGGGTCCCTCCATGGAGCGTGTTGGACTGTGCAGCGATTATGTGCAACAGATCGACGTACCCATCCTGGGTATCTGCCTGGGTCACCAGTTGATCGCCCGGACGTTCGGGGGCCAGACCAGTTCCGGCACGTCCGGTGGATTTGCGGATATCGATGTCGAGATCCTCGAGGAGGATGATATTCTCAAAGGCCTGGGCTCCACCACATCGGTCTGGGCATCCCATGGTGACGAGGTCTCCGTCATGCCCGAGGGCTTTATCCATCTGGCCCGTTCCGATGTGTGTGAGATCGAGGCGATGCGCCACCCGGAGCGTCCCATCTATGGGGTACAATGGCATCCTGAGGTTGCTCACACCAAAAAGGGGGAGGACCTGTTCCTAAACTTCTTTGAGGTCTGTGAGAGTTACTGATCACCTACCTGCCCTTTCTCGACATTAATCTCATAATAATAAGTATACTCATCAGTCTAATCTTTTATGGAAAGTGATATATGCTACCTTTGCATATCTTATATTGACAATATAGTCAAATCTGAAATATAACAAGGTGGTA
>JAYEHR010000092.1:0-2145 GCA_034659615.1 Methanobacteriota archaeon | reverse complement strand
TTATATGGGCAAAAGATCATTCTTCGTTGGCGTTCTGATAGTCACTGTCCTTTTGATCAGTAGCAGTACTGCGTCCATGAGCATTCCATCTTCGGCTGCTGATCCTCCGGTGGTCAACATCTCTTATCAGAAGGCATTCCACGAAGATGTATTACTGCCGTCCACGCATGTGACACCATCGATGGATGAGTGTAGGAAACACACGATCCTGATGAGATCCACGCGGATCGATACAGGTGTAAATGGACCTCCAATAGCAGTATCGAGTACGGGCATGAATGGGGAGGGTACCTGGAACGATCATTATTATATCGTACAGTTCCAGAATTATATTCAGGATGAATGGAAAGATTCCCTGTTGGATGCCGGTGCAAAGATCATAAACTATATTCCTAACAATGCTTATATTGTACGTATGGATCCCTCGGTCCTGACAACTGTCGAAGCACTTGATCATGTGCATTGGGTTGGCGTCTATCGGCCTGAATACAAGATCGACCCCCGTCTTGCGCCATTGTTGACCGGTCCCGAAGACATCACCGTGCTCCTGTTCGGACCAGAACAGAATGCGAATGTATCCCGAAAAATAGAGGCATTGGGAGGCAGGGTAATTGGTCGGTCCATGGATGTGATCCACGTCAATATCAATGCATCGAAGATGGCAGATATTTCAGCCATGGACGAAGTGCGCTGGATTGAGAAATATACGGAACCTGTGATCCAGAATAACGTTGCGTGCGGCATCATTAACGCTACCATCATCCATAACACGTACTTCCTGAACGGCAGCGGACAGGTCATCGGGATCGCCGACACCGGCCTTGATGCCTCGCACCCGGATCTCCAGGGGCGCATCGACGCATTGATCGATCTCTCGGATAACGGTCCGGAGGATATCTACAGCGGTCACGGTACTCATGTATCCGGTTCTGTACTTGGTAACGGCTCTGCATCCAACTGTTCGTTCGCAGGGACAGCCCCCGAGGCTCATCTAGTATTCCAGGCAGTTGAAGATGCGGACGAGTCACTCGGAGGGATCCCTGCCAACCTCACAGTGCTCTTCCAGCAGGCTTATAATAACGGCGCGCGGATCCACTCGAACAGCTGGGGCAGTAGTAGTTATGGCGTATATACGTCATATTCACAGCATGTTGACCTGTTCATGTGGGAACATCCTGATATGCTGATCCTCTTCTCTGCGGGCAATGATGGTGTCGATTCTGATTCCGATGGGGTGGTGGATCAGGACTCAATGGGAGCTCCGGCAACTGCCAAGAACTGTCTCACTATCGGCGCATCGGAGAACTACAGGCCTTCTATTATCACAACCTATGGTGCCTCATGGCCGGGCGACTATCCTGTAAACCCAATTTATAGCGATTACATGGCGAACGAAATCGAGGGCATGGCGGCATTCAGCAGCAGGGGTCCCACCGATGACGGACGCACCAAGCCCGATGTGGTGGCACCTGGCACATTCCTCATATCTACCCGTTCGAGCGATGCAAATGGAACTGGATGGGGGGTATATGATCAGTACTATCTCTATATGGGAGGGTCCAGCATGGCCACACCTCTCACGGCAGGAGCTGCGGCACTCGTGCGCCAGCACTACATGGACGATCTGAACATCACTCCTTCAGCTGCTCTGGTCAAGGCCACATTGATCCATGGTGCACATGACATGTATCCGGGACAGTACGGGAATGATGATGTGGCCCATGTTCCAGATCATTCACAGGGATGGGGGATGGTGGACCTGAAAGAGGCCCTGTATCCTTCGAACTCACGAAGCATCCATTATTCAGACAATACCTCTCAGCTGACCACCAATGATTCGGTCGAGGGGCGATATTATGTAACCAATAGTTCCCAGTCATTCAAGGCCACGCTCGTATGGACCGATCATCCTTCAGATGTAAGTGCACAGACCAATCTCGTCAATGACCTGGACCTGTTGGTCACAGGACCCAATGGTACTGAGTATGGACTCAACGATAGTATCAACAACGTGGAACAGCTCAATATCCCGACACCGGACACCGGCTGGTATACCATGGCGATCACCGGTACAGGTATTCCACAGGGACCACAACCCTTCGCAACCGTAGTATCTGGTATCATCAATGATCCGGTCCTGACAGT
>JAYEHR010000091.1:0-2168 GCA_034659615.1 Methanobacteriota archaeon | reverse complement strand
ACTCGATCGCCAGAAGAAGCAACACCGCCCCCATAAATCCACCCGTGATCATTGCCACCTCCATAGGATCAAAATCCCTTCTCCAGAACACATCCACAACGATGATCCCAAAAAGCACCACTGAATAGGAAAACAGGCTGAAGAACAACGACATCTTCCATTTCTGAATTCGATCTATTGCCAGCAATATCCTATTACCCATTGTCTGATCCCTCCAGCAAACGATCGACCCTGCTCTCTAAATTCGGATGAGTATCGAACAGGGATAGATGTGTATCATACCACTCTGTGATGCGCAACACATTAACAGGGAACATGTGCGCATGCCCGGGATTTGCACCTGCAGGGTACAGGTCAATATGGTGCTTCAACCGTGCCAGACATTCCACCAGTTGCCTGGGCTTGCCAGTAAGCTCCAGTGCGGCATCATCTGCCGCGTGCTCTCGCGAGCGCGCAACTGACAGCTGGACCAGGAGTGCCGCAGGTGGTGCGACCAGTCCCATTGCAAGAAAACGGATGAAACGGGGTGCCGGATCATAGTCCTGGCCAAAGCCTGTCAGCAATGATCCCCATAGGGCAGCGGTGGAGAATGCCGCGATCGTGCCGGCGAAGAGAGCAACAATGGTGTTCAGGGGCACATCCCCATTTTGGATATGACCGATCTCACGGGCCAGCATCACCCCCAGTTCGGACTCATCGAACAATCCCATTGCACTGGTAGAGACCAATATCGTGAATTGTCCCCCGGTTCCTACCGTGAAGATCGCGGGAAGGGATGATTCGAACATATACAGATCCGGTGCCGCAACTCCTGCCCTGCTGGCCAGATTGTCCACAGAACCGATCTTTCTGGCATGGTACCACCTGAGGAGGATCCTGCCACTTAAACGATAGAGGGTGTAACTTATGAGTACAAACAGTACCGCAACTCCTATCATGACCGGAGTGCCACCAAAAAACCAGGCAACCGCAAGTACAGGGATCGCTGGCAGGGCAAAAAGGGAAATTATTTTAGCTGCGTGTTTGATGTACATCCCTCACATAGATCGTATCGTAAATAGGTCAATAAAAGAACTTAATGCTTTAAAAGGTTTCTAATTCACCAGATAAGGGATCGTTAAGGGGATCTCACGTAAAATAACCCGATCTTGTTGTTGTGTCGATGCCATATAAGAAAAAAGATTATATCACTTAGATGAATAGTCCATACAGATGTTCAAGTCAAAGAAATGCATATATACACAGGACCTGAAGATACCCATAATATTCGCAATACTTTCGGTTATCTTCATTCTTGTCCCCCCTCTAAATGAAACACCTTTGCGTATCCTCTTTGCCCTACCTCTCCTCTTTTTCATACCCGGGTATGCATTTATAGCAATGATGTTCCCGAAAAAGGACGAGATCAGTCTCATCGAGCGTTTTACCCTTAGTGTGGGATTCAGCATTGCCATCACGGTCTTTGACGGCTTTGGCCTCAGTCTGACACAATGGCTCTTCCGCCCGAACTCCATATCCATATCCCTGCTCCTGCTTACAGTCATATTTTCCATCATTGCTTATTTTGCAAGACGACGCCATCCGGAAGATGAGCAATATATGTTTTCCTTCCGGGAATACATCGACGACATCAGATCGGAAGATGCTGATACGAGTTTAAAGCAAATATCCATTTCTAAACCTAAAAAAAGAACACGCTTTAGCATCAAAAAAATACCTGATTACCTGTTCGGAAGCACTGCTTCACAAAAAACCTCAAACCCTGATCGTGTACCGCCAGAGATCGAGAAAGCACTGATCATTGCCCTGGTCGGTTCAATAATCATTGCAAGTGGGATGCTGATCTATGCAAAGATGACCATGGAAGAAGAAACGTTCACAGCTCTCTATATCCTGGGACCCGACGGCAAAGCTGAGAACTACCCCACAGTAGCACCCCCCGGCAATCCGATCACGGTAACGGTTGGTATTGAGAACTATGAAAAACGGGATGTGGACTACCTGCTACAGATGAAACTGGATGGTACCGTACTGCAGACGGTCAATGTGTCCATACCCGACGAGATGGAATGGCAGAAGGACATTACCTATGCTCCTACCCAGATCCGCAAAGGCAAGTCCAAACTGGAATTTGCCCTTTTCAAAGAAGACATAGGTGGCGCTCCCTA
>JAYEHR010000090.1:0-11526 GCA_034659615.1 Methanobacteriota archaeon | reverse complement strand
GATGAGAAGTTCTGTATGGAATGTGGTGCGAACCTTGGATATACAAGCGCAGATTCCAATATTATTGATTCTGTGGTGCAACATGCTAATAAGGGTGAGAATAGGTATGTATATTCGCTGGATAAAGGAGGTTCTAAAACAATGGAATATTCTGAGGTGCATGGTTATCTTATTGACATTGCAAAGAATGGTTGCAATGTTAAATATGACCGGCTAGATGTATATGATAAAAAAGAATTGAAGAAGCTTCATGATCAGAGGATTTTAGTTACATATAAGGATGTGTTGGGAAAATTTGGCTATGATATCAAAAATCAAGGAGCTAGGAGTAAATTGTCTAAGTTGCTTGACAAAATTAATGAAAATAGCACTCAAGATGAAAATCCCATATTATTATCTGCACTCGTAGTAACTCAAAAAGATTTAATTCCTGGAGATCGCTTTTACGAAAAATGGCACCCACAAACGAATGGAAAAATTGATATTTGGTGGGAAGATTTGGAAAAAATCTGGCAACGGGAATGTAAGGATAGAGATATCCTACACTGATATTTATTTGACAACCTTTACTTACTATTTGTTGAATCGTTTTACAATTATAGTTAAAAATAGCCATGGGAGCAAAATTCACCTTTATACCTATTTCACATCCAATGAGGTATAACATCTCCCACTATCTCAAGAAACTCCACTCTTCGAATATTATGTGCAACCAGTTATCTGTAGTTCGTCTTAAAATCTCTCTACATCTCCCATTCAAAACCTTTAACATATAACGCGGTCAATTCGGGTCTATGCTATATTTTGTAGGACTTGGCCTTTTTGATGAGACCGATATTTCCCTGAAAGGTTTACGAACGATCCAGAATGCTGATGAGGTATATGTGGAGTTCTACACATCCAATCTGTTGGGCACGAATATCGAGAAGATGGAGGAACTCTACCAGAAGAAGATCCATCTGCTCACGCGTGAGGATGTGGAACAGCATCCTGACTGGCTGCACGAGGCAAAGGAGAAGGACGTGGTCTTCCTGACTGGCGGCGACACGATGGTATCCACCACTCATGTGGATCTTCGATTGCGTGCAATTGATATGGGTATCGATACAACATTGGTCCATGGTGCATCCATCGCATCAGCTATCTGTGGTCTGTCCGGGCTGCAGAACTACCGCTTTGGCAAGGCTGTGACCGTTCCTCATCCGTACACCAGCAGCCGTGGCAAGACCGTTCTCTCAGAGACCCCTTATGACACGATAACGATGAATATGGAAAATGGACTTCATACCGCCGTTTTCCTGGATATCGATAAGGACAAGGGGTTCATGACGGTCAACAGGGCCCTTGAGCTACTACTTGAAGTTGAATCCCGGCGCTCAGGGGGTGTGATGGAGAACTGTCTCGCTGTTGGTATTGCACGCGCGGGTTCGGATAAGCCTACTGTTCGGGCAGATTTTGCACGATCCCTGATGGATGTGGACCTTGGAGCACCGTTGCACATACTTGTGATACCGGCATCGTTGCATTTCATCGAGGCCGAAGCTCTTGTAAAACTGGCAGATGCGCCCAAAGAGATCTTGCATCTGACAGAGGCCTGAGAATAACACATAATTAGTATAAGACATATTAGATACCTGAAATGATCGTTGGCGAGAGGCTACAATGGTACACGGTTCAGTAGGCGTTATATTTGGAGAGACTGGAACACTTGATTTCAAGTTCTTAATATCTGATAGCACTGCAGTTATGAGGGGAGAATACGTTAAGGCCTGGCATGAGACCGATGGCTGGGTCCTTGCACAGGTCCTTTCCATCACTCGGTCAAGTGACTCATACTCGTTCGAGGATGCAAAAGGAGGCAGTCGAAAGGACAAGAGCGGAGACCGCATCCTGGCAGAGGCAACAGTTATAGGTACCCGGGATCGTTCTGGTCTTTTGAGGGCACCGATGACGCCATTCAGTCCAGGGGATCCCATATACAAGGCAGATGATGATCTCATTCGTAATGTGCTCGGTCTGTCCGGGAACGAGATGTACATCGGACTTCTGGATGGTACGGATATTCCTATCCATCTGAGTGTGAACAGTCTTGTCCAGAAACATTGCAGCATCCTTGCGAAGACCGGGAGTGGCAAATCATATACTGCCGCCGTCCTGCTTGAAGAATTGATCGATCGGGACATACCCCTGTTGATCATTGACCCTCATGGTGAGTATTCCTCATTGAAGGAGAAAGCTTCCAAGAACGCAGATTTCAAGAAATATGGTGTTTCTGCCGAAGGGTATGGTTCGAAAGTGACTGTATATACTCCGGCCAACAAGGTGATCAATCCATCAGCTGATAAGGTATTCCGGTTAAATGGTGTAAGCCCGAAGGTGAAAGAGCTGACGGCAATTTTCCCGGACAACTATACGAGCACACATATGGGTATCCTGTATGAGTCGATACAGAAGCTCCGGGCAGAGATGGAGACGTATTCCCTTGATGATATCATCACCGAGGTCGGCAATAATGAGAGTAAGGCCAGATGGAACGTGATCAGTCTGCTGGAGGATATACGGGAGATGGACATCCTTTCGACCAGTCCTACGCCTGTGGAGGAACTGATGCAGAGAGGACGAGTGTCTGTGATCGATTTTAAGGGTGTACCTCCTGATATCCAGAGCATGATCGTGGCTCGGTTGTGTGAATCACTGTTCGAAGCGCGCAAGATGGGACGCACCCCGCCAGGCATGCTGGTGGTCGAGGAGGCACACAACTTTGCGCCTGAAAAAGGATTCCGTAAAACGGCAAGTACCGAAGTGTTGCGGACCATTGCATCCGAGGGACGCAAGTTCGGCCTGGGAATGATGATCATATCCCAGCGTCCGGCCAGGGTTGATAAGAACGTCCTATCGCAATGCGGGACCCAGATCATCATGAAAGTGACGAATCCCAATGATCTCAAGTCGATCAGCAAAGGGCTCGAAGGTGTGAACTCGTATGTTGAGGAAGAGCTTATTCGCCTGCCACCAGGTGTGGCTATGCTTGTGAGCAATGATATCGAACGTCCCATTCTTGTGGATGTGCGTGTAAGAAAATCAAAACATGGTGGTGAGTCGGTGAATGTTCTCAAAGGTTCATGGTCCAGGGCAAAAGGTCCTGTGGCAAAGGCTTCCGCAGTGAAATCTTCCAGGCCGGCAAAACCTCCGTCCCCAGTTGCTGTCGAGAATGGATCTGGTGAGGAGCGTCCAACTCCTCCTCCTCCTCCAAAGAGGGAACCCCGCAGGCAGCGGGAAGAGGAAAAAGGAAAACTTTTTAGTAAGATATTTGGTTCGAAGCAGTAATGTTCTTAAATAGTAAAAGATATATGGGGTTGAGACTTGGCAGCAGATATTAATGAAAAGGTTGAGAGGTATGAGAGGTTGCTGAAGGAAGCCCTCGAAAAAGCTGACATCGGCCCTATTCAGGGCTCACACATGCGCTCCGTGGCTGGGGATTTTAAGAATATGGCCCGGTCATACTATGAAGATGGTACGCATTTTGTTGAGTCCGGGGACCCTGTGAACGCGCTGGTATGCTTTAGTTATGGTCATGCCTGGCTTGACGCAGGGGCCAAACTTGGTGTTTTTGATGTTGACGATGAGATACTGTTCACGATATGAGCAATTTGATATTTTGAATATTTTGTAATTTGATCATTATCATAGAGAGAAATGATGAATCAGTGAAGAGATAACACGGAGAAAGAGATATGCCAAATTATAATGTTACCCTTGAAGCGGCCTGGTTGGTCAGGGATGTAAAAACTGCGGACGATGCTATAGGCGTTGCTATTTCGGAGGCGGGCAAGCGTCTGAACCCAAAACTTGATTTTGTGGAAGTGGAAGTGGGGATGACGGTATGTCCGGCCTGCAAAGAGCCATTCAGCAGTGTGTTCCTGGCAGCCAATACGGCGATAGTTGGGCTCGTACTTGATATGAAGGTGTTCGATGCGGAGAGTGAGGAACATGCCTCACGGATCGGAAAGTCCGTTGTGGGTAAGGCAATGCGGGATGTTCCACTGAAGGTCATTGAGGTTGAGGAACTCGAGTAAGGCTCGATCAGGTTGATCTGTATGAGTAGCGTAATCTCTATTGTAGGACATACAGCACTGGACTATCTTTTTGATGTAGAGGGAGTAGCCGGGCCACATGAGTCCTATCCAATTGTCGATTATGAAGTACATTTTGGTGGAGGGGCTGCGAATATCGCAGTTGCGATAGCGGTACTTGGTGGGGATGCACAGCTCATATCTGCAGTGGGTGATGATATTTCCACTTCCGGTTATGAGGATCATCTGCTCTCAATGGGTGTGGACCTGTCCCTGCTGTACCGACTTGAGGGAGAAAAGAGTACCAAAGCTTTTGTGTACACCGATGGACAACACAATCAGGCCACCTATTTTTACTGGGGCTCTTCTGCACACCTGCCAGAGCTTGAGCCTCCTAAGGTAGACTTTGTGCATCTGGCAACCTCAGAATCCAGTTTCAATGCACGGATCGCGAAGAAGGCAGGTTTCGTATCCTTCGATCCCGGGCAGGACCTGGTGACGTATCCGCGTGAAGATATTGAGACGATATTGGATCATACTGACATCCTCTTCACGAACCGACATGAGATCGAGCGGGTATGTGAGATGACAGACAGATCGTTCTCGGATCTTAAAGATGATATCGATGTGGTTGTGGTCACCTATGATGCAGAAGGGAGCAGGATACACACCGATGACAACGAATATTTCATTCCTGCGATAGTTGTTGATGCCCTGGACCCAACCGGTGCAGGGGATGCCTATCGAGCAGGTTTCCTGCTTGCATACACAAGGGGTTACCCTCTGGACGTCTGCGGTAAGATTGGTTCTACGGTTGCCTCTTTTGCGGTGGAGACCATCGGTTGCCAGACCGATCTGCCAACATGGGATAAAATGGGGTCACGATTCGAAGAGAATTTTGGGAAACTGCAGATTCCTGAGTGAAGGGTGGTTTTTCAAAAGAAGATCCTCAATATCGTGCGGCTTAAATTGTAGATGTGGTTTTTGTTCAAGGAGTCTGCATATGTAGGACTAACATAATGTCCATAAGCTATATACTACTAGATATAAAAATGAGTATGTCATGTGATGATCCGGAAGGACTATCACAGACAATGTTCCATGTTTCTGATCTTTGATCTTTACTTTATTCTTCTTCATTTTCCAGGACTGCATGTGCTGCAGCAAGTCGTGCGATCGGGACGCGGAATGGTGAGCAACTGACATAGTTCAGTCCGACGTTGTGGCCGAACTTGACCGAGCTTGGTTCTCCACCGTGCTCACCACATATACCGATCTTCAGATCCGGTCGTGTGGCTCTTCCTTTTTCTATGCCGATCTTTACCAGCTGGCCTACACCTTCCTGGTCAAGGACTGCGAACGGATCGTTCTCAAGGATATTTTTGTCATTGTAGTACGGCAGGAATGTGCCCGCATCATCACGACTGAATCCAAATGTTGTCTGGGTCAGATCATTGGTGCCGAATGAGAAGAACTCCGCTTCGGTTGCTATCTGGTCGGCTGTAAGTGCAGCACGTGGTAGTTCTATCATCGTGCCTACATGATAGTCCAGTTCCACGTTCTTTTCCTTCATGACTGTTTTTGCAATGGCGGTTGCATCCTTTTTTGTTATCTCAAATTCGTTGATGTGGCTTACCAGAGGGATCATGATCTCGGGTACGATGTTCATGCCCTCACTGTTGAGCTCACATGCAGCTTCGATAATGGCACGTACCTGCATCTCATAGATCTCAGGATAGGTGATGCCAAGGCGGCAGCCCCTGTGTCCGAGCATTGGGTTTGTTTCACTAAGGGCTTCCACCCGTTCGATCACTTTCATGACCTCATCGATATCCTTCTGGGATGCATTGTTCGCTTCGAGTTCCCTGAGCGTTTCGGTGAGTTCCCCGTGTTTTGGCAGGAATTCGTGCAGTGGTGGGTCAAGGAGTCTGATTGTTACAGGATAGCCTTCCATGGCACGGAATATGCCAATGAAGTCCTCCCGCTGCATGGGAAGGAGTTTATCCAGGGCCTTCTTCCGTGCTGCGATGTCCTCTGCCATTATCATCTCTCTAACTGCAGGAATGCGATCCTCTCCAAAGAACATGTGCTCCGTCCTGCACAGTCCTATCCCTTCGGCACCGAAGTCCCTGGCGAGCGCAGCATCGTGTGGCGTGTCGGCGTTGGCCCGGACCTTCAGGCTGCGCACTTCATCGGCCCAGCTGAGCATATCATCCATATCGCCTGTCACACCAGGCTCGATGAGTTCTATTTCCCCTATGATGACGTTACCGGTACTGCCGTCGATGGTGATGAAGTCTCCTTCCTTTACTGTGATATTCTGGACTGTGAGGATTCCCTGGTTCATGTCGATGGTTATGTCGCCACAGCCTGCAACACAGGGCTTCCCCATACCACGTGCAACAACGGCTGCGTGTGAGGTCATTCCCCCACGGACTGTTAGCACACCCTCGGCTGCATCCATGCCGCCGATGTCCTCTGGGGATGTTTCCGTACGCAATAAGATTGTCTTGATACCGTCCTTTGCTTTCTCTTCAGCATCCTCTGCTGTGAATACGACCTTACCTACTGCGGCTCCCGGTGAGGCGGGTAGACCAGTGGCTACCACATCCAGTGAGGCGTCAGGATCGATCATTGGATGCAGGAGTTTATCGATCTGAGCAGGGTCCACACGTCTCAGGGCGGTCTTTTTGTCGATAAGCCCCTCTTCCACCATTTCGGTGGCGATACGGATGGCTGCTGTGGCTGTTCGTTTACCTGTCCTGGTCTGAAGCATGTACAGTTTGCCTTTCTGGATCGTGAACTCGAGATCCTGCATGTCCCTGTAATGTTCCTCTAACTTGTGTTGGATGTCTTCAAGCTGATCATATATCTTTGGCATGCTGTTCTTCAGATCATTAATAGGTTTAGGTGTCCTGGTACCTGCTACAACGTCTTCTCCCTGTGCATTGGTCAGGTACTCTCCAAAGAATCTCTTCTCTCCGGTGGCAGGATCACGTGTGAACGCCACACCTGTTCCGGAGTTGTCTCCCATATTACCATAGACCATACTCTGGATATTTACAGCGGTACCCCACTCGCCGGGTATTTTGTTGATCTTGCGGTATTTGATGGCACGCTGGTTGTTCCAGGAATTGAACACGGCATCTATGGACATCTGGAGTTGTTTTCTGGCATCCTGGGGAAATGGTTTACCAGTGTGTTTCTCGATCACTTTCTTGAACTTTTCGGATAGGTCTTTCAGGGCATCAACATCAAGTTCAGTGTCCAGCGTGATGCCAAGTTCATTTTTCTTCTCATCAATAAGGGATTCGAATTCATTGTACTCTATACCAAGCACAACGTCAGCAAACATTGTGAGGAAGCGTCTGTAACTGTCATAGGCAAAACGTTCGTTCCCTGTTCGAGTGGCAAGTCCAAACACGGATTCATCGTTAAGACCGAGATTTAGAACGGTGTCCATCATTCCGGGCATGGATATCCGGGCACCTGATCTAACTGATAATAAAAGTGGGTTCTCATGATCCCCGAATATCTTGTTGTTCGCTTTCTCGAGTTTTTGGATCGACATATCGATCTGTTCCATTAACCCTGATGGATACTGCTTGTTTTTCAGGTACAGCACACAGACCTCAGTAGTGATTGTAAATCCTGGCGGCACAGGAATCCCAATACTTGCCATCTCCGCTAAGTTTGCGCCTTTGCCCCCAAGCAGGTCTTTCATACTACTTTTACCTTCAGTTTTGTTATTTTCGAAAAGGTATACGAATTGTTTATCAACCACAAAATATCCTCCCATGGAACAGTTTCAGATTAGTACTCGGTGATTCAACGAGTTTATTTTATTTTAAGTTTGCCGACTTGATAGACATTTTAGATCGGAGATGTTCTTTATTCTGTTTCTATTATCTTTAATGGATCTTTTGGATTTTATCTTCCATAGGGCTTGATAATAAAGAACTTGCGATACTCTTATATAGTACAGGTTTTATCTATAAATAGTTTCAAATCGACTTATATGTTGCAAATAGGATGATCTATGAAAAGGCTCGGAACAGTATTGTCAGTGTCAGGAAGCAGGAACTTAATTGTCAGAGGGGACGCTATGTCCGTCAGGTCAATTGGTGATCTACCAGCCTTCAACTCGGTCGTTGTAAGCAAAACGGTAACGAAGATCGGGAAAGTTGCTGCTATCATGGGACCTGTCGATCATCCGTATATTGCGATTAGAGCATTTAATGATGTGTCTGATCATGAGCTAAGATCCTATGTCAAAGAAAAAGTTTACGTTCGATAATTGAGTGTGTTGCCTATCTACATTAATAGCGTAACAATAGATTATGATATTTTATGAAATGGGGTTTATGGCGTTCACCTTCATCTGATAAACCGAGGTATTGATACAATGGTAGAAGTTGAAAGAGCAAGGTATTCTGATACTTCAGAAAGAGACAAAATGCGTGCTATGATCAAGGCGCGTAAGCAGAAAGAAAAGAGTGCTGAAGTAGTGGAGACTGTACAGGAATGTCCGGAGTGCGGAAGTCGTAATCTGGACCGGGATTATGAGCGAGCTGAGCTTGTATGCAGTAACTGTGGGCTCGTTATTGATGCGGACTTCGTTGATGAGGGGCCTGAGTGGCGTGCATTCGACCACGATCAGCGCATGAAGCGTTCCCGTGTCGGCGCTCCGATGACCTATACCATCCATGACAAAGGTCTTTCCACGATGATCGACTGGAGGAACAGGGATTCCTATGGAAAGTCCATATCCTCCAAGAATCGTGCACAATTATATAGATTGAGAAAATGGCAGCGTCGTATCCGTGTAAGCAATGCTACGGAGAGGAACCTGGCATTCGCACTATCCGAACTGGACCGGATGGCCTCAGCTCTTGGTCTGCCACGTACCGTGCGTGAGACTGCTGCTGTGGTCTATCGAAAGGCCGTTGATAAGAACCTTATACGTGGAAGGAGTATTGAAGGTGTGGCTGCCGCAGCGCTATATGCAGCGTGTCGCCAGTGCAGTGTACCCCGAACACTGGATGAGGTCGGTGAGGTTTCAAGGGTCAGTCGAAAGGAGATCGGACGTACCTATCGTTTCATTTCCCGCGAACTGTCGCTGAAACTGATGCCAACATCACCCATCGATTACGTGCCAAGGTTCTGCTCGGGTCTGAACCTGAAAGGAGAGGTGCAGTCCAAAGGTGTTGAGATTCTGCGTCAGGCATCAGAGAAAGAGCTGACCAGTGGTCGTGGCCCGACCGGTGTGGCTGCCGCTGCGATCTATATCGCGTCGATCCTGTGCGGTGAGCGCAGGACCCAGCGTGAGGTGGCGGATGTTGCCGGTGTGACCGAGGTTACCATTCGGAACCGCTACAAGGAATTGGCAGAGGAACTGGACATCGAGATCATACTTTGATCTGATATTAATGTGATCGGAGGATACAGCATATCGATCGTAATAGGTCTGTTCTGTTATCCTTCAAAATATTCTTTTATGGTCTTATCATCTTCTGACCCATGTTCGCGATTCTGGATATGCTGCTTGTCGGCTTTGTGGTGGGCCTGACCGGTGCACTGGTACCAGGTCCAATGCTCTTTGTGACAATAGACAGTTCCCTGAAGAGAGGATGGGTCGCTGGTCCACAGGTGTTCCTCGGACATGCTATGATCGAATTTCTGGTATGCTTGTTGATCATTTATGGTATGACATCGTTCATAGGTGAACGCGAGATGTCTGTGATCTCCGTAGTGGGCGGCGCTGTTCTCATTGTGTTCGGTGTCCTGACGATCAAACAGGCGAGGGGTGCCTGCGATGAGCTACATACCCATAATGAAGTGATCACCAATCCGGTGTCTGCAGGCTTCCTATCATCGGCGTCCAACCCTTATTTCTGGGTATGGTGGATGGCTGCAGGCAGTGCCCTTGTGTTAAAGGGACTTGAAGCAGGGATGCTGACGGTGGTGTTTTTTATGATAGGGCACTGGCTGGCGGACATTGGTTGGTTCACTGCGGTATCTGCGTCCTTTGGTCGTGGCAGAGGGCTGATGTCTGCAGGCACGTACCAAAAGGTCCTGGTCTCATGTGGTATCTTCCTGATCGGTTTCGGGGCCTGGTTCGTTGTGTGGTGATATATCTATGGAACAGTTATGTGTGCGGGTTGCAAAAAAGAGTGGAGAGCTGGCCCGCAGGGCCCTTATAGAGCTGGGACTGATTGATCATTCTGCCAGGATCGATTCGGATGATAATTATCTTTATCTTCCGCTATTGGAGGAGTTGCCTGCTTACCATATTGTTGCCCTTCCTGCCGATGCCCGGGTGATGGAGCACGAGTTCTGCCAGCAGGAGAAGCAGCTCAAACTGGAGGATGTTCTTGGGTTCGCACCACATTATGAGGTGGTGGGTACTATTGCCATCATCGAAGCCGATGAGCCACAGGCGGAAAGGATCGCCCAGGCACTGATCGATCTTCATCCCCATATCAGGACGGTGCTGGGTGCAATGTCTGCCGTCAAAGGCGAATTCCGCACGCGCCAGTTCCGTGTGCTTGCGGGGGAGGACCGGACCGAGACCCTTCACAAGGACCATGGATGCCGATATGTGGTGGACCTTGCTCGTGCATATTTCACTCCCCGTCTTTCAACGGAGAGGCAGCGCATCGTGGCACAATTGGAATCCGATTCAATGGTGGTGGATATGTTCGCGGGGGTGGGTCCCTACACTATCCCCGCTGCTCGTAAATGTCGCCATGTCATTGCTATTGATAAAAATCCGGATGCTATTCGCTTTTTGAGAATTAATGTTGATATAAATTCGGTGGAAAATGTCGAGGTGATAGAGGGTGATGCGAATGATGTGGCTCGTGATAATAAGGGCGTGGCAGACCACGTGATCATGAACCTGCCTCATAGCGCCCACGAGTTCCTGGATGCTGCTATAACGATGACCGGGCCGGATGGTGTCATCCATTACTATGCAATGACATCTGAAGATGATCTTTTCAATAGTTCTGTCAAGCTGATATGTGAAGCTGCCCGCAGGGTCGGGCGCACCATCCAGGTACTCGATACCCGTACGGTCCGATCCTATGCACCTCATCAGTATAATGTGTGTATCGATGTGAGAATCGATTGATCGGAGCGAAATGGTTAAATCATAATATCTGTATTAAGATACATCCAGTGCCGCCGTGGCTTAGTGGTATAGCGACTGATTCGTAATCAGTAGGTCGAGAGTTCGAATCTCTCCGGCGGCTCTTTACAATCTGTTTGAAGCACATACCTTTGCTCTCTATTTTTTTTAGGATATTGTATACGATTTCTATTTGACAATGTACTATGGTAAAATCTATATCTATTTCCTGATATAACGTTCTCTTAGGAGTGATCGATTAATGAACACGGATATACTGGTCATTGGCGGAAGTGCAGCTGGGATAGTGGCGGCTGCTAC
>JAYEHR010000089.1:0-11531 GCA_034659615.1 Methanobacteriota archaeon | reverse complement strand
CCACGGTCCAGAACAAGCTCCACTGGGCAATCACCGGAAAAACGGCGGCAGAGATTATTTATGATTCGACAGATGCAACAAAAATCCACATGGGATTGACCAACTGGAAGCAGGCGCCGGACGGGAAAAGTGGGGCTTATTAAAGAGGGGGAATATGGCTATGGCTAAAAACAAAAATATACCCGACAACCAGATAACCGTTTACCAAACGCCTGATGGTAAGATCAATATTGAAGTGATGTACGCTAATGAAAATATCTGGCTTCCCCAGAAGCGGATTGCGGAATTGTTCGATGTAGACCGCAGTGTTGTTACCAAGCACCTGAAGAACATCTTTTCAGATAATGAGTTACAGGAAGATTCAGTATGTGCAAGTTTTGCACATACTGCCGAAGATGGTAAGCAGTATCAGACAAAGTTCTATTCGCTTGAAGCAATTATCGCGGTGGGTTACAGGGTTAACTCAGAATCCGGCACACAGTTCAGGCAATGGGCAATTTCAATTCTTCAACAATATATCCACAAAGGATTTGCAATCGACAACGACCGTTTCAAGTATGGTTCCCGTTTCAGTGCGCGATATTTCGATGATCTGCTGGAAGAGATCCGGGATATCCGTTCCAGTGAGCGGATGCTGTATCAGAAAATTACCGATATTTACGCCACTTCTATTGACTATTCACCAAAAGCAGAGGATACAAAAAAGTTCTTTGCGACGGTACAGAACAAACTCCACTTTGCCATTACCGGTCAGACCGCCGCGGAAATTATGGTCACACGAGCCAAGAGTGATAAGCAAAATATGGGATTGACATCATGGCGAAAAGGACCTGACGGTAAGATCATGCCAGGTGATGTTGCCATAGCAAAAAACTATCTGGATAAAACAGAACTTGATCATTTGAATCGCATAGTCACTATGTACCTTGATTATGCAGAATTACAGGCGATCCGTAATAAGCCAATGTACATGAAAGATTGGATTGGAAAACTGAACGCCTTCCTGAAGTTCAGCGAATACGAAATACTCACCAATGCCGGGCAGATCAGTCATGAAGTTGCTCTGGCTCTGGTCAGCAAAGAGTATGAAATATTCAAGAAAAAGCAGGATAAGAATTATATTTCCGATTTTGACAAAGAGGTACGGCGCATCAGGGAGGGTAAAGATGACTACAAATAAGATCACCGAATCCTCCATCGAGGAATTCGCCATCGAACTCCTTGAACATCAGGGATACCAGTACATCTACGCCCCGGACATTGCCCCGGACAGCGACACGCAGGAAAGGGCAAGCTTTGAAGATGTCCTCCTCTTAGATCGCCTGCGCACAGCCGTCGGTCGGATAAATCCCACCATTCCGACAGATGCGCGGGAGGATGCCATCAAGCAGATACAGCGCTTAAACTCGCCTGAACTCATCGCCAACAACGAAGCATTTCACCGAATGCTTACCGAAGGCATAAAGGTAAGTTATCACAAAGACGGAGCAGACAGGGGCGACCTTGTCTGGCTGATCGATCTTATCGATCCGGAGAACAACGAGTTTCTTGTTGCCAACCAGTTCACTGTCATAGAAAACAACGTGAACAAACGCCCAGATGTCGTCCTTTTTGTGAACGGGCTACCTCTGGTGGTTGTTGAGCTGAAAAACCCTGCTGATGAGAACGCAACCGTAAGATCTGCATACAAACAGTTGCAGACCTACAAACAGGCAATTCCAGGTCTTTTTACCTACAATGGTTTTATGGTCATCTCCGATGGTCTGGAGGCAAAGGCCGGCTCCCTTTCCGCGGATCTTAGCCGCTTCATGGCCTGGAGATCTTCTGACGGCGAAACTGAAGCGTCGCGTCTGATCGGGCAAATGGAAACGCTGATCAACGGGATGCTCAACAAAACAACCCTATTGGACCTTGTCCGTCATTTCATTGTATTTGAAAAGTCGAAAAAAGAAGACAAGACAACCGGCATTATAACCGTTCGAACCGTAAAGAAACTCGCGACCTATCATCAGTACTATGCCGTCAATCGTGCGGTAGAATCAACACTCAGGGCATCGGATCATGTTGCGTTGAAAGACCGGCAACCTGTTGGCATACATTATGATCCTCCTGAAAATTATGACTTGCCGGGAGTCAAAAAACAACCCGCAGGAGATCGCAAAGGCGGAGTTGTATGGCATACACAGGGAAGCGGTAAGTCCCTTTCCATGGTTTTTTTCACCGGTAAGATCGTACTGGCAATGGATAACCCCACCATTCTGGTGATCACCGACAGAAACGACCTGGATGACCAGCTTTTTGATACCTTTGCCGCTTCAAAGCAGCTTCTCAGGCAGGATCCTGTTCAGGCTGAGAACAGGGAGCACTTAAAAGAGTTACTGAACGTTGCATCCGGTGGTGTGGTATTCACCACAATCCAAAAATTCCGGCCCGAAGAAGGAAACGTTTACCCAAAACTATCAGACCGGAATAACATCATTGTAATAGCTGACGAAGCCCACCGGACACAGTATGGCTTCAAGGCAAAAACCATCGATGCAAAGGATAAACAGGGAAACATAATCGGGAAAAAGATCGTTTATGGTTTTGCGAAATATATGCGCGATGCCTTGCCCAATGCAACCTACCTCGGATTCACCGGCACACCCATCGAAAAGACAGACGTGAACACGCCTGCAGTGTTCGGCAATTATGTTGATGTTTACGACATCTTCCAGGCGGTTGAGGACGGAGCAACTGTACCGATCTACTATGAGAGCAGACTGGCAAAGATCGCTCTTACCGATGAAGGCAAAAAACTGGTTGCCGAATTGGATGAGGAATTGCAAAAAGAAGACCTTGCAGAAGCACAAAAAGCAAAGGCAAAATGGACGCAATTGGAAGCTTTGATTGGTAGTGAAGACCGAATAAGGCAGGTCGCACAGGACATCATAACCCACTTTGAGCAACGACAGGAAGTGTTCGAAGGTAAGGGGATAATCGTGGCAATGTCAAGAAGAATTGCCGCCGACCTGTACGATGAAATTATCAAGATCAAGCCGCAATGGCATAATGATGACCTTAAAAAAGGCGGATCTCTTCAACATCGAGTGGGTAAATAAATTTATTTGCATCTATCTTTCAATCGTTATCGAATTCAAAGAACGAATGCAAATCGCGATCAAATGAGCAAAAATACCACCTCGCAATTTAGAGGATTGTGTAGGGAGATGATTTACAATTGCGAATATTTGCTTGCAGAACGTTAAAATTACCCACACGATCTTAAAGAGAACCAAAAAGGCGAAATCAAGATTGTGATGACCTCTGCATCTTCTGACGGACCAAAAATATCAAAACACCATACGACAAAAGAGCAGAGAAGAGCTTTAGCAGAACGAATGAAAGACCCGGAAGACGAATTAAAATTAGTGATCGTGCGGGACATGTGGCTTACGGGTTTTGATGTTCCATGTCTGCATACGATGTACATTGACAAGCCAATGAAAGGGCATACCCTTATGCAGGCTATTGCACGGGTGAACAGGGTCTATAAAGATAAGCCTGGGGGATTAGTAGTTGATTACCTTGGAATTGCGTCCGATCTGAAAGAAGCTTTATCATTCTATTCTGACAGCGGAGGAAAAGGCAACCCTGCTGTCCTTCAGGAACAGGCGGTTCAACTGATGCTTGAGAAACTTGAGATCGTTTCCCAGATGTACTATGGATTTTCCTATGAGCACTACTATGCAGCAGATACCCCAACAAAACTATCAATAATACTCTCTGCGGAAGAACATATCCTTGGTCTTGAAAATGGTAAAAAACGGTATATTGATGAAGTGACTGCATTATCAAGAGCATTTTCTATTGCCATTCCACACGAGCAGGCATTGGATATAAAGGATGAAGTTTCGTTCTATCAGGCAGTAAAAGCCAGACTTGTAAAATTTGACACCACCGGAACAGGTAAAACCGATGAAGATATTGAAACCGCAATTCGACAAGTTATCGACAAAGCCCTTGTTACGGAACAAGTAATAGACATTTTCGATGCTGCAGGCATTAAAAAACCGGATATTTCCATATTATCAGAAGATTTCCTATTAGAAGTTCAGAACATGGAGCATAAGAATATCGCTCTTGAAGTCCTGAAAAAGCTTCTCAACGACGAAATAAAGGCGAGATTGAAAAAGAATTTTGTCCAAAGCAGATCATTTATGGAAATGCTGGAAGGTTCGATCAAGAAATATCACAACAAGGTCATTACTGCGGCTGAAGTGATCGAAGAACTGATCGAGTTGGGTAAAGAGATAAAGACGGCGGATAAAGAACCGCAGGAGATGGGGGTGTCAGATTTTGAATATGCATTTTATACAGCAATCGCAGATAATGACAGTGCAAGAGAATTGATGCAAAAAGAGAAGCTACGGGAATTAGCTGTTGTATTATTTGAAAAAGTAAAACAAAACGCATCCATAGACTGGACGATTAAAGAAAATGTCAGAGCGAAATTAAGAGTTATAGTAAAACGAACATTAAGACAATATGGATATCCACCTGACATGCAAGTGCTTGCAACAGAAACTGTGCTTAAACAGGCGGAATTGATCGCAGATGAATTGATACAGTAATTTATTCGACAATGCACAGTAATTATCGGACATCCTCTAAAATATGAAAATTATTGGGTAAAGAGCGAACACAATCTTCTGATAAAAACAAATACTGTCTCATTTGAGCGGGAACTTCACAACCCCACCACCCAGGCATAGTAGCTCCACATCACAAGTCCCGCCGCACCCGCAACGGCAAGGAGCACCATTGTGTTCCTTGAACGTTGCAGGAGGGCACTGGTACCGGACATACGGATGAGCGTCAGCTTGTTCAGGGTGCTGATGATCCCTGCGATCACAGCGGTCTGGGCTGCAACGCTGTATGAGATGCTGCCATTGGATGCAAGAGCAGCCACGGAAGCAGTGACCGCTGAGCTACTGACCAGGCCTCCCAGTGCGATCGCGTATGTCCCGATGGGGCCTGCGATCTCGTTCGCGGTGGTGGCAATGACCTGCAGGACAGCAAACATGGCACCGAATTTGAATGCCGGTCTCAGGGCAAAGGGAGAACCAATTTTCAGGGGTTCGCTCATGATGTCAAACTCTTTTTTCCTGATCTTGACAATGATCAGGGCAAGAGCCAGCATCAGTATCTGGGGAGGGAGCATGTACATCAGGGTCTGCCCACTGGTATCAACGATCAGGGCAATTATCAGGTTGCTGATGAACATTGACACGTTGGAAAGCAGTATCCCTATATAGATCGCATCCACCAACCCGGACCGGTTCTTTGACAGTACGGACAGCGCACCTGTGGTGGCCTCACTGCTAACGAATCCGCCGAACAGCCCGGAATAGGAGATCCCAGCTTCCGTACCAAGCCTCTTCAGGGACAGGTAGCTCACAAAACTGATGAACAGAACCAGTACAACGATCAGGATCATGGACCGCAGGTCCACTATACCCAGGACCGGTTCCCGGGGCATGAGGGGATAGAGGATGAATACGACCGCCAGGAACTGGAGAGCGTTCAATATCTCGTCATCTGACAGGGTCTCGGCGAAGGAGTGTAATGGTTTCTTCTCGATCAGCAGGAAGGTGAGGATCACGCCGCCGATGATGGCAAACAGGTAATAGTCCCTGGCCACCAGGATCCCCAGAAGATAGATACAGAACAGGGCAATGGAACTCGTCATACCCAGTTTACCCCGGGCACTATAAATGCGATACACCAGGACGATGCAGAACGCGGCCACCATGATAGTGGTGATCAGGAGGATCTCATAGCCCACAATATCAGCAACAAAGGTGGCGAGCATGCCGGCAATACAGGTGATGGCAAAGGTCCTCACCCCGGCAAAGACCTGCTGGTCAGAACGGCGATGCTCCCGCTCGATACCGATGAGCACCCCTATCATCAGGGCAAGGATCAACTTCTGCAGGAAATCATACAGTAGGGGGTCAAGCCCCAGATCAAGAACAAAGGCCATTGTGCTCACACTCCCGGCAACACGGAAGATTCTGAAAGTTCTAACACTCCAGTGTTATTTATGAGCCTGTTCCTTGATATAGATTATCTTCGGTTATCTTCACACCATGCGTCATAATTGGATACAGGAACCAACCCTGATCGCCTCGTAGCTGTCCGGATACCGCTCGGCGATCTCCTGCTGGTGTACAGTACAATGTCCGGCACCGATGTACTCGAGTCCCGCCAGCAGGTCGTATTCCTCGGATGCGTGCAGTCCTCCGATGATGCCCACAACGTCCCCGAATTGGGATGCAGCCTCCATGATCTCCGCAAGGCCGGGATGGGCGCATCCTGTAACCACCCATACGCCCCTGTCACCCTCCAGTACCAGAGACTGTTCCTTGATGTCGCTTCCAAGCTCGCCAGTGGTGTACACTCCCGGCAAGATCGACTGTGCCTGCCGGACCTCATGCAGTCTGGCGACCTTTGCAATCTCTTTTTTCAGGTTCGTTGAAAAGGATGTCGGTACATAAACATCCATGCCCGGACAGGCATTGAGCACATGCGACAGTCCTCCGATATGATCCCAGTGCTGGTGGGACAATACCATTGTATCGATCGTACGGATATCGATGTCAAGGCTGTCCAGGTTCTCCAGCAGGGCACAGCCGTCCCACCCGGTATCGAACAGTATGCGGTGCTGGTCGGACTCGATGTAGCAGGAGAATCCCCAACCACTGATCAGGCCGGCATCCGCTTTATTGTCATAGACCACGGTCAGTTCCATGTTATTCCTCCAGTCCAAAACGTTTTCTCAGATAGTAGTGGGAATAAATAGCACCTATCGGATTGTGCGCAAGCACCCGATCCTTGACGATAAAAGTGGTCACCGGTGCCCGGGAATGCTGCGTGAACAGGATGTCATGACCGATGCACAATCCCACGATGAGATTCAGGTCCGTATCACTGTCATTCAATACCCGGGCCTGGCCAAGAGGGTTGCAGGTAACGTCGAACCGTTCAGGGTGGAGCTTTTCGAGTCCATAGTCCTCCTTGTCGATACCGCATACCTTACAGCACACCGAATGGACATCAAAATCCTGTTCCAGTATGCGGGCAACAGTCTCTGCTTCCTTTGCAAGCCCGATGCAAAAAGCGATTCCCAGTTTCTGGTATCCCATTTCCTTTGCGTAGAGGATGATCTCTTCCAACCGCGTCTTTTTCATGTAGTGCCTGGCTTCAATGGCGGCGGATGCCTTCATGGAGACAAGATCTTTACCTGTATACTCCAGTTCATCCGCTATGCCCGTGCAGTCCTTACCACTGATGCATTCTCTGTTGGTACAATCTGTGCATTTCATATATGCTATCCTCATCTAATAGTAACGATCCTCACTGATCCCCTGCCTGCAAAAGCTCGTCCAGTACTCTCTCCCATATCCGATCCACTTCCTGGGAGAACTCACTGTCCGAGTATTCACACACGGTCATCTCATTGATCATCGCCTGTGTGGGTGCATTATCAAAGGGCAGTCTGCCAACGACCGGAATTTCCAGATCCTTGCAGTACTCCTCTATGAGACGTGTGTTCTCGTCATTGATATCATATTTGTTGATACACACCATGGCAGGTATGCCGAAATGATAGGCCACATCCAC
Source organism: Methanobacteriota archaeon (assembly GCA_034659615.1). Taxonomy (GTDB): domain Archaea; phylum Halobacteriota; class Methanosarcinia; order Methanosarcinales; family Methanosarcinaceae; genus JAIOTO01. The sequence continues at coordinate 3,866 of JAYEHR010000089.1, read as the reverse complement.
GACACGCTCGAGATCATGGATGCCTGAGAGACTCGGTTCGGTCACTACCAGCACCATGTCCACACCGGTAATGGCGGCGATCACCGAACACCCGGTCCCGGGTGGGCCGTCAATGATCACCAGGTCGCGTTCCTGTTCCTCTGCCATCTTCCGTGCATTTTCCCGGACCACTGCTACCAGTTTGCCGCTAGCCTCCTCCCCGATCCCAAGTTTAGCATGAACCATGGGTCCGAACCGTGTGAGTGAACGATACATCCATCCAGACCGTCGGTCTTTCATCGTGATGGCATCCACCGGACAGACGTATTCACAGACCCCACATCCCTCACATCGGTGGGATTCGATAGTGATATCCGAAGTGATAGCATCAAAACGGCAATGTTCCCGACACACGCCACATTTGGTGCACTGGTCAGGATCGATCACTGCAACATCCAGACCATAGAAGTCAATCGTCTCCTGCACGTCCGGATCAAGGATCAGATGCATATCGGCTGCATCCACGTCACAATCGGCGATCACTGCATTGTGGGCCAGTGACGCAAAGGCTGCTGCAATGGTGGTCTTGCCGGTGCCGCCCTTCCCACTGATCACGGTAAGTTGTTTCATTCTATCGCCTCTGCAGTTTCCTGGATTCTCTCGAACATTTGCACGAACTTCTCCTTCCATTCCGGCATCTGCGTGACAAAAGGAATGCCATTTGAATATGTCTCTGCGATCTGCCGTACGAATGGGATCTCCAGCAGCAGGGGTATGTCCTCTGAGATACAGTACTGCCTTACCCGGTCATCTCCCATATCACTGCGGTTGATCACCACGCCATGAGGGATATCCATCTTTCTCACCACCTCCACGGCCAGCTTAAGGTCATTGAGTCCGAAAGGAGTGGGTTCAGTGACAAGGATACAGTAATCCACATCGTCAAGGGAGGTGATGACCGGGCACGCAGTGCCAGGCGGAGCATCGATGATGGTCGTGCCATCGCTGTGTATGTACTCCTTGAGCGCCTCGATGAGAGGAGATGCCATGGGTTCCCCGATATTCAGGAGCCCATGGTACAGTTCGATGGCAGATATGCCTGGTTGTGAGCGTTCGATCCTGCCAATACTGCGTTCCTTTTCCGTAATGGCATTAACCGGGCAGACCAGGGCGCATCCTCCGCATCCGTGGCAGAGGGCGTCGAAGACCATTATACGCTCAGGCAGGGTTGCCAGGGCATTGAACCGGCAGAAGTCAGAACATTTGCCACATAGGTCACATTTTTCGTTATCGATGAAAGGTACTTTCAATTTCACATACTCTATCTCTTCGAGGTCGTACTTCAGGAACAGGTTGCAGTTTGGCTCCTCTACATCACAGTCCAGCAACTGGACATTTTCCAGAGACAGAGCCATATTAATGGCCAGTGTGGTCTTGCCTGTCCCGCCTTTTCCGCTTGCGATCGCGATCTTCATTCTTTTTATCTCCATTGTATGTTATTATCATCTTGTAGGGGAGGTGATCACACTCAGTTCTGGAACCATGTTGATCATTGTTCCGACATCTGGAGCAGTTTCACAAAATTATCATGACGTTTGTGGAATGGACCCTCTCCAATATTCCTGACGATCATAAGACCGATGCTTCGGTTTTCCAGGAACTCTGCGGTCTTCACACCCTTTTTCCTCCCCAGGTTTGCGGCAGGGTTCTCATCGATATCACAACTTATTATGATATTATCTTCCAGTTAGATAAAGATGTAATATGGTGCTTTCCCAAGGTGCATAGAAGGTTTTGATCGTAAACTATCCGATCCTAAAAAGAAAAGACGGGGGTACGAATTGGAAAGCAGTGCTTTCCTTTCGATTTCAGATCCTACCTTCATCCTCCAAATATCAGTGGTGGTGTCCGTGTTGACGATGTTCGTTGCAGGCATTCTCATTTGTGGCCATGGACAGTTTGCCAGCTTCCCAGGCAGTGATAGCATCTTGCACGGTTCCCTGTGCACCTATAAATACCTCTATTCCGTAGTCTTCGAACATCTTTACAGCTTTTCCACCGAGCCCGCCGCAGAGCATGATGTCCACACCTGCTTTTGAAAGCAGCTCCGGTGGCATTCCCACTCCTCCGCGGTGTTCGCTGGTGTTCTCGACCACACTTATGTCCTTTGTTTCAGTGTCCAATACAGTATATGTCGTGACCATACCGAAATGCTGTCCTACGGCATCGTCCAGACCTCCATGTTCCATTGATGGTATGCATACTTTCATGATATCACTCTTTATTGATCGTGTTTATTCCCATATATTATTGTCTGTTACTGCTGTCCTCTTCCACGGCCTCCGCCCATTCCACGACCCTGTCCACGTCCCATTCCTGCGTGTGCAGCAGCAGTGGGAGCACCAGCAAGGTTCAGTTTCCCATCCATATATTGCTTGATCGCATCAGCGATCGTACCACTCGCACCGGTGGCTATCTTTATATTGGCTGCGGACAGTACCTGATGGGCATTGGGCCCGATATTGCCTGTAATAAGGACATCAATGTCATGGTTCACAATATTCTGGGCAGCCTGGATCCCTGCTCCCCCGGATGCTGACGCGGCAGAGTTCTCAAAACCCTCTGAGGTCATAGTGTCCGGATCAGCGATCACAAAGTACTGACAGCGTCCAAAACGTGGATCCACAGAAGCATCCATCGTTTTGCCATTTGCAGTTACACATATCTTCATCGATTTTCACCTTTTTGTATGATATTGTGCACATGTGGGAGGAAATATATAAACATTTCTAATAGTGTTATGAATTTAGACACGTGCATATGGATACTTCTGCCCATTACCACTGCGTAACTTCATCTATTATATATATTGGGGCAAATATGTAACATATATGCTAACACTTGTAGAAGCGATCATCCTTGGTATCGTCCAAGGCATTGCCGAATGGCTTCCCATTAGCAGTGAAGGGATGACCTCGCTCGTGATGGTGAACGTCTTTGATATGACCCTTTCAGAAGCCATTCCCTTTGCCATATGGCTACATATTGGCACCCTGCTCTCTGCGACGATCTACCTACGACATGAGGTGATGGGCATTCTCAGAGAACTCCCAGACTATGTGCAGAGTTTCTCATCAGGTTCATCACACGATGCTACCATCACGTTCCTGATCATATCCACGGTACTGACTGGTATTGTGGGCTTTCCCTTGATGCAGTTCGCCACAGGTTTCACGGATTTCTCCGGTGCACTGGCAACAGCTTTCATAGGAGTCCTGCTCATTGCCACTGGTATCCTTCAGAAGGTCGTGTCAAATGGCTCTATTAAAAAAACCCTTCCACAGCTATCCGATTCGTTCATTGTGGGAGTGGCGCAGGGCTTTGCGGCCCTTCCCGGGGTCAGCCGCTCCGGGATCACGGTGTCCGCCCTTCTCCTGCGCAAATATGAGGCGTCCGAGGCCATCAAACTGAGCTTCCTCATGAGCATCCCCACGGTGCTGGTGGCGGAGGTAGGGATCGGATTGATGGGACTGGTAACAGTGGACAGGTATGCAGTGGTGGCACTGTTCTTTGCCTTTGTGTTCGGGTTGCTGACGATCGACATGTTCCTGAAGGTGGCGGAACGAATGGATTTCTCGAACTTCTGTATCGCCCTGGGGTTCCTGAGCATTCTTGCGCTGTTGCTATGATCCCTGTCATGACAAACACCCCAATCGTCACGTTGGGGAATGGGTTCTGACCACAGAAATAACAGCACACAAAAAAAAGAAAGTAAAAAAGAAGGGAAATGGACTTAGTAAGTCCACTTCTTTGCTTCTTCGATCATTGTCTGCAGGTTCACGGTAGGTGTCTTGCTGACAATTCCACAACCTGGTGCAAGCAGACCG
>JAYEHR010000088.1:0-11546 GCA_034659615.1 Methanobacteriota archaeon | reverse complement strand
ATGCTGCGCATTATAAGGTCCTTGCATGAGAACATGGCAAAGCCTTTCTGTGATTGTACAGACAACCTCAATGCGCAACATGTGATAATGCGACAGATGCCTGTCACGAGGGAAACTGGAACGGACTGCGGAGAATCCAGAGGATGATCTTCCAGAGTTAGTGCGTCGGGCTACAGCATTATCATTCTGCTTTATCGACCATTCTAATATGACACTGCATGATGCCATCACGAAAACAGACACCGGAATCCTCATTTACCTGGAAGTGAACCCCGGTTCCAGAATCCTGTCCGTACCCTCCGGGTATAACCAGTGGAGACAACGGATCGAGGTGAAACTGACCAAGGATGCGCAGAAGGGAAAAGCCAATGACCAACTGATCAAAGCCCTTTCTGAATTCCTGGGCCTGGGTACGTCCAGTATTGTGATCGTCACCGGAGCAAAGAGCAGACAGAAATCCATCCTTGTAAAAGGAATGAATTACAACAATGTGGTGTCCGTGTTCTGCTCAGCGATCGGATGATCTAAACTGTGGAACCAGGGTCATCCGACGATCGTGACATCCCTGTCGAACACATTGCTCAGATCCGAGGCCAGATCGGCCACAGCCCGATCATGTTCTTCTGCGAGAGTAACCCGGATGTCCTTTTCAGAGCCCATCTCCTGCTTGCTGGATCTCAGCATCCCCTGACAGTGTGAGATTGAACGCTCCAGAGACGTTTTTTCATCATAGATGGCAAGTTCTCGCAGCTGCTGGGACACCTGCTCGATCTCTGACAAACACGCACCTCTCTGCTCCCTCAGAGATACCAGATCGCCTGAATCCAGCAATTTATCAACATGCTCAAGGGTCTTCCCCTTCTTTTTATCCTTGAGACCCAAGGTACCGTCCGCAACGCGCCCTTTTACCTCCAGGAGGAATGCAGAGACATCATGCTCCGTGGCAGATGAGGGATCGTCCAGCAACGCATCCAGAACACTTCGACTTGCAGCAGGCATCCGGTACCTCCCACTCTCATCCTGTTTCTGCATTCTGGAAAAAGCCTTTGAGAGAGGTGTGAACTGTGCCCCGATGATAACATCGATCTCAGAGAGATCTATTTCTAGCGACTCCACATGATCTTCAAGTCGCTGGGCCTCTGCAAACTCCTTGCTGCTTAGTACATCGCCCAGCTGGGATCTCTTGTCCGCCAGGTCAGTTTCCAGATGATCGCATTTATCCTCATGATCCTGTATGACCTTCCGTTTATTCTCCATATCCTCAAGGAGCCGATCGATGGATGCGATCGTCTCCGGCAGGCTCTCATATACATCCACCTTACCCCTGACATCACCAAGAAGCTGCTGTAGCTCATCGAACAGGGCACTCAGTTTACTCAGGTTTCCCATGACATCATCGTATTCTGCCGGGAAGAGCGCCTTTATATATTGCTGGCTGCGAGCAGTGTTCTCAAAGAATATTTCCATGACGGGCAGCGTCTCCTGATGGAAACGATATGCACCAGAAATGCTGGAATCCTCCGGGACCACTATCTTCTCGAACAGTATATCCAGATTCCTCAGCAGATTCACCTTATTAGAATCGCCTGCTTTGGCCAGGCGCTTAGGAGCATCCTCGATGATGGTTGCATCGTCCAGGCGTGCCCTGCTCTCTCGCAGATCTTCAATAGCCCCCTGCATCTCCCCATACTTCAGTAGGATATGAGGCTGCAGCTCACTGAAAAGCCCTCTGGACTCTGTCTCCAGCCATGCAGGGACCTTATCAAACGTGAGAGATACACCTGCCGGCACTGGTACCTCTTTCTCTTTCTTTTTCCCAAAAAGTCTATCAATAAAACCCAAGTGAATCAGGAATAACAACATGAGCCTCTCTTAAAAGGATTTCGGATATATCAGGTCCCCTATCAGACTGATCTTCCATGATCCTTGCAACATATCCTTTGCTCGGCATGAGAATAAGATTATAAATATAATGATGCACTAATCAGTATTTATGAACCTGTTCAAAGTACTAACTGACCCAAACCATTTCTTCAATGAGAGGATGAAACAGGACATTGCCCTGAAGGTTCCGATCGCAATCGTCCTGATCGTCGGACTCATCGGTGCCGCAAACGCAGTTATGGTCACCCGGATCATCATGGAAGCCCTTCCGGAAGACATTGCAGCATTCGCCGGAATAGGTGCTGTGGTTGCTGCATTTGGAGCTTTGATCGCTGCATTCATTATGTGGCTGGTCTACAGCGGGGCCTTCCAGGCCATCTCCTCTGCCCTTAATGGGAAGGGAGAGTTCAAACGTGTCCTTGAGTTTGTAGCATATGGATTCATTCCATCCATTGCAAGTGCGATCATCTCTTTATATGTTACTGTCCAGACCTTCTCAACAATAGATTTCTCTATGGACGATCCGCAGCTCCTGCAGCAGACGATAATGTCAGATCCGTCCATGCAGAGCGTGGCGATAATAGGTATCATATTCACCATATGGAGTGCAAACATCTGGATCTTCGCATTGATCCACTCACGCAATCTGTCCACCCGGAACGCTGCCATCACGGTTGGGGTGCCGGTCGGGCTCTATATCATCTATACTGCATACACATTATTAGGTGCATGAGATGGGAATCAGGAACCTTTTCTCATTTGTAATCCTGTTGCTGATGCTGACCATGTGCATATATCCTGCATCAGGAACCACCGATATTCGGCCTACCGTGTCTGTGAGCTATACAATGGAACCCGCTGTGTTCATGCCCGGAGACACCGGCACCATTACCGTCACCCTCGAGAATATGGCCACCGGAGAGATATATGTTCAGGAGGATGACGAGACTTTCGATATGAACGCCTACATACGCAGCGCCGTCCTTGGAGGCAATGCCAATATCGATATCCTGGATAGCGGGTACACAGATATAGGGTTGATGGGACCTGGAGACGCCCTGGAGTTGACCTTCAACATCCAGGCATCGGATGAGGCATCCAATGGAGTACATTTCCTGGAACTGGAACTGGTTGGGGGAAGCGACATGTACGACCTGAACTACCGGATACCGGTCAAGGTCGATGATCGCAGTCTCAAGCTCATCGTGTCGAAACTGCCTTCCACCGCAATGAACGAGATCTCCACCATCAGCCTCGATGTGGTCAACACCCGTCCCAATGACGTGACCGGTGTCATCGTGACAGCCCACGGAGAGGATGTGGTGTTCACACCTGCTGAGGAGTTCATCGGGACCATCAGTAACAGCAACCGATCAACTGCAACCTTTTCCCTTAATACCATGCGATCGGACCAAGGAATAAAGAACCTGTCCTTCTCAACATCGTATTTCAATGGGGATAACCTGCATCAATCAGGAGAGACCACTGCAAGTATATCGGTGGTGAATCGTTCTGCCCTGATCTTCACTGGACTGGAGATCTCACATATCGGTAACAGATACACGTTCACAGGAGATATCAATAATTTTGGGACCACCGATGCCCAGAATGTCATGTTATCGATCATTGGCTCAGACGATGTTAAGCCACTGCAGCCCCATGCAAACTATTTCATCGGTACGCTCGAAGCAGACGATTTCAGCAGTTTTGATCTCTCCGCACGCGTAACGTATGGAGTGTCCGCCATACCGATACTGATCGAGTTCAGGGACACTGACAATGCATATTCCTCACTCACCGCCACCTTCGACGTGGACGACGCAACCCTGGGAAGCACATCCGGAGAGGAGAGCGAGGGAATGCCCTTCACCACATGGGCCCTTGTCGGGATCGCTGCCCTGGTGATCCTCGGACTGATCGGGTACACCTGGAAAAAACGTAAGAACGACGACACGCAGGACTGATACAGGAGGTCGCATGTCAGAGCCGATCGTCGAACTGCGGAACGTGACAAAGATATACCGACCCGGTGCCAACCAGATCCATGCGCTCAACAGGGCCAACATTTTCATTGAGCAGGGAGATTTTGTGACGATCATGGGTAGCTCCGGGTCCGGTAAATCCACTCTCCTGAACATGGTGGGCTGTCTGGACCGCCCGACCCGGGGAACTGTCCGGATCAATGGGGTGGACACGTCCACACTGGATGATGACAGCCTGACAGCCATCCGTCGGGACAATATCGGATTCATCTTCCAGCAATTCAACCTGATCCCCACCCTCACGGCCCAGGAGAACGTGGAGATCCCCATGATCTTTGCCAGGATGCCCCTTGCCAAGCGACAGGAACGAAGCCTGGCACTACTACAACGTGCGGACCTTGAACCCGAGTTCGCAGATCACAAACCCAACGAGCTGTCCGGAGGACAGCAGCAAAGAGTGGCTATCGCACGTGCCCTTGCCAATGACCCCCCGATACTGCTCGCAGATGAGCCTACCGGCAACCTGGATTCCAGGACCGGCCAGACCATCATGCAATTGTTAAGAGAACTTAATACAGGCGGGACCACCCTGATCGTGGTGACCCATGACCAGAAGATCACAGAATACTCGAACGCGACCATTCGATTACAGGATGGGGAGGTGTGCGATGAATATTGTGAATGAACTCCAGAGCAATATGTACGTCCAGCTTGCCAGACGGAACCTGACACGGCAGACCGTACGCACCCTTCTTGCAGCCATCGGGATCATCATCGGCGTGATCGCGATCTCATCCATGGGGATACTGGGGAACAGCCTGAAACTATCGGTCAGTGATTCCTTTGGAGATATTGGAGATAAGCTCATAGTCAGTCCTGCCCTGGGAGAAGACACGATCACTGAGAAACAGGTAGAACAACTGCGAAAGGTCAGCGGGATCGAGCTGATCATCCCGGTGCTGCAGAGCGGCGATAAGATCGAGCACCGGGGAGAATATACGTTCGGTAGTATCCACAGTCTCGAAAAGGATGATCTGCAGGAGCTTGTGGAGATCGAACAGGGGCGATTCTTCAGGACCGGGTCCACGGATTGTGTGGTGGGCTCGCAGATCGCCACCGATCTTGAACTGGATGTGGGCAGCAAGATCGAAATAGAGGATTCCAGGATGCGGGTCGTGGGGATACTCAAAGAACGCGGGCTCGGGTTCGATATCAATACGGATACCGGTGTGTTCACATCCGTCCAGATGTATGAAAAACTGTATCCGGACGAAGAGGACGGATATGACTCCGTTGTCCTTACGGTGACAGATCTTGATAGGATGGACGAGGTCAAAACAGCCATCGAGGAACGCCTGAACAAACGGGAGGAAGTTGTTTACGTGTTCGCAATGAACATCATCACCGAAAGTATTGACGAAGTGTTCACAGCACTGTCCCTGTTCCTGATGGGGATCGGCTCCATCTCGCTACTGGTGGCGGGTGTCAGCATCCTGAACGTCATGCTCATGTCCACCATGGAGCGCACCAAGGAGATCGGGGTCATGAAGGCTGTGGGCGCATCCCGTAACGATATCCTATGGATGTTTCTGCTGGAAGCCCTGTTCCTGGGAGTTGCCGCCAGCCTGATCGGGGGGGTGTTGAGCTTTGGAGGCGGGTTCCTTGTCAATTACCTGATCCTGGATGACGTGTCCTATCTGCTGGCACCCTCCAACCTGTTGTATATCATCTCAGGCATTGCCTTTGGCATTATTACCAGCCTGGTAGGCGGCATGTATCCGGCCTGGAAGGCATCACAGATGCGACCACTGGACGCACTGCGGTACGAGTGAATTATATAAGATGGCTCAAGAAAAAGAATATCCATGCGAGACCACTGTAGGTATCGCATGCTCTTATGACATTGATCACTTCATTGCATCGCGCACGATCCGGGCAGTACCTTCTGCCTTGAAAGCCTTCAGGAACAACAGGGTCTCAACGTACACCATCGCATCAATGGCTTTTTGAGTATCGTCATTCACGGAGTATATTCTTTCAAAGAACTGTCCCACTGCGAACTTGCTGAACTTGCCAAATATCTCGTTGTCGGACTTTTCAGGAGCCTTCTCCCTGTATGTCCCCACGGTCCAGTTCCAGATATCCTGATACAGTTCGGGTTCATACACCTTGAAGATGTCCCAGACGATGTTCTGGTAGAACGTGGCAACATTGCCCTTCATGATATTCCCGTGCGGGAAGTGGTTGTGGATCATGTCCCGCGGAGTGCCGGTGATGCCGTGCTGGGCGATGCGCACGTCAAGGCCATTGTCCTTCAGGGCCTGTGCCACGGCTCTCGTCTGCTCGATGTCGATGGATACCTGTTCGATCAGGTTGCCGCTGGCATCATAGGTATTGCCGTGGGCACTGCCGTTGGCAATGGCGATCACCTGCGGATAGACACCGTTCTCGTTCAGGGCCTTGATGAACGTGACGGCTTCCTCCGGCCTGGTCAGTACACGCCCATGTGCATCCTCACGCCCGATCTCACCAACCTCCACTTCCAAGCCATAGTCCCAGTCGATGTTCTCCTGGATATGTTTGGCGATCTTCGTGGTCGCATCGATGTTATCAGCCAGCTCCTCTCGCAGGTTGCCGCCCTGGAAATTGAACAGGTGGGACGCATCAATGGCAAACGATGTGAAACCTGCCTCGATCTGACCGCTCACCAGCGCCTTTGTGGATCCAATGTCCTCATCGGTGCCCTTCTTGATCCCAATATGGTCAGCATGCAGGGACCATACATCAAGACCAACCTCTTTTGCCATTTCCCGTGCCCGTCTGGAGAACTCTGCAGGCGTAAGGCCAGAATAGCCTCCCTCGAGATTGGACTCTGATCGGGCAAGCTCCACGATCAGGGGCGCATCCACATCCTTTGCTGCCTGGAATATCCCCCGCATAACCAGCGCGATCCGTGTATTCGCAGCCAGAATGATCGTTTCTCTGTCCATCAGATTCTTGAACAATATTGAACTTGGAATGGGTTCGTACCTGTTATCACTCATGATGTTACCTTCATCTTATTCTGTTGATTTGATACTAGATATATCTCTCGATTCATAACTATTTCCATCATTATCCTGGCTCATTGGACCACAACTTGTAAATACATCAGTCATTAATTCAGTCAAACAAGAGTATCCTTTCCTGGGTTGGATTGAACTGTAAACACTGGATTGCGTCCAAGGGATCCTCCAGAGTCGAACAGACATAACCATACAAATTATCTGCTAGAACAAAAAAGAGACGATGAAAATGGAAGATCTCATCAAACTAATGGACAAACTTAATCAAATGACAGCACATCAATTGTACGATTATGCCATTGAAAAATATCCGGATGCTCCGAATGCAGGAGTGGGCAAAAAGAAACTGGTCGTTCGTAGGATAATGAACCTTGAGCGTGAACGTATGAACCAGAAAGCAGACGAATAATATACAAACTCACAGGACATTAGTAATGGTAAGGCCCGCTCAACTGATGATGAGCAGACCTTGATATATCCATATACTGTTATCAGCATTAGAGTAAGAAGACCACCCATTCCAATGGGTGGTAGTTCACTATTATATCCAGACAATCAATCCTCATCATCTACCGGACGATGACCTATTCCCATAACACGGAGCTTTGTCTCCATGGGGAAGTTCCAGCCATCGGGCACGATGTCCTCCTTGTTTACATCGATCTCCACGTGGTCGGGGTCCAGACCTGCATCCTTCATGTACTGCATTATGGTAGAACGTCCGAAATCGTTTGCATATTCCAGTGCCTCATCATATTCATAGAAACTCTTTCGCCCACCCTCGGAGAACACATAGAACTCCCAGTCAGGAGCTGCCATGGATGCCGGTCTGATCAGGAAATCGACCCTGCGGATCCCTTTGGCACCCAACGCGCCAGCGGCATTCCCCACGTTCGAGTATTCGGGCAGGAGGATCTCCGCATCAAGGATATTGTTCAGATCATCCACATAGGCAGGCACCGGCCCACCGATCAGCACGATCGGTACCTCCACCTTGAACTTCATTGGGGATTTAATATTAAATATCTTACGGATTTCCTCCTTAGGAATCTCTTCCAGGAAGAACGATATCAGATCAGAGGACATGTTCTTGGCAAATTCCTGTTTCACATAAGCAGCAAATTCATCTTTATCCCTTTTGCAGAGAGACCCGAGATATTCCGCCCCTATCTGTGCGGCTTCCACATTGCGGAATGTATAGTCCCCCAGCACATGCAGTGCATCAGTAGGTGTAAAACCGATGGGCTGGATCAATCGTTTCTGTATCAGGCTGTCCAGATGCTTGGATGTCGGATACTTGTTCATTCGGAACTGTATCTCCCGTATGGATGTGGGTGTCTCGGATATAGCATCGAGCACATCCTGTTCCAGTTTGCTCAGGTCCTTGGGTATATAGCCGGTCTTTAGGAAGAACTTCGTTGGCTGGAAGTTTATACCCAACAGGCTCTTTGATGGCATTGGATTTGTCTTGAGCATCTCCAAGAAATCCGGGTACAACGCAGCAGCACGGCTGAGCGGGATTACCCTTCTGGGACCAATATGGACGACGTTGTCCTTCACCCATACATCACTATCCCCTCCCAGAGCGGATGTTTCCATCTTAATGGCTTTGACCCGGGTCTGCCAGCCACCAACGACCGCTCCCGCGTCGCTCATGTCCGGGACACCATCCGTGATCACCGAGATGTCGGTACTCGTGCCACCAACATCAATGACTGCACAGGTATTCCTGCCAGTAAGGAACGACGCCCCCACAAGACTACCAGCAGGACCAGAGAAGATCGACTCGATCGGCTTTTCAAGAGCACTCTTTATACCTATTACCGAACCGTCACATTTGAGCATGAATATCTTTGCATTCATACCCCTTGATCGGATATCCTTCTCCACGGTAGACATGAATGTCTCTGTGATCGGGATCAACTGAGCGTTGAGAAATGCAGTCGTGGCTCTCTCAAAAGCACCAAGGTCCTGAGAGAGCTCGTGGGCACATACAACCGGATGACCGGTAATCTCCCTGATGATCTCCTTCGCACGCTCCTCGTGCTCAGGGTTGCGGATGCTGAAGTATGAGGATATGGCGAACGCCGCCACCTTGTCATGTACCCCTGATGCGAATTCACGCACTGCACCCTCATCCAGCGGTTCTTCCTCCATGCCATTGTAATTATGCCCACCTTTGATCTTGATATAATGGTCGGTCGGAAGGTTCTGTTTTATATCATAGTTACCGATCAGGATCAAACCAACTGGAAAACCCGTACCTTCCAATATGGTGTTGGTGGAAAGTGTGGTCGAGACGGACACGACCTTCACATCCTTGAGGCATTCCTGATCAATACCATCAATAGCATTCCTGATACCTTCCAGTGGATCAGGATAGGTAGTGAGCGCTTTGTTCGAATCGATGATCGTCTCGTCTGAATCTCTCAGTAGAACGGCATCGGTGTAGGATCCCCCTGCATCAATACCAAGACTATAGTTCATATTAACATAACTCCTCTCATTTTTAGATCCGTAGGTCGATGAATGTGATATCACGACATTACATTGGATAATATCCTGATAGTTTCAATATGGATAAACACTACATAAACATAACGCATTTATTTAGCAGCGTGAACTTTTGAAATTATGCTACTGAAGAGGTTTTTATGACTTTTGCGTCGTGGAGGAAAAGGTAAGTCTGCCTGGAGTAATCCAATAATGAGCGGATTCCAGACGAATGTATAGAGATATCGTACATAAATACGTGCAGGGATCGAATACACATCCAAAAGAATAATATTTTTAGAAGAGGGATGGGGAGGTCAGAACCCCAGGGCCATCCTGATCAATACGAACAGACCCACCAGCAGGTCCAGGAAGACCACTCCCCCAACCGCTGCCAGTCCGATCTTGACCAAACCAGAATTATTCTCAACGAACGAGAACATTCCCTGCACCGAAGCCAGGGAACTATTCACCCTCTCGAGAGTCTCCTTCGATTCCTCAAGGTTCTCATTGAGAGTATCAAGCACTGTGTCTATCCTCGGCTGTTCCTCGGTCCTCACCCGTTCCAGCACATCCTTGCACTCATCCAATATCTCCGGGATGACGCCAGGCGTCTCTTCTACCCGGAACTTAAGCTTATCGGCAACGCGATCGATCCTGCCGATCTGCCACTCAGAGAATGCGTTCTTACCCATATAGGACGAATAGGCTCTCTGGTAGCCATCCAGCTTCGTGTTCAGTTGTGCAGAAATCATGGCACCAGCCGGCTGCAGGGTCCTGGAGGGGGTCATCCGGGATGAGATGCCCATCGCAGCAATATCCTCCCGGACCCTGTCATGGGCCACCGATACATTCGGACGGGTAGAGGTGTTCGCATGACGTTCGGCGCTTCTATAAGTTATATCTCTGCTCGCAATCTTCTTGTCAGCGATCCTCCTTTCAGTATTACTCTCAGCATCTCCGTCAGTACCCCTCTCGGTGTTTCGCTCCTCTCTGGCAATATGTGTGAACCTATCAAACCGACCAGTATCGGTGTCTTCCGCACGTGCCGTGTTCCGAGAGGGTCTCTCGACAGCACCAATATCACTATCCACAGCAACATTGCTATCCACACTAACCCCACTATCCGCAACATCCATGACCGAATCGACCAGGTGTATCGATCCGGCAGTTATCGAGATGTCCTTTACCGGCATTGCCTGCATAGCATCAAGGAATTGTCTGGATATTGTGGAGTTCATACCAATCTGGTCTGCGTAGAATCCACGATCTATTTCCAGCATTTCCAGTTTGTCTTTCTGAGCGACCGAGAGATCCGCCTCCAGCAACGGTATTTTTTTTGTCGTCACAAAAAGTTTCTTGACCTCCTGCAGGACCTCTTCGCTCACCTGCAGGTTCTCGTCCACAGATCCAAGGACCTCCTCCACCATTGGCTGCTCGATGGTGTTGAACCGCTCCAGGACCTCCTTCGCATTGTAGATGCCCGTGGCAAGCACGCCAGGTTCCTGATACAGGATGTCGTGGATCTGTTTGTTGATAGCAACAAGCCTGCCAATAAGTCCTATTTTTTTCATCAGATTTCCCATATCGGTCATGAAATCCATGAAATCAAATGTGAAGCTCCCAGGTTCACTGACACCCAGCTCAGCAAGCTCGTCCTCGATCTGTGCCTTTCGATCACGCAGGTCGTCCAGACGCTCCTTTTCTGCGTCCCATAGCTCAGACTCATCCCGCGGTGTCAGCCTGTCAATAGCAAGAAGTTCCTCTGCCTCGTTCAGAAGGGATACCAGTTCTTCCCCAACTTCCTCTACAGTGGAACCCAGGGTAGCAATGGCAACCCCCGCTTTATCCGCTGCATCGCCTGCTGCATCTGCCGCTTCACCGGCTTCATATGCTGCTTTTCCAATATTGTAAAGGCCTCCGGTCGCAACACCCAATACTACATCATACCATGCCATATCTTATCACTCCTTTTATTGATGACATGATCCTGGATGAAAGCGGCAGATCCAAACCGGACAAGTATAGGTAAACGATTATTACCACCCCAGCAAACTCACCCAGAACCCATAATGAATTTAAGACTTCATTATATTTATAGATAGGTAGGCAGGTAGGTAGG
>JAYEHR010000087.1:0-2306 GCA_034659615.1 Methanobacteriota archaeon | reverse complement strand
CGGTGCTGGGATCTCCCGTTGACGCAGGGATGTCAGGAGTACTGGTGTCTGTGGGAGTAAATGCCATAGCTGCCGTAGAGGAGGCGGGTATCGAGGTGGACACGGATCCAGTCTCCACCGTCATGCGATACGAGGACATGCGCGAGGGTTGAAATGATTGTATCATCAACACTTTCGTCCTGACTTCCGGTCAATTTAAGCACATATTTTTTTAGACCGTAGCAAGAGAATACATCCCAAGTCTATCGCTTTTTGACACTGCAAATACGGCATCATATAATTCAGCAACCACAAATAATTAACTTCACTTTCCGCGCGTATCCCTTCAAACGTAATAGTTTTTGCATTCAAAAGGCTTTGTGTAAAAAGTAGAATTAAGCCTCTACTTTATACACAGAATACCGACTTTTTACACAGACGTTAGTTTCTACACAAAGCCTAGAATACCAAAAAAAGCAAATACTAGAAAGATATCTACCTGTTGGGGTATGATATATAATGAAGCATACAAAATCGCTCTGTCCCGTATGCCAGGCAGTGATCACTGCTGTAGTATTCGAAGAGGATGGCAAGGTCATGATGGAGAAGACATGCGATGACCATGGTACCTTCAAGGAGGTGTACTGGTCAGATGTGCAGATGTATAATAAGTTTGATGGATTTGCGCATGATGGCACCGGTTTTTCTAATCCCATGACTTTGGAACGTTCTGGTTGTCCATTTGACTGTGGAATATGCCCATCCCATAAGACCAGCACACTTCTGGCGAACATTGATGTCACGAACAGGTGCAACCTGAACTGTCCAGTCTGTTTTGCAAATGCAAAGAAAAGCGGATACATCCTTGAACCCGATATCGAAAAAATACGTGACATGATGCTTATGCTCCGTAACGAGCGCCCGACACCATGCTATGCGATCCAGTTAACTGGAGGGGAGCCCACGGTGCGTGATGACCTGCCACAGATCGTACGGATGGCACGGGAGATGGGTTTTGTGCATGTGCAGGTCGCCACCAATGGCGTCAGGTTATCAAAGAGCATTGAGTATTGCAGGGAACTGTCCAGGGCAGGTCTTCACACAGTCTACCTCTCCTTTGACGGCGTTACAGAGGAACCGTACCATAAGACATACAATTTCAATGCCCTGCCCATAAAGAAGAGAGCAATAGAGAACTGCAGACAGGCTGGACTTCGCAGCGTTGTCCTTGTTCCCACCCTTGCAAAGGGTGTTAACGACCATCAGGTAGGGGACATTGTCAGGTTCGCGGCAGACAAGCTTGATGTGGTCAAAGGTATCAATTTCCAGCCGATATCGTTCGCAGGACGTATCGACCAGAAGAAAAGAGAAACGAGCAGGGTCACTATCCCTGACCTGATGAAGCTCATGGAGGAGCAGACAAATGGGGAGATCCCAACAGATGCATGGTACCCTGTGTCTTTTGTAGTACCAATCTCAAGATTTGTGGAACGTATACACAAGAAAAACCTTCCCGAGTTCACGGTCCATCCGCACTGTGGCACAGGGACCTATGTGTACATAGAGAATGATCGAATAATCCCTATCACCGAGTTCATTGATGTGGAAGGGTTCATGGAATTCATCGAGGAGGCAACATCCCAGCTTGATGTTAACAGCAGGAATCTGAAGGTTATTGCAAATGTAGTACACAAGCTCCCGAGCTTTGTGGATACACAGAAAGGACCAAAATCCGTCAACGTTACAAAGCTATTGATCAATCTCCTCAAGAATGGCACCGAAGAGGTCACAAAGGAGTTCCACAGAAACACCCTGTTCCTCGGAGCCATGCATTTCCAGGACCTGTACAATATCGATCTGGAACGGGTGCAGAGATGTGGTATCCATTATGCCACACCAGACGGGAGAGTGATCCCGTTCTGCACGTATAATACCCTGTACCGGGCAGATATTGAGGCAAAGTACTCACGACCATACAAAGAGGAAATTCCGGTCTCCAATTCGTATGATTGTCAGGACAAATAATTTATGCATTGGATTAGACTCATATAAGTGGCCAAACTAGAAGCAATTCACGTAACTTATTTAAACTGTAAACCTTGATTTAATACCAGAACCCAACAGCACAGCTAACCACCCATCCCACAAAAAGCAAAAAAAGAGAACCTTCACCTTAAAATAGTGAAGGCCTAATTTTAATTTTCAGTCTGCAAGCAGTATCCTTGCGATGTCGTCACCAACATCGGACGTACCATCTGAACCGCCCATGTCGTAGGTCCGGACCTTTGCCTCGACGATATTCTGCTCGATAGAGGATACAATGGCAT
>JAYEHR010000086.1:0-37837 GCA_034659615.1 Methanobacteriota archaeon | reverse complement strand
CCTGCAGGGTGAGATGAGTAGAGAAGAGATCATGGCAGCTTTGGACTTTAAGGATCGCATGCACTTCGTTCATGAATACCTGCAACCAGCGCTCGATGCCGGTCTTGTGGAGATGACGATTCCCGAAAAACCTACAAGCAGGCTGCAAAAGTACCGCTTGAATGAAAAAGGGATACAATTGCATGATACCCTGGGAGGAAGTACACAATGATCACATCCTCCTACACCGAAGATACCCTGGTCCAGCAGACCACAGCCGACTATCTGGAACAGGAACTCGGCTGGGATTCGGTCTACGCCTACAACAACGAGGACTTCGGGCCGGGCAGCCTGCTGGGACGCGTATCCGATCGCGAGGTGGTGCTAACGCGCTATCTCCGCGAGAAACTGGTCGAGCTGAACCCGGGCCTGTCGGATGAAGCCTATGACAATGCTGTTCGTCAGATCGTGGAAGTTACCGCTACTCAAACGCCTCTGACTACGAACCGCGAAAAGTACGCTCTTTTCAGAGATGGCGTGAAGGTCACCTTCAAAAACGACAAGGGCGAACGTGTCAAGCAGCGCCTCAGGATATTCGATTTTGGCCAACCGGACAACAATCACTTCCTCTGTGTGCGTGAACTGTGGGTGCAGGGTGATCTCTATCACCGCAGACCGGACATTATTGGATTCGTTAATGGTCTTCCACTGCTGTTCATGGAACTCAAGAATCTCAACAAAGATATCCGGGTGGCCTATGAAAAGAACCTTAGTGCCTATAAATATGAGGTTCCTCACCTGTTCTATCACAATGCTTTTGTTGTGCTGGCTAATGGTGTGGATGCAAAATTGGGGACGATATCAAGCCGCTTTGAGCATTTCCATGAGTGGAAACGTTTAGCTGAGGATGAACCCGGGGCAGTGGATATGGAAACGCTGCTCAAGGGGGTCTGTGAAAAGAACAACTTCATGGATCTGCTTGAGAATTTCATATTCTTTGATGATTCCTCAGGTGAGCCACGCAAGATCCTTGCCCGCAATCACCAGTATCTCGGTGTGAATCGGGTCATTGAAGCCGTGAAACAGCGCAAACAACTTGATGGTAAGCTTGGTGTGTTCTGGCACACACAGGGAGCTGGAAAATCCTACTCCATGGGCTTTTTCACACGCAAGATTCACCGTAAACTGGGTGGGAACTTCACATTCCTTATCCTCACTGATCGCGCTGATCTTGATACACAGATCTACAAGACGTTTGCTGGCTGTGGTCTGGTGGACAATGAACGGGATACCTGTCGGGCTGCCAGCGGGGAGCATCTCAGCCAGCTCCTTGCTCAGCACAAGGCATACGTCTTCTCACTCATCCAGAAGTTCAACAAAGACGTGGATCCGGATGAAGGATACACACAGCGTGATGACATCATTGTGATCACTGACGAAGCACACCGGACCCAGTACGGTACACTTGCTCTCAACATGCGCAATGCCCTGCCAAATGCAAGTTTCATAGGATTTACCGGTACTCCCCTTTTCAAGGACGATGAGATCACACGCAGAGTTTTCGGTGATTACGTATCAACCTACGACTTCCAGCGGGCTGTGGAAGACAATGCTACCGTACCATTGTACTACGATAGTCGCGGCGATAAGCTTGGTGTGGCTATGGGTGATCTGAACGAACAGATAGCAGCAAAACTTGAAGAACTGGAGATCGAGGGAGTTGATGTAGAGCAGCGTCTTGAACAGGAGATGAAACATAACTACCATATAATTGCAGCAAATGAACGTCTGGATCAGGTTGCTCGTGATCTCGTCACCCACTACTCGAAGGGGTGGGAAAGCGGGAAGGCTATGCTGGTATGCATTGACAAGATCACCTGTGTGCGTATGTACGATCTCATTGCCAGGTACTGGGATCAGCACACCAAGGAGCTTGAAGGAAAACTGGTTGGGATCACCGACGAACAAGAAGACATCTACTGTCGTCGCCGGATCGAGTGGATGCGTGCAACCCGCATGGCGGTTGTCATCAGCGAGGAACAGGGTGAAGTTGAAAAGTTCCGCAAATGGGATCTGGACATCAAGCCACATCAAAAACTCATCAAGGACGGCATGGAACTACCGGAGTTTATGCGTGATAAGCCGCAATTCCGGAACATGCAACACATGGATCTGGATGAGGCGTTCAAAGTGCAGGAACACCCATTCCGGATCGCCATCGTCTGTGCCATGTGGCTGACCGGATTTGATGTACCCAGCCTTTCCACACTATATCTTGACAAGCCATTGAAGGCACATACGCTCATGCAGGCCATCGCCCGTGCTAACCGTGTGAATGAAGGCAAGAACAACGGACTTATCGTTGATTATTGCGGAATACTTGAAAATCTGCGCAAAGCCCTATCCACTTTCGCAAAAGGAACAGATGGGGAAGAAGATGGTAGTGAAGGCCTTGATCCAACACGACCCCAGGAAGAATTACTGTCTGAACTGAAAGGATCGATCGACCTTGTCCGTACATTTTTAGCAGAGAAAAACGCATCACTGGATGATATTATCAACAATACCGGCTTTAAACGCAATGCTGCCATCAATGCTGCCAAGGAAGCAGCAAATGGGAACGATGAATCACGCAAACGCTTTGAAATAATGTGCCGTGCGGTATTCAGGAAGTTCAAAGCCTGTTTCAGCATAAAAAAAGTAAATGATTACCGTGCGGAGTATGGTGCAATCAATATTGTTTACAAAAGCCTTCAACAGGATCGTGAACAGGCGGATATTACAGACATAATCCAACAGCTTCACAAGGTCGTTGACGAAGCTATCGTAACAAGGACAGATATATTCACTGAGGATTCAGCACCTTACGACATCAGCAGGATCGACTTCGATCGGCTTAAACAGGAATTTGAACGGAGTTCGACCAAAAATACCACGGTCCAGAACTTGAAACATGTTATTGAAAAACGCCTCCAGAAGCTTATGCAACAGAATCCACTGCGAACAGATTTCCAGCTTCATTATGAGTACATAGTAGCTGAATATAATCAAGAGAAAGAACGGGTGACGATTGAAAATACTTTTTCAGCCCTCCTGGAGTTTTGTAAAGCTTTGGACGAGGAAGAAGATCGAGCGCTACGAGAAGGTCTTGATGAGGAAGCACTTGCCTTATTTGATCTGCTGAAAAAACCAGGACTACCAGCAAACGATACTAAAAAGATCAAACAAGTTGCCGTTGAGTTGCTCAGGACACTAAAAACTGAAAAGCTCAAAATTGATCACTGGCGTGATAAGGAATCAACACGTGACGCAGTTCACACTGCTATCACCAATTTCTTATATAGTGATACGACAGGCCTGCCTTTGGAGAGTTACACAGTAGATGATGTAACTGAAAAGAGTGAAGAAGTTTTCAGGCACGTGTATCGGGTTTATCCTACTGTTCCATCTCCCATTTATGCACAAGCGACATGAAATGGGAGGCATACTTCATCATATCAGCATCCCTGTTCATACTTTTATTCAGGCCTTTGTAGCGGTTGCCATCTTCGGTGCGATGCTGAAATAATAGGCCATATTGTAAAACATATGTTTGACAAAAAAAAGAAAGCTCCTATCAAATCAGGATTCTCTAAAGTATTTCAACGGACCCGGTGGGAGTTGAACCCACGACCCCCGGGTTAGAAGCCCGGTGCTATATCCTGGCTAAGCCACGGGCCCGCACTGCATTCTCTTGGCGAGCGAGGTACGAAAGGGCGTTTATGCATAAAAGCTTTTTGTAGCTCTAATAATTTACAATAATCCTGTGCTAAAGTAGGTCTGGTTGAAGGGAGGGAATCCTCTTGCTCTACAGGTTTGTTTCGTTCCCGTGATGGCACAAATATTCATATATATTATTGACAACATGAATAATGTACTATTCAATATAACATTCATATCAGAAGAATAGGAATATCCGTATTCAAAGAGGATTTACGATGAGCGAACTACTGATCTATTACAACGGTGATTTCGTACCAAAATCCCAGGCAACAACGTCCATCTATGACCATGGTTTTCTTTATGGGGATGGCGTGTTCGAGGGTATACGGGCCTACAATGGGCGTGTGTTCAAACTGGATGAGCATGTGGACCGATTATACGATTCTGCAACGGCCATAGCTCTCAAGATCCCTCTCTCAAAGGAAGAGATGAAGGAAGCGATCCTGGGGACACTGAGGACGAATGACCTCAAGGATGCGTATATACGCCCCATCGTGTCCCGGGGAGTTGGGGATCTGGGTCTTGATCCACGCAAGTGTCCAACACCCAATATCTTCATCATCTCTCAGCAGTGGGGTGCGATGTATGGCAATCTCTACGAGGTCGGGCTCAAGGCAATAACGGTGGCGATCAGGAGGAATGCACCGGATGCCCTGTCCCCGAACATCAAGTCCCTGAACTACCTGAACAATATCCTGGCAAAGATCGAGGCGAACGCGAAAGGTGGGGACGAGGCGATCTTCCTTGACAATAACGGCTTCGTATCCGAAGGCTCAGGAGATAACATCTTCATCATCAAGAATGGCAAGGTGGTGACCCCGCCAACGATCAACAATCTCAAGGGTATCACCCGGGCGACGGCTATCGAGTTGCTCAGGGAGCATGGCTATGATATAGCTGAGGATAATGTCGGACTGTTCGATCTCTATACGGCAGACGAGATCTTCGTTACCGGAACTGCCGCAGAGGCTGCCCCGATCACAACGATCGATGGGCGAGCGATCGGTGACGGAACGGTCGGCCCCATAACAAAGGCCATGATCGAGGCGTTCGAAGACATCACCGGCAGTTCTGGAACTCCCATTAATTCATGAGCCTGGAGCAGGGTATGAACAATACCCTTCTCATTGTTGCCAGTTCACAAGTTTAATTAATCATGAATGTCCACGTACTAATGAATGAGATTCGCAATAGCAAGGTGTACCCCATGAGCAAGATCGATACGAATGAAAAGATGATCCTCAGGAACCTGAAATATCTGAATGACTCAGTGATCGCAATACTGCTTCTGATGCCGGTGACCATCATCATATCATTCGAAGCCCTTGATCCCAATAGCGTGCTAAATGCCCTTTCTCTTCTGACCTGGGCGATCTATCTTGCGGGATTGTGCTATGTCCTGTATCGTGTTTTCAGTCTGAACAAGGAACTGATGCAGCGTATGAAAAACGAGTGATCCAAGGACCATGAGTCATAAAATACTTCATGATCTTACCTCGCTTGGGGACGTACGCCGCCTTCTTGATGGCTTTAGCATCGTGCCCGGCAAGAAGGAGATTCCTATCGAATGTTCATCCGGGCATATCCTGGCAGAGGACATCATATCAGACATCAACGTCCCCCCTTTTTCCAAAGCGCTCAAGGACGGCTATGCGCTGCGTTCCAGGGATACGGGCACTGCGGACCACGACTCTCCTGCGATCCTGCAGGCGGGTGCCTTCATACCGGCTGGGCAGGGGGATCGATCGTATGTGCAGGCTGGGGGTTCGCAGGAGATCGCCACAGGTGCACCGGTACCCGAGGGTGCGGATGCTGTGGTGATGGTGGAGGATACCCAGCGTAAGGGCGATTCCGTACTTGTGTACCGTTCTCTCACATCTGGGGAGAACATCCTTCCCGCCGGTACGGACATGGCGATGGATGAGATGATCCTTCACAAGGGCCTGAAACTCGCTCCCCGGCATATCGGGGTGCTGGCTGCGGTGGGGCGAAGTACGGTGTGGGTCCGATCGGTAACCGTGGGAATCATTTCCACCGGCAACGAGATCACGGCCCCGGGTGCACCCCTTGAGCCAGGAATGATCTATGATGCGAACTCATACACCCTGTATGCAGCTGCCAGGGAATGTGGTGCTGATGCGAAGATGTATGGGATCGTGCGCGACAACAGGGATGCGATGGAACAGGCACTCGTACATGCAGTGTACGAGTGCGACATCGTCCTGACCTCGGGCAGCACGTCCGCGGGTGTGGATGATGTGATGTACCGGATCATCGAGGATAAGGGGCAGCTGCTTGTCCATGGTATCAATTTCAAGCCGGGAAAACCCGTCATCATCGGAATGATGGATGATGTTGCTGTGATCGGGCTCCCTGGCAATCCGACGTCTGCACTGGTGGTGTTCAATGAACTGGTGACGCCTCTTATACGGCGCACACTGGGGATGACCCATACATCCAGACCCAGGAGGCAAGCGACCCTTGCTACAGATATCCATTCCGGGGATCGGCATGAGCTGCTGAGCGTCCGGCTGGATGGGAACAGGGTATATCCTGCTGACAAGACGTCGGCATCCATCACCACGCTGGCACAAGCGGATGGTTTTATCGAGATCGGCGCAGGAGTGAAGTTCGTAAAGGCAGGTACTGATGTGGAAGTGACCCTTTTTTCTAAGAATGCTGGAGGGGAAGCAGATCTGTGATCTATGTGGTGATGATGAGTCCACATCCCAAATATCGGGAAACTCTTTTTTATCTTGACGTTATGGTAGGTGCCAATGAGCTTACAGGATGATATCCAATCGACCGAAGAGGAGATCAAGAAGACTCCTTACAACAAAGCCACATCTCACCATATAGGTAAGCTCAAGGCAAAACTTGCGCGCCTGAGGGAAGATGTACAAAAACGTGCAGCTGCATCGTCTGGTGGGGGAGGGGGTTATTCCGTAACGCGATCCGGTGATGCAACTGTTGCCCTGGTCGGTTTTCCATCAGTAGGCAAGTCTACCTTGCTGAACAAGATCACCGGTGCCGAGTCCGAGGTCGGATCATATGATTTCACCACCCTGGATGTAATTCCTGGTGTGCTGGAACACAAGAGCGCGACGATACAGGTGCTGGATGTACCCGGTCTGGTACGGGGAGCTGCCAGTGGGCGAGGACGCGGTAAGGAGGTCATCTCCGTTGTGCGCAGCTCTAACCTTGTGTTGTTCCTGCTGGATGTGTTCCAGACGGAGCATTACACTGTGCTGATGCAGGAACTCTACGACGCCGGCATCCGTATCGACCAGGACCCTCCGGATGTCAATATCAAGAGAAGGGACCGTGGTGGTGTTACCATCAGTTCTACCGTTGATCTGGAACTCACGGAGGATCTCATAAAAACGGTGCTTGGAGAGTACAAGATCCACAATGCGCATGTACTGATACGAGAGAACATTAACCTGGATCAGTTGATCGATGTCGTCATGGGCAACCGGGTGTATATTCCTGCGGTGACCGTGATCAATAAGGTTGATCTTGCGGACGAGAATATCCTGAGAGCATGTCGCCGTCGTTTCCCGGATGCTATCTTAATATCTGCCAACGAAGAACGCAACCTTGAGGCTGTGAAGGACCTGATATTCGGTGCTCTTGATTTCATCCGTGTATATCTTAAACCCCAGGGTGAGCCTGCTGATATGGATGAACCCATGATCGTCAGCGAGGGTGCGACCGTTGGCAATCTCAGTGGACGTCTCCATCGCGATTTCCAGCGCAAGTTCCGATATGCCCATGTATGGGGTCATTCCGCCAAACACCCCGGACAGCGTGTTGGTCTTGATCATATACTGGCCGATGGTGACCTGTTGACACTGATCATACAGAAATGATCGCTGGCTGCATAACAAATAAGTATTAGTATGCAATAGTTGATTGAAATAGAAGTCCCGTAGGGTAGTGGTCAATCCTTCCGGCCTTTGGAGCCGAAGACGGCGGTTCGAACCCGCCCGGGACTATGCATTCTTTTTCTATAAGTTATATGTAGGTGGCAATTTATTGGACGAAGACATGTTAATATTGGATTTTTTTGTACTTATACTCCTGATCCCCTCCAAGATATGCTAATTTCTGTGAGAGCTCAAACAGATTAGGCAGGATTAAAACAAGCGTTATTCTAATAAGTGATCTTGCAATTGTATTCGACAAAATTGGTCATGGAGATGTAGAATGACATTTTTAGATAAAAATTTGCCAGAAGCTTCTAAAGCTTTTGGAGACATGCGCTCGGCAATATTCAGAAAAAATTCACTTGACGTGAAAACCAAGGAACTTATAGCAGTTTCATCTGCAGTTCTTATGAGATGTGAGAAATGTGTAACTATACATTCTGAAAGAGCAAAGGAAAACGGTGCAACAGAGAAAGAGATCGCTGAAGCTATAGCAGTATCAATGTTCATTGCATGTGGATCACAGTTACACTGGACAGATGCTTATGAAGATGTCTTTGACGGATCGGATGAATGAACATATAACTAATGACAAAAAATCTGTTTAATTAAAAATCTTCATTTGTTTTGGAGTTATTTCATACTTTACTATAGAAATTTATGAACAGCTCCAACCCAAGTTTGAAAGTTTAAACAATTTCATGCTAATGACTGCCAATTTGGTTTCTTTTGCTCCAAGACCAGTGTATTAATATCATCAAAACTGTGTATGTCTCCCACGTAGCGAGTCATATCTATAACTTTGGATGTTTAGGACTATATACTTTTGTCAGATAACCCGCCCGGGACGATTTCACCATAATTTTAGCAGAAAGCCACCCATTAATATGAGTGTTAGCTCATTTTATGATATTGATGGTGCGCACAGGAGGTTCAGGTTTCTTAAAGTCAAGTTCCTCTTCTGCAAGTTTCTCCCTGACCACGGTCTCCACGATGCCTAGAAGCTTGTCAGTCGGAATGTTGGTGACAGCAGCCATCATTTTCAGGCTTGTCTGTGTGTTCTCTTTCTGTTCGAATAGTTCGATGTGGGGGGACCCGTCAAAGGCTGTCAGGCTTGCCTTGATCATTACGTCAGGTAATTTCAGGGATATCTTTATGTGTCCGATGAAGTCGGGGTTGATCTCCCGGACATGTATCTTCACGTTTTCAAGGATGCTTTTTGATATTGATGTTCCCCTATTGGCATCCAGGTCGGACAGTATCATGAACTCGGCTGAGTAGGTGGAAACTCCTGACATCTCGATGGAGTTGCGCTCCTCTGTCTCCAGGTCCGTCTCCCCTTCTTCGGCAAGGAGATCGATGAATCTCTGGAACTGCTCATCGCTTGCCCTGGCTGAGAACTGGAGGATCTCTGCATCCGGGTTCAATTCCCGCAAAAAATCGTTGACAGATGCGATCTGCTCTGCACCGGTGATGTCTATCTTGTTTATGCACAGCACATCGGCATCCTTGATCTGGGTGGTTATGAATACAGGGATCTGCTGGACCTCGGTGTTGAACCTGCTGGCATCCACAAGGTGCACGACGGGTGCAAAGGACGTGTCCGGAAGGTCCATCTGTGCAAGTTCGTCCCTGATCTGTTTCGGGAACGCAATGCCCGTGGGCTCAATGATCACAACATCCGGCTTGAAGTCCTCCTGCAGCTCCTTCAATGTGTACTTCATGTCATACTTCAGTGTACAGCAGATGCACCCGCTTGTCAGTTCCTTTGTCACGACCCCTGAACTTGAGATGGTGTCTCCATCAACACCGATCTCTCCGATCTCGTTCACGATTATCGCTATCCTGTGTCCAAGACCGCTCATGTGCTTCCCGAGATTAAGCAGTGTTGTCGTTTTTCCGCTTCCAAGGAAGCCACCTATGATCATTACTTTCATGGAGATCACCTTGTGCCCTGTTAGTATCTGAGATAATTATGTAATATAGCATTTATGCCTGTTCCCAATTGGGTCTCATGACCTAACCTCTATCATTTAGTATATCGTTCACTGATATTAATTCAGGAACTTGAAATACGGGCAAACAGATGGTTCTGTAGGGAAAGCAGTTCCATCAGTCAGGATCTGAGCATTTACCGCGAGATCCTTGCCTCGAGTTCAGCTACCAAGAGGATGAAGAGTGCTCCAAAAATAAGTCCTTCCCAAAACCTGAAATTCAAAAATATTTATACTATGTCCATATGATCACACAGAACATTACACACGTATCATATTTAATACATTTGAAAAAAAGAGGCACACAAAAGAATTAAATTAGCACATCCATCCGAATTAATTAAAAAGGGAGAGGTGGCAACAAGGCCATATGCCCACCCTCCTCGGTTGCAAAATTCAAATACTCTCCCGCATCATGCCAGCCAACTCCTCCAGGTCCGAGATATCTCCCGGCACATTGACAATGGAATGCATGGACCCGCCGTTGTCGCCCTCTCGCCTCGGGATGATGTGCACATGGACATGCGGCACGACCTGACCGGCCACCTTGCCGTTGTTGATCCCGATATTGGAGCCAGGGACCGATAGGATCTGCTCCACCCCCCTGGCCACCCGGCTGACCGAGCGGAAGAGATGCCCAGCATCTTCGGGGTCCATCTCGGTAAAGCGTTCAAAATGTATCTTCGGGACGACCACTGTATGGCCTCGGGATGTGGGGTTGATGTCCAGGAACGCATAGACGAACTCATCCTCATAGACCTTGTATGAGGGAATCTCTCCGGCTATGATCTTGCAGAATAAACAATCCATTATATCACCTGTAAGCAAATTGGACAGTCAATTATATAATGATTCTGCTGACTGTCCGGATTCATGGTATCTGCTCGCGTATTGCCGAGGAGGATGTCCCATCATCCTGATATCCTTCCAGAGGGACGATATCGCACATGTCCCGCAGTTGGGGATCGATGTCAAGTTCCACACCCTTTCGCTGGAACACAAGAAAACGTATCTCCTGCTTCCTGAAATGAACAATAAGGTCCTTCAGGTCCGAAGCATTACGGTAGTACCGACCCTGGAAGATCCTGTTGATGGTATCGGCACCAACCACAAAGGTCGCCCCCGGGAACAGCGAAGCCTTCTGCAGGAACAGGGGTGCGTTGGTCAGGTAGATGTCTCCCATGAAACGTTCTCCACAGTATGCCTGCAGGCAGTCCAGGCGCTGCTTAAGTGAGATAAGATCGATGGGCGGCTTGTCCACATTCGTCATCGAGATCTCAAAATGCACGGGCCTGCTGTACCGTTCATGGGCCACCATTGCCATACGGATATGGTTTTTGTGACAGGGATCGAACGAGCCCGGGAAGACGACCGTTGCCGGCTGGACAGCATCGCTGTGCTCACACTCGATCGTTGCGAATATGGGTATGTGTGAGGTATCCATGATCCTATCAGGCTGTGCCAGGATCTCTCCGACAGGTTCTGGAACTGTGGCTTTGCTCGTGACCACCCGTTCCTTGTTGGACAGCTGATGTGGGCACGGGATCGGGTCCACACAACAACCCACCTCCAGGGTGTTCAGGATCAGCCAGGATGCGATCGCCTCTTCCTCCTCCCTGGATCGATCCTCCCCCAGTACCAGGCTGGCCACATAAGTGGTATCAAAGGTCTGCAAGCCCACATGGATCTCATGCTTCCTCCCCGCACGCTCCTTATATCCCTTTGTGAGCGTACAGGTGGCACCGATCCCGATCAGGTCATGAGGTGCTGTCCCCCCGTCATCTGCCAGCAGTTCGATCGCCCGGCGGTATGCCACCATGGCCATGGCACGAGCGGTGGCCGGAGAACAGTACTTTTCAGGCGTCTGGTCCAGGTATGAGTCCAGGGATAACGAACTGTAAGGGACATTCGCCTCCAGCAGGGTGGACGAGCCCTCCCCATGTTGTAGGAGTTCGTGGATAGCGGCAGTCCCTCCGCCGGTTATTGCTACCACAGCACGGCAGTTGGATCGATGGATCTGATGGATGTGTTTTTGAAGCCCTGCCTGCAAGTAAATCATCAATATATGTATGAGAGGACGAATGATAAATATTGTTATCTGTGACCACCTCTGCAAAAGATTAGGCTACCCATAACAATTATATATCATCTAATACATGTTGGAAATAGATAAGTTAGGTTACCCTAATATTTAGAGGTGTACAAAATGAATGAAACTACGCTTAACCTGCTCGAACCGGGCAGCAAAGCAAAAGTAATACAGGTAACTGGCAGAGGCTCTGCCAGAAGAAGGATCCTTGACATGGGAATGGTGCCTGGAGCCGAGGTCGAGGTGATAAGGAAAGCCCCTATGGGAGATCCTCTGGAGTTCCTTATCAAAGGCTACAACCTGTCCCTGAGAAAAGCAGAAGCTGAACTTATCGTGGTCCAGCCTCTGGGAATGTGAACTGCCATGCCCCACGTTCTACCTCTGATCATGATGCCTGAAGGAAAAGCGGGCAAAGTTGTCTCGATCAACGCAGGTCAGGGTCTGAAACGACGTCTGGTCGAGATGGGGTTTTGCGAGAACTGTCTTGTCACGGTCCACAGGTCTGACCGGGGTGCCCTGGTTGTCGATGTGAACGGCACCAAATACGCCCTGGGCAAAGGCATGGCTACAAAGATAATGGTATCAGAGCTTGAAATGAAATGAAACTGGAAATCAGGATTGGATAGATATGGAAAAGAAAAAAATAACCATCGCCCTGGCAGGTAATCCCAATGTTGGAAAGACCACCTTGTTCAATGCCATCACAGGTGCAAGGCAGCATGTGGGGAACTGGCCAGGGGTGACGGTGGAGAAAAAGACCGGAAAGAGGACATACAAGAATACGGAGATCGAGGTCGTGGACCTTCCCGGGACGTACAGTCTCACGGCATACTCACTTGACGAGGTCGTGGCACGGGACTATGTGGTGGACGAGAAACCTGATGTAGTGGTACAGATCGTGGACGCCACGAACCTTGAGAGAAACCTGTATCTCACCACACAGCTGATGGAACTTGGTTCCAAGGTGGTCATAGCCCTCAATATGTGGGACCTTGCAGAGTCCAGGGGAGATGAAATAGACACAAGCAAGATGGAAAAGTTCCTGGAGATCCCTGTTGTAAAGACAGTTGGTAACAGGGCAGAAGGGATCGATGCTCTCCTGGAAGAAGCCATCAGGGAAGCCGGCAAGGGGGAACACCACGAACACGAGGTAAGCTATGGTGACGATATCGAGAAAAAGATCATCGAGCTGGAAGCAATTGTTGGTAAAGACAGCGCATTGTCCGGCAAATATCCGGTGCGATGGTTGAGCGTGAAGCTGCTGGACGGCGATGAGAACATCCTTGAAAAGATCGAGGGAAGTTCAGTGGCTGCCCAGGTCAACAGTGTGCTAGGCACGATCAAAAAGGAAGATTATGAAGCCGCTATGGCAGATAAACGATACGAGACCATCAATACGGTGCTTCCACAGGTCTGCGTCAAGTGCGTCAAAGAGGTGACATTCTCGGATATGATCGACAGGGCGGTCACCAACAAGTATCTTGGAATACCTATATTCTTAGCCATGATGTGGGCAGCGTTCGAGGTGACATTCACGGTCGCAACCCCGCTCATGGAATTCGTTGATATGTTCTTTGGATGGCTGGCTGGAGTGGTTGCGCAGAGCATCACAAATCCCGTGCTTGGCTCCCTGCTGGGTGATGGTATCGTCGCCGGTGTGGGCGCTGTTATGATATTCCTGCCCAATATCCTGTTACTGTTCCTCATGCTCGCGTTGCTGGAAGATAGTGGATATCTGGCACGAGCCGCGTTCGTCATGGATAAGCTCATGTACAAGATCGGTCTGCATGGACGGTCATTCATTCCACTATTGATGGGTTTCGGCTGTAATGTGCCTGCGATCATGGCTACCCGGACCATTGAGGACGAACGGGACAGACTGGTGACAATTCTTGTGAACCCATTCATTTCCTGCGGTGCACGATTGCCGGTATACATCCTGCTGGCAGGAGCATTCTTTGGGAGGGATGCAGGTTCTGTGATCTTTGGTATCTACATATTAGGTATCATCGTTGCCATACTATCTGCAAAATTGATACGCGGCACTGTGGTAAAAGGCAAACCATCTCCCTTTATCATGGAACTGCCTCCATACAGGCTCCCTACGCTCAAAGCAAGCGCGATACACATGTGGGAGAAAGGTTCCATATACCTGAAAAAAGCAGGTACTATCATCCTGGCTGGTGTTGTCCTAGTGTGGTTGCTGTCAGCCACCCCGGCTCCGGGAGTAGATGCAGCGTTCGCGTCCGAGGAGATACTCGGAACAGGGAATTCCGTAATAGGAGTGATAGGGCATGTGATGGAACCTCTGGTCGCACCTCTCGGGTTTGACTGGAGAATAGCAATAGCCCTGATCTTTGGATTCATTGCCAAGGAGATCGTGATAGGTTCCATGGGAGTGCTGTACGGTACAGGGGAGGACGAAGATGCCCTTGCTGAAATATTAACAGCAGGAGCTATGAGCCCGCTGGTAGCCCTTGGTCTAATGGTATTCACACTCCTGTACGTACCATGCATTGCAGTCGTTGGTGTGGTAAAGAAGGAAACCGGTAGCTGGAAATGGACGCTCTTTATGATGGCCTATGGAACAGGACTGGCATGGATAGCTGCATTCCTGATCTTCCGCATAGGTACAGCCATAGGATGGGGAGTATGAACTTGATTTGAGGTGATATTAATGGCAAATACAAATAAAATGATCTTTGCAGTGGTGGCAGGAATACTCTATGTAGTATTCGGTATCCTGAAGATGCTGGAAGGATTCGGGATCGAGACAGGTCTGACTGAATCGTTGCTGATCCCAGGAGATTTCTTCGGAGGTTTCTGCTTTGTCGTGATCGGGGCTGTGTTCCTGTACGGAGCCAAAGAGCTGAGCGCAGGGATACACATGGGCGTGTCCTACGTCTATGTGGGTATCCTGATGTCACTGGTGTTCATGGCAGTCTATCTCCTGGTCATGGGGGCAGATATCCTTATGTTCTATGCGGTAGCGAGCGAGGACTACGAAGGATGGACCATCATTGACAGCATGAGACCTGGCATCTATCTCGGGTTCCTGTCCCTTGCTGGCTACGTTGTGTGGAGGGGTCATTTTTCCATTCAGGCAGCCAAATGAAGGAGGAATATTATGGTAATAGGATTTCGTTACGTGTTGAAACAGATAGCAGAGCTTGGTTCAGGAGGTGGCACCACTTTGCATGAGATCGCCAGCCGCCTGAATATGAGGGATGGTCAGTTGAAGGGCATGATGGATATCATGGAGCACATGGGGCATCTGGAGGCGGTATGCGAGCAGACACCAGTCGCCGGTTCGGGATGTTCTTGCTGTCCGATGGCACAGGTCTGTTCCGGGCAGGGAACTGTCAGCCATGGGACAAGCTACCGGTTGACCGAGAAGGGCAAGAGGGTATGCAGCACAGGAAAATGAAGATGGATGACTGTGGAGGAGACATCCTTCACGGTCACTCTGCTGTTACATGATCATATCCCTGATTCCCGATGTTCATAATCCCCCTGGCAGGCTACCTGTCCAAAGAACGCAGGTCCGTCTTGTCAGTCTACCCTGCGTTTCACAAGAGATCCATCCCTCATTCTGACCGTCACATATTTTCCAGACTCGCCCACTTCATACTTGCTGTATCGTATCGATTCTAACCGGCCGGTATCGGTCAATTTTCGTATGAGTGACATGTCCGCACCTGTGATACGGGCTTTCTCTGCTGGAGGACTGGTCGTTATCTTCTTTTTCGAATAGATCACACCACTTTCCATATCAGCTCCAACGTGGCCACTGGCATCTCCGACCAGCAGCACACCACGTTTCATGTAGGCGCCCGCGAACTCGCCGGCCGTGCCCCGGACGACCACTGTACCGCCATTGAGGTGGGCACCTGTATTCATTCCCCCGTTTCCTGTGATCGTAATTGTTCCCTGCTGCATGAGCAGTCCTGTTCCATTGTAGGCATTCCCATTCACAACCATCTGGCAAGGGCAGTCGCACCGAGCCCCAACGGTCCCCCGCAGAATACCGTCGTTGAGCACAAGCCGTGTGTTCTCTGCGTCCAGGGAATTGGACACCGGTAACTCGTCCAGATGGTTGCAGAGGAGGTCGGTGATGGATACGAACTTGCGATACCTGTTCACATCGGAGTGTACCTCAATGATATTGCCAAGTGGATGCTCGACCTGACCGGAGATGTAGAGGCTCCCGGCAACCATGCCCATGCCCGCCTCGCGTCCTACATTCCCATCCACGAAGATACGGCCTGCGGTCCCGATGTCTCCGGTGCCACCCAGGTGCCGGATGTCCGCACCCATGGCCTGTGCGAAACGCTCGCCCACATCACCTTTAATGCATATCTCTGCACCCCTTTTCAGGTCATCCACCAGCTTGCGGTAAGTATGTTTTGTTTCATCCTGGTGGGGAATGACCGCATCCGGGTCAAGCCGGTGGCTGTGCCAGCAGAAGTCGAACGTGTAGTCACACAGGTTATCCACAGGCGCGCTCAGTTCGATCGTAAGCATGCCTGTCCCCTCCTCATTATCCATGGTATCAGGGTTGGCAGGCATCGCGTGCAGACCCAGATGCTTTCTTTATCGTGTCTCACAGGCATGAGATAGTTCCCATCCTCGCCGCACCCGCATTTGAAACACTGTATCAACACATCAGTGGTTCTGGGATGCGCCTCTGCTTTTTCAGCATTGAACTCCACCGTCTGGCGTTCCTCCACCGATATCGCACCTTCCGGGCATATGCCGATGCAGAATCCCATACCATCACACAGTTCCTCAGACACCACCT
Source organism: Methanobacteriota archaeon (assembly GCA_034659615.1). GTDB lineage: Archaea > Halobacteriota > Methanosarcinia > Methanosarcinales > Methanosarcinaceae > JAIOTO01. The sequence goes on along the minus strand of JAYEHR010000086.1, from coordinate 21,283 downwards.
TTGCCTTACCGTCAATGATCTGGATCGCTCCCTCTGCACAGGGGCTGACACATTGTCCACATCCTGTGCATTTGTCCTCATCGATTCTCACTATCATACGTTTAACCATAATTCTCAACTCCGTTTATCTTAATGATGTGTACCTTCAACAATCCTCATCCCGGCATCTTCGATAGTCTTCTTGATCGAGTCCACATGTGGACATTTGGGATAGTTCTCCATCTGCATGCAGGAGCTGAGGTGGACAACGTCCGTTCCGTACTTTTTCAGTGATTTGACCAGACGATAGACCCGCCTTCCTGAACATCCTCCACAGGTGAAGAATGCGACCATCTGGGCGTTCTCATCGTAGTCCTTGAAGAATGCGATACGTTTGTTGAATGCCATGAAACATGCAATACCCGGGCAGGTCTCGGATACGATGTCGCATCGCACAACTGCGATTTTTACTGTTTTCTTCTCTTCTGTAATGGTATGACCTCTTGTTATTTGCTAGCATTGTGAATGGCTTCTTCCACACTTGTCCTGATGATATGTCCTGCTTCATGTAGGATTGTGTCCTTCAGTTGCGGGTCCCTATCCATGCTGGCCGTGCAGGGATAGGAATGGTGGGCCTGTGAGACCGTATCCTTATAGTCCTCGATATCCGACCACCCAAGGCATCTGGCAACGAACCATGTGCCTCCGCAAGGTGCGTCCCTGAGGACCTGTGCATGGGTGATCACGTTTCTTGCTATGTCCAGTTCAAGTTTGAGCAGAGGTCTGCCAAAGCCCATATCCACGAACTGATCGATCAGTTCCTTGCCGTTTCTCTTAAGGGAACAGAATGGCTTTGGGAATTCACAGTCCACCCCAACTGCTTCAAGTTCATTCCTGACCTGGCGGATGAGCCCTTCTGGTGCAAGCTTCGGGGTTTCCACAGGTGCGATGACAGCCTGCGCACCGGTAGCTCGGACAATTGAGGGCAGTACCGCAAAGATGTCCGGATGCAGATCAATGGCGATAAGAAGGTCACACGCAGCCATGTTGTTCGGAAGATATGTTTCGGGGTCATCGACAAATTCCGGCAGATCCCCGGGCAACTCATGTATGTCAGTAATGTTCCCTGCAAAGGAAGGTCGCGTCGTTCGGCACTGATCACAGAGATCGCCACAGGATATGCAAAAAGTGCTCGAATTGACAAGGTTACCGATGACCTTTTGTCCAAATTCCCCGGTGTAGTATATTCCGATTCGCATTTTCTGCCTCTTGTTGGATTTCCTATAATCTATGAAAAGATATCTTTTAGTTACCTAGTATAAGTACGATACTTATATATATAGTATGAGTTTCATACCTGATACTATGAAAGATTGCACCATCTATAAGACCGTTGATTTGGTTGGAAAACGGTGGGCCCTTTGCGTCCTTTTGGAGTTATATAAGGGTGATAAAAAGGAAAAACGGTTCAACGAGCTGAAACGATGTATCATCGGGATAACGCCTAAAACCCTTTCTACCCGTTTGAAAGAACTGGAACATGCTGGTTTGGTAGAACGGAAGATTGACAGTTCAGTTGTGCCGGTCAGGTCGGAATACTGGCTCACGGAGAGCGGAGAGGATTTCATAAACATTATACATGACATAAAGAAATGGGGTCTGAAATGGAAGTTTGAGAACAAGGTGTGTGAGTTATCCCTGTGCAAACAGTGTAGGATGTGAGCTTTCCCGGGAGTGGCCGGACCAATATCATCAGCGTTGTCAGCAGCTCATACTGGCAACGATCTTCAACAACGGTAGCAACGGTTTTGCCATATCCTTGAGTTCACTATCCTGCTGACACACATCTGCCAGTCGTGAGCAGTTCTCATCAAGTCCCGGAAACTCGGGATAATCACTGTTCAGGATGTTGTTACACAGGGTACTAATATCCTCTGCTATTGCCAGCGTTTTGTCGAGGGCAGCGTCCCTGAACGTCAGGAGTTCCTCATCCAGAACGGGTTTGATACAGTGTGCGAAGATGACTTCCTTTCCAACGCATTCCTCAGAAGAGATGCTTTCGGTGGGGGATGTTGTACCTTCATCTTCATCCTCTTCATCAATTTCCAGATTGCCCGTGGCAAGTTTTGCAGATAGGTATGAGAGGATGGTCTTTTGGGCTTTCATATTCTTATTGAACTCAAATAACAGTTTATGGGTGTTTGGGGTCCGCGGGGTCTCTTTCAGATCAATGATCTCGACAGCACGCTGGCGTACATGCTCGAATTCATCCCTCTTGTCAGGATCGACCTTGCGCATGAGGTCCTCACAGTCCTTGCACCAGTCCAGGTATTTCTCAGATAATTGTATCTGTAGCTCGATCGCTTCATCGCTGAGTTTGGCATAGCGATAGGCTCGTACTCCGGTGGTATGTGTATCGTCCTTAATGATATCCATTAGTGGGAAGAACCTGGGAGCAAGCTCTTCGATCTCACTGGCGACGATTGCCGCAATTCTCATTTGATGCAGTGTTTTCTGGCTCATTGTTTTACCTCTCATCTGTAAATGTTTACCAGACAGAGATCATGATGTAAATGAGGACGGCGATCAGTATCATGAGGAGGATTATCTTCTCCAGTTTGTGAAAAGACGATCCCAGATACCGGCCCATGCCTATAATCCATCCCATGTTGCTCACCTGCTATTATGATGACCGTAGTAACAAATGCGACGGGGCATTGTTATACAATTCATTCCTTTACGCTCACTCCTCAACGACCTTAAGTTGATTCATCGTGTCGCCTGCCCGGATGCTATTGACTACATCCATGCCCTCCACAACCTTGCCAAACACCGTGTGCACACCGTTCAGATGTGGCTGGGGGGAGTGGGTGATGAAGAACTGGCTACCTCCGGTGTCCTTGCCAGCATGTGCCATGGACAGTGCGCCGGTCGTATGCTTGCGGGGATTGATCTCGCATTTGATGGTATATCCGGGTCCTCCTGTTCCATTGCCTTTCGGGCAGCCACCCTGTATCATGAAGTTCGGGATCACCCGATGGAAGTTCAGTCCATTGTAGAATCCCTGCTTGATCAGTTTCACAAAGTTTGCTACAGTTTTGGGTGCGTCCTCTTCGAATAGTTCGATGGTGATATTGCCTTTGTCAGTTTCGATTATTGCTTTTTTCATGTTTCATCCCTTGTTGGTTGTAGTACTATAGATATAGTTGATTTAAGGATTTCTGTCAAACGAAAAATAATAAGGAGAAATTTATGATATAACTGCTATATCTTTTCTTTGTATTGAGACCAATATACCCGGGTCTGCCACGTTCATAATTATCGATGAATTGCTATTATTGATAGTTACAACTGAGGTATTTGATATGCTCGTTATCTCATCTTCTTTTGTTTCAAAGTATGAGACCCATGCATCTTCCCATTCTGAACTGAAGTATTTGGTGATCGTTATGTTGTCAGTGTATCCAGCTATTGCTGTTGCAGGCACGTTCAGGGATGTGTACAGTGTTTCCGCATCGTTCCCACTTTCTGTATAGTTTCCACTCAGGATCGTTGTGGCTATTGTCATTGTTATATTTCCCTCAGTGGTATTCGAAACTTCGATCGGGTCACCGACTTTGAACACAGATCCATCGTATTGCTTCAAAATAATAGCCCCGTTGTCATAGATGTACGACTGGTCCACCATGAAGTTATAGTCTGACATAAGTTCCAGCGTACCTCCGCCGATTTGTGTCTTATTCAATTCTATCCTGACCTTGTTATCCTCGACAAGCTCATAGTCATAACCATGGGTGACCTTGTACGTCAGATAGTCAATACCATCATCAATCGCCTGATATTGGAAGTAATCAATTTCATAGTACCCACCGGTCCCGTCTCCGGGTTGGCGCATATAGTGCTGGATCAGGTCATAGAGTCGTGTGTTATCGTTGCCGGCAGTATTGTATACCACACCATTGATGGTAATGTTCTGACCTACAGGTTCTACAAGTGTTAAGTTCGTATTATTACTTAACAGATTCACATACAGTATCTGGTTGTTATCTACATATATCTCAGGGTCATTTGGTATATCGATATCCAAAACGGTTTCCCATTTTATCCTTGGTTCGCCATATGCTATTCTTATTCCCATATCATCTGTTGCTTGGCGACGAAAGTATATGTCCAGAGGCCAGCCAATATGCCAGACATTTGGGATTGCATACAAGGTAATTCCTCTCTCCAGTGTAGATGTTTGCATCTGGAGCCTGAAATCCGCATGCATGGCATAACTGGAAATTATTTTGTCAACTAATTGCAACCTTAATGAAAAGTTCGTAATGGGAGCCGGATCACTTGTGTTCATGCCCACGACATCCAGAGCATAGCCCAACTCAGAGATAGAGGGATCACTTGTTAGATTGGCTGTTATTTCAATAATGCCGTCGCTATCATTCAGCTCTAAATAACCTACCGAGTTCGATCTAACTATGAATGAGGTACCTTCGGTTCCCATGTCAAATTTAGTAACTTTTTTCAATTCGTCTGCATTGTCTATTTGTTTTGAGAACTCTATAAACGATTTATACGTTTGGTCACTGTGCTGTGCCTCATCATTCCCTTCATAGATCGGCACCCATGTGGATACGACGACTGACATGAACGTCACGAGTATCGCGAGTACAAGTATCGACCCCACGACCACGGACACCGCTCTCTCATCAGACACCAGTCGTTTCATGTCAACAGCTCCTTTGAGGGTCGGTGTACGATCTTCACCATGGTATTATTGGTGTCCAGTATGATCGTGGTGCCAATGGTCCAATCCTCAGTGGCGTTGATCGGGGAGGAGGCGTTGATGTTCACAGGCTTTCCCTCCACCATGAAATTGAGCTTGGAGGCGTCCAGGGGTTCCCCGCCCATGTGGACCAGGTCAACATGGGACCCGTTCCCCGTGATCTCAATGCTCACATGTGGCACATCGGCCGGGGGTTTCAGGCTGAAGATGGCGGTGGCTACAACGGTTGCCATGATCACCGTGATCGTGACCATCATGATGCTTCCGACCACATCGGACACTGCCCGCTCGTCCTTGAGTTGTGAACGGTTGGGTAGAATGCGGAATATGTTCCATCGATCTCTTTTTGTTACGGCCATTACCCCTCTGGTAACGTTTAATTACAGTTAGAAATATTATCGTGTTTCTACTATATATATCTGCTACTTTCCAACAGTATCTCAAAAAGCGAATAATAGTGACGAGTCGTCCAGATCTGATATTCGCTGGTAATTGTCGATGCACTAATATCAGCTACGTGCACGCGGGCAAAAAAAGAAGAAAGGAAGTAATGCCGCTGGCATTACTTTGCGAGATCGTAATTCTCGTTCACGATCTTCAGGGCGCAGAAGTTACCGCACATGGTGCAGGCATCGGTGTCCTCAGGGGATCTGCTGTCCCTTATCTGTCTTGCATATTCGGGGTCAAGGGCATGTTTGTACATCTCCTCCCAGTCAAGCTTGCAGCGTGCACGGGCCATAGCAAGGTCCTCATCGCGCTTGCCCAGTCTGACCATATCCCCGACATGTGCAGCGATCTTGGATGTCTTGACACCTTCGATGACGTCTGCTTTGTTTGGCAATGCCAGGTGCTCAGCGGGCGTCACGTAGCACAGGAAGTCACAGCCTGCTGCTGCGGATGCAGATGCACCGATCGCTGTTACGATGTGGTCGCGTCCCGGGGATATGTCGGTTACCAGTGGTCCGAGCATGTAGAATGGTTTGTGGTCGCTCATGGACTTCATAAGCTTGACGTTCATCTCGACCTCGTCCAGTGGAACATGGCCTGGCCCTTCCACAATGACCTGCAGGTCATATTTGTCGTGGGCGATCTGTGCACATTCTGAGTTGATGATCAGTTCCTGTATCTGTGCCCTGTCGGTGGCATCGTGGATGGCGCCTGCGCGCATTCCATTACCTGTGGACAGCACCACTTCGTGCTCCTTGAGGATCTCACAGAGGTAATCGAACTCGCTGTAGAGGGGATTCTCCTTCTCGTTGTGCAGCATCCATGCGGTCATGAATGCACCACCACGGGAGCATAGTCCGCCATAGCGACCATGTTTCTTAAGTCGGTCAAGAACAATATTGTTGATACCGGTGTGGATGGCCATGAAGTTGGTACCCAGTTTTGCCTGGTCCTCGGTTGCCTTGAACAGTTCGTCCTCGGTCATGTCTACGATGGACCCGTATTTTTCGGCAGCCTCAATGAATGCCTGATACAGTGGGACTGACCCGACTGATAGTGAAATTGCATCAATGACCTTCTTTCGCATCTCCAGGAAGTCGCCCCCGGTACCCAGCTCCATCAGAGTATCCGCACCGGCTGCCTCGGCTGCCTGTGCTTTTTCGATCTCCATATCCGCACTGGATATGTCGGATGATGAACCGATGGATGCGTTTACCTTTGTGGTAAGTCCTTCTCCTATTCCACATAGTTGAACATCCCGGTATGGGGATGTTGGGATCACGATCCTGCCTGCTGCGATACCACGTCTGACGAACTCTGGGTCGAGCCCCTCAAACTTGGCGACGGTCTTCATTTCTTCGGTGATTATTCCATTTTTTGCATCTGTAACGAGTGCCATGATTATACCTCTTTATTGATGGTCGCTACAAAGATGATATTTTATATAAAGATTATCAAAAAATCAACTTGACTTGATGTCAAGCAAATTTGAGATTGGGCCGTTTTTCGAATCGGCTATGGTGCCTGATAGAATGAGTTAGTGTATAACAAAACGCAAGTGTCCGACTCATTCGTCGAATGTGATAGCTATCTCTCGCTGGCAGTCATGGGGGCTGACCTTCAACTCACACGGCCACCTATGACAAGTTTATTTGTTTATATTGAAAATAAGGTTGCCAATTCGATGATCGCTCACTCATCATCCCTTCGAATAGAGCGCATGGTCTCTCTATGGAGTGACACGATAAGGTCACTCATCATACCGAAGATGAACATCTGGAATCCCGTAAGCACAAGAAGGGCAGTGAGGACCGTCATTGGTATGCGGGTGGTTCCCTGGAACCATTCGGTCACCACATAAGTACCCGTGACAATACCTGCAAGGACCAGAACTCCTCCCATAATGCCAAAATAGAACATCGGGTTGTGTAATTTTGCCATCCTGTAGATGGTACTTCCAATCTTAATGCCGTCCTGCAGTGGGTTCAGTTTGGTAGCAGCCTTTTCATGTCGTGTCACATACGAGATGGGAACCACCACAGTATTAAGGTCCTTCTTCACACTTTCAATAGCGATCTCTGTCTCGATCTCAAATCCCATCTTGTTCAGCTCATAAGACCTGATCGCCTTGTGGGTAAACCCCCGGTATCCTGATAGAATATCCTCCAGCCAGATCCCATATGCGAACCCGAACAGTTTGTTCAGAATGCGGTTACCCAGCAGGTTCAATCGTGTGAACGCCGATGGCTCGTAGTTCGCAAAACGATTGCCTATGACATGGTCTGCTCTCCCTTGCAGCATCGGTTCAAGGATCGCGTGTACATCGTTGGTCAGGTAGGTACCATCCCCATCGATCATCACCACATATTGTTCATCGATGACACTGAATGCCTCCTGGACGGCCTGGCCTTTTCCTTTCCCACTCTGGATGATCACACGGGCACCCAGAGTCTCCGCGATCTCACGTGTACGATCATGGCTGTTCCCATCGATCACAAGGATGTTACTAAATCCTTCCGACTGGAATTCCTTGATCAGTTCTCCAATGGTCACCTCCTCATTCAGTGTGGGAATGAGGATGCAGACCTCATTATTGTTTGGATGTTCCACGGTATTTCCTTTACAAAAGACCCATGTTGTCCAGTTGCTGGCGTACGACCTCTACGCCTTCCTCGCAGTTCTTGGGAGACTTGCCGCCAGTCACGACCAGTTTTCCAGAACTGAATATCAGCACAACCACCTTTGGCTCAGCGATCCTGTACACCAAACCCGGGAATTGTTCTGGTTCATACTCGATGTTCTCAAGACCCAGCCCGATGGCAATGGCATTAAGGTTCAGTACGGCATTGAGATCAGCGGATGCAACAATGTTCTGGACAATGATATCCGGTTCATCGATGGTCCCGATCCCGATACCATTGAGTTTTTTTGCCATATCATGAATTACAGTATGGACATCCTCAACATTCTTTGCCCCGGTGCAAACAATCTTACCTGATGTGAATACCAGAAATGCGGCCTTGGGGTCTGTTACACGATAGACAAGTCCTGGGAATTTCTGTTTGTTGTATTCAGCACCCTCGAATTCCGACTCGATCTTTATCAGGTCGAACTCCTCAGCAAGTTTGGTCGATGCGACCACATTCTCGATCTTGATGTTATAGTCTGCCATGGTAATTGGTCCTGGGTATTATGTGAGGTAGTACATTCATTTATAAGGTATATATAGTTATACCCTCTCACTTATAAAGCTATATATATGCTTCGATGATGTCGGTGTCAAACAGACTGGAGTATAACAGCATCAGCGTTCAGTCGTCCAGCGCCTTCAATTCCTCGACCACAGTATCATACTTCCTGCGCACTCTCTCGATCAGGTCCACATCCGGATCGCCGTGGGTGGGCACCAGTATATCGGCATCCTCACCGATCTTGACACCCTCAGAGGACTGCCCGTAATCCGGTGCGATCACCACGCCATCAGCCGATACACCTATGTGCAGGTCCTTGACGATGCGTGCGACCATATCGGTAGCAGGCCGTACCTTCATACTGATCATCATGGCTTTGGAGACATAACCTTCCTTGAGGTCGTGGATGTGTTCAAGGGCCTGCTGTGCCTGATCTGGATCAGACACGTTCTCCAGGACCCCGATGGCCTCCACAAGGTCGTCAAAGGTGGTTGAGCCAACTTCGATGATCTCCCCGTCATAGTACTTACTGATATCTTCGCCGTATCCGCGGCTGACCACCAGCTTATAGACATCTGCCAGCTCATCCAGTTCCTCTTCAGTGGGATGGTAGGCATTGATCACCTTATGGTCCCTTATACCACACATCTGGGCCAGGGACGCATACATCGGGGTAAAGCCCACGAATTTCCTGCCCAGCCAGCGGTTGAGCCCTTCCTGGCCACTCTGCTCACGGGATAATCCGATGATCTTCTTCTTTATGGACTCAGGGTCATTGGACTCAAGCCCGAAATAATCGGCAAAAAGGAGGGTTGTCTGAAGCAGCTTTGATCGTCCATGTGGAATAGCTTCTACGAATCCACGTTCTCTCAATTCCCTAACGTGATCGTAGGTGGAGTTGCCCCGCATATCCACGAGGTCAGACTGGAGCACAGGCTGGTGGTATGCGATCATGGACAGTGTACGAAGCATGGGGGCCCCAATTTCCTTTGGTGCGAACGGACGCACCATATCGGTGTATTTTGGCTTGACCTGCATCACGTACCGTTCCCCAAGATCAATGATCTCCATACCGCACTCGCGCTGCGTGTATTCCTCGATAAGGGCATGTACGATAGAGATGGTCTTCTTCGTGGTTTTTTCGGTGATCTTCCGCAATCTCTGGATATCAACGGCACTACCTGCAGCGAAAAGGGCCGCTTCGATGATCTCTTTGTCACTCATGCTTCTCCCTCCTCCGCAGTGTTATCAGCAGCGTTTGGAGGATGTATGTACAGTTCTGCGAACAGTTCCTTCTGCTTCAACCAGATCCTTTTATCAGCGGCAAGGAATAACAAGGAAATGTATGTCATGATACGTTCGGAGCGATTGGACTCGGTTCGTACGAGGTCAGAGAACGCAACACATTTCTGGTGTCCGAACAGATCCTCAAGCAGTAGCTCGAGTCCTTCCATGCGGCCCTTTACATCCTCTTCATGTGCGATCTCAAGGACATCATCCATTGTAGGTGCATCGATCTCCTGGAACTCGCGGGTCATTTTGCGGGTCCTTCTCCTTGATTCAACCGTTTCCGCTTTTTTGAGTTCGGTGATCAGTTCCTGCAGGGTGACCGGCCGGGTGGCAGTACGCCGGATGGGCAGTTTTGGGACCGGGTATTCTTCCACATCGTAGAAATCCATCTCGTCGTCAAAAAGGTCGGGCTCCTCCTCCTCCTTAAGGATACCGGTGGACTTCATGCGAAGGAGTATAGCAGCATACAGAAGGGTTCTTCCGGATATCCTCAGGTCCATCAACTTCCGTTCCTCTATCAATGCCAGGAATTTGTCGGTCACGTCCACTATATCGATATCCCAGGGGTTGATATCCTGGTTCCTGGCCAGGGTCACCAGTATCTCAACAGGCTCACACAGGACGTCCTCTGACAGTTCGAGCTGGGATTCATTGACACCAAGAGATTGCAACATCTCTAGAAAATCCGCATCCACGGTGTTCATGGGTGCAAGGATGCCTGTTGGTCCTACATGTGTCGGATCATTATTTTCATCATCCTGAACATCATTCAGCGTAGTTTCATCCCCGTAATATTCGTTATGTTGTTCTGCTGCATGGTGACGCCAATGGTACGTTCAGCGGCCTCGATCATCGGTTTCCTGAGGGATACCACAATAAATTGAACATTCGTGGCTGATTTTTTCACTCGCTGGGCCACCCTGTCGGCGTTGACCCCATCAAGGAACATATCGATCTCATCGAACGCATAGAACGGAGCAGGTCGATACCGCTGGATGGCGAACACAAAGGCCAGGGCCGTCAGGCTCTTCTCACCACCCGACATGGCCTCCAGACGTCGCAGGGTCTTCTCTTTTGGCTGGACCTTCAGTGTAAGGCCTCCTGCAAAGGGATCTTCATCGTCATCAAGGGCCAGTGATCCGCTTCCATCGGACAGTTCGTGGAAGATATCCTTGAACGCCTCATTGATCCCCCCGAATGCTTCCATGAACGTTTCCCTCTTGAGACTCTCATACTGGTCGATACGTTCAAGGATCTGCTCTCTCTCATTGAAAAGTATAGCTCGCCTGGATTTGAGGTCCACGAACCTTGTATCGACCTCTTCATACTCATCGATCGCCCGCATGTTCACGGGTTCGAGTTTGGTCATTGCCCTTTCGATAGATTCGATCCGTGTGCGGACCGTCTCGTATTTCGGCACCTCTTCGGGTTCTTCGATCCCGCGCCGCTCGAGTTCCTCTTTCAGTTCTTCGCACTGCTCGACCAGGGCATTGTGAGTTGCTTCAAATACCGTCATCTGCCTATCCACACTCTCTACCCGCTCCTTGACCGAGTCATGCCCTTTCTTCATCTCATTGAACTCGGTCTGCTTCAGTGCCCGTGTCTGCTGCATTTCCCTGAGCTCATCGGCCAGTTCCACCTCACGTCCATGTTTTACCTCAAGCGTACCTTCTAGTTCTGCGATACGTTCCCTGAAATCCCCGACACGGTCCTGATGAGTGGCTTTCTTCTCATCCATTCCCTTGATCAGTTCACGGCTTTCCTCGATACGCCTGGACGCATACTCCCGGTCCAGTTCCAGAGCGTTCATCCTGGCTACAATGTCCCGCACACGTCCTTCGAGACGCAGTATCTCCCGGTCGATACGCTCGGCCTGGTTGTTGAGTTCAGGCACCTCTGATCCGGCCATTTCCTCTTCCAACTCGTCGATCTTCTCCTGCAGGGTTTTGAAATGCATCTCCTTTTCCTGTTTGTCAGCAACGACCTGTTCCATCTCCTCTCGCATTTTCCTGCGCTCGACTTCGATATGCTCAAGTTCTGCGTTCTTTGTCTCGATGACCTGGGAGAGACGTTCTTCCCTGTTTCCGATCTCCTCGAATTGTATTTCCTTCTTCGAGATCTCCTTTTCACAATCATGGATCTCCCGATTCACGTCCGAAATATGCCCTTCCACCGTGTCCTGCTTGCGTATGGCGGTGTTGCGTCTGGAGTCAAGCTCTGTGACAGATTCTGCAAGTTTAATAAGTTTGTCCTTCTCTGCTGCGGCAAATGACAGTCCGGAGCGCCGTCTTGAACCCCCGGTCATGGCACCACTCTTCTCGATCATTTCCCCATCCAGTGTTACCATTCGCAGGCCACCGATCAAACGTCTGGCGTTATCCATGGTGTCGACCACAAGAGTATCCCTGAACACGTACCAGTATGCTGCCCCAAACTTTTGGTCATAATCGATAAGGTCAATGGCATAACCGACCACACCTTTTCGATCAGACAGGTCTTTGTACGGGTTCCTTGCTTCCATCTTGTTCAATGGTAGGAACGTTGCTCTCCCACCGCGCTGGCGTTTTAAAAAATCGATCGCACGTGCCGCATCCTCGTCAGTGTCTACCACGAGGGCCTGCATACGTCCACCGGCAGCGATCCCGAGTGCGGTGGAATATTTCTGGTCCACACTGCCCAGCTCTGCAATGGTTCCATATATCCCGGGCAGGCCATGGTGTTTTTTTTCCTTGATCACCATGTCCACGGCCTTTGAGTAATTACTGGTGTCCTCAGCGGCACGTACCCGTGCTTCCATCATGGCATAATCCTGCTGTTTCTTGCGCAGTTCATCATCCAGTTCGGTAAACACCTTCATGATCTGGGAGCGGTTGCTCTCCAGGTCGTCCATGTCCTTGTTCAGTGATCCTATCCTCTCGTTCAATTTACCGATCTCATACTGGACCGATCTTGTATCACTATCAGCCGACTCAGCTTTTGTCTTCGCATCTTCTATCTCGTTCTCGATATCCCTGACCTGTGCAGACTTGCGCCTGAGCGTATCAAGCACCCGATCCTCCTGTCGCATCAGCTCACCCTTGTCGTTCTTCACCTCCTCGAGCTGTGCCTTGAGTTTTGTCAATTCATCCCGTGTGGCTGCAAATTTCTCATCCACATCAGCGATCTTGCTCTGCAGGATCATACGCTGGGTCTGCTGATCCGAGATCTCAGATGTGACACCATCCTTGCTAAGGGTTTCCTCGGAGATCTCCAAATCTATGTCCTTGATCTTTTCCTTGGTCTCATCGATGCCCACAAAGGTTTTCCTTCTCCGTGATTCGAGCTCATCCATCTCGCTATCTGCCAGTTCTATACTGTCAGTACTACGGGATATTTCCCCCCGGATCTCTTCGATATCCTTTTTGATCTGTATCTGTTCATCTTCCCCTTTGCGCTGTATCTCGGATGTGAGTTCATCCAGAGCTATCTGCATCTGGTCCAGTTTGATTTTCCTTTGCTCAAGATCCGTTCGGAGGGCTTCAATAATCTCTCTTTTAGCATCGATATCCGTATCCACACTGGCCAGTTCGGTTGTTGCATCCTTCAATTTGGACAGCAGTACAAATCCCTCATACTTCATCTTCTCCTCTTTCAGGGACTGGTACTTGATCGCTTGATCCCGTTCGGTCTTCAGCTTCATAAGCTGGGTTTCGACCTCCTCTATCAGGATATCAGCTCTCTCGATACGCTCACGTACGATCTCCAGTTCGTTCATTGCACGATCTTTTTTGTTGTCGAACTCCGCCACACCTGCGATCTCATCGATGATCTTGCGCCGCTGTACAGGTGTCATTGTGGTGATGCGTGTAACGTCACCCTGCATCACGACATTGTAGCCTTCTGGCGTTACTCCTGCTTTTGCAAGGTACGTGTGTATATCCGTCAGGCTCACTGATCTGCCATTGAAATAGAAATAACTATAATATCCACTATCTGTCTCCCTGATCTTGCGTGAGATCACTACCTCATCAGAATCCACGGGGATCGCATGGTCGCTGTTATTAAAACGTATCGTCACCTGTGCGAAATCAGGTCTTTTGCTCTTGTTACCACTGTGTATGAGGTCGGTAAGTTTCTCTGCCCTCAGGGTCCTTGAACTTGAAAGCCCAAGGACAAAGAGGATCCCATCGATAATATTGGATTTTCCACTTCCATTGGGACCCGAGATCGTGGTAAAATCGTCAAAGAACGGGATCTTGACCTTCTTTCCAAAGGATTTGAAGTTCAGGAACTCGATTTCTTTTATATACACGTGATTCCTCGATCAGTATTAATTCGATGATCTCTTGTGCATAGTTATGATCACCGTATCCTCATCTTCCCGGTCCTCGACGGTCTCGAACTCCTTTTCGACCTCTCTACGCATGGGGTTCTTTTCATCGGCAACAATGTATTCACAGTTGTCATTTTCATTATTATCCGCAATGGGAGTTCCTGAGTGTTCCGTACTCTCGGCAACAATGTATTCACTGTCATCTTCTGTTTGAGACATGTCTTCCGTCGGTGTTTCATAATGTGTGTCCTGTTCAACGTCCCGAATGTTAAAATGGACTTCCTTGGATCGTCTATCTCTGGGCATTGTAGGGGAAGCAGGCGTTTGATCAGAACCCTGCTGCAATGGAGGTGTTGTATTCTGGTCGTGAGTTGGCCATTCCCGTCGGGATCGATGGAGTATGGTTTCGCCTTCCCTGTCTCCTGTGGCAATTGTGGTATGCGGTTCTGTGTGTTCTCTGGTCCTGGCAGCATCGGATGCCTGTGGGGGTGCTGATCTCAGGGGGTATGTGGTTGCATGAGGCTGTATTTGCGTGGTCTCATCCTGTTTTTCACCTGGCTGGGATTGTGAGCCGGCATCTTGTCTATTGGTATTGGTTGCCGGATTGTGACCTAATGAGCGCATCATGGATTTCTGGTCAAGCAGCTCATCCATCACTCCATTGAGGTTGTTGGCGATCTCCTGCATCTTCTGTTCCAGTTTGATGATCCGGTTGTTGATATCAAGGTCATTTTTCAGGTCACTGCGGATCTCCCGTACAATGGACTCTCGCAGCGTATTCTTTATGTGCTCCAGTTCATCATCCTTCTCCGAGAGCTGTCTTTCAAGCCTTTCAATGACAAAATCCCTGTTTGCAGTATCCATTCTATCCCTCGCAAGCCTTTTTTGTCCCTCAATACCATCGTATTGTTACGATAGTATTTAAACATATAATAGTTAACGTAATATAAGGTTGTTCACCGCGGGGTTATGGATGATATGTTGGTTACCGGGTCCTTGTCCACCTCGAACACATTATCGGCAGAGTCGATCAGTGATTCATCATGGGACACGATCAATATCTGACCCACTCCTATATCTCTCATCAGATCGATCAGTTCGATCAGCTGGTGAATATGTCCCCTGTCCAGGAAGACGGTGGGTTCATCCATGATCAACGGAGGGAGGTCCGCACGGTCTGATGTATCCCCTATGCCCATGGACAGCAGGCGGTATATCGCACATCGCAGCACGAGGTTGAAGATCGCTCGCTCCCCGCCGCTGAGCAGTTTGGGCTTTAAAGGGGTACCATCTTTCTCATAGATCGTAAGCTCATAATCGGAATCCAGTTCGATATGGGAATACGCATTATTGGTATACATAAAGGAGAATATCTCGTTGAGCAGGGTGCCCAGCGCTTTCACATTCTTGGCACGAAGCTCTGCACGCAGGCGGATATACATCTCCTCAAGTTCCTGCGCATCCCTGTATACAGCGTTGATGAAACTCAGCTTATTGTAAAGGGTCTTTCCTTTCTTCTCAAGCACTGCTAACCGCTGGATATCGTTCTCCACACGTCCCAGATGCTTGTGCACCTCTTCCTTTTTCCGGTTAGCCTCCTCGATACGAATGGTGATGTTCTCAAAAGCCTTCTTATATCGTGGCAGCTTCTCCTGAAGTCCTTTGATATCCATATCCTGCATCTTCACATCGATCTCATGTATGCGCCCCTGCCGCTCATTGATCTGTCCATCAATGAACTCCATCGTTTCCTGCTGGTTCAGGATCGTATCTTCCAGCCTGGTGATCGAGTCCTGTATCTTATCCATCTGGTGGACATCCTCACGCACCCGTTTTGCCTGTTTCAGGTGCTTTGTCGCCGTATCATGGTCTTTTCTGGCAGTATCCTCTGAAGATTTTATTGCCATTAATGCCTGCTGTATCTCATCGATGTCTGTTTTGAGTCGGGTCACATTGTCCCTGATCTCAGTATCCCTTTTTCTATTCTCTTCGATCTGTAACTGGTATTCCAGGATCGAGTTCTCCATGTTTTTGATATCGTTCTTAATGAGATTGATATTCTGCAGGCATTGCTCGTTTGTCTTCTTAAGGTCCTTCATGGCTCCTACACGTACAAGCTTCTCTTCGATCTCCTTCTGCTTATCGTGAACTTCCCGGAGCCTGGTCTGCAGCTCGTTCTTCTGCTTCTCATCCTTCTCAACCGTTTCGCCCACTGTGGAACCTTTTAGATCCTGTCCACATGTGGGACATTTCCCCTTTGCCAGCAGGTCCTGGCTCTTCTGTATGCTTGCCTCAAGCTGGGATATCTTTGTAGACGTCTCCCGTTCATTTCCATGCAGGTGTTTCTGTGTATCCGTCAGAAGATCGAGGATATTCCCCACATTGTCTAGTTTTTCAGCATCGAACCCCAGCGAAATGACCCTTTCCATGACCTGGCCACGCTGCTCATCCTGAGATCGTATCGCATCCCTGTGATCCCGGATCTCCGACTGCTTTGTCCGGATCTGCTCTTCTTTTTTCTGTATGGAATGTGTGAGTGTGTCCAGTTGTTTCCTTGCGTCTGTCAGGCGGTTGTTCATGGAGCGTTCATTGCTTATATGCAGTTCCTTCTGCTTCTGGATCTGCTGTATCACATCCCACTTATCCCTCTCATGTTTCTCCTTTCCAGTGACATACTGCTCAATATCGATGTCCTCCTGCACTCCCAGCTCCTTTTTGAGTTCGGTAGTCAGATCCCGTATCTGTTGCAGGGAGCGTTTGCTGGTCTGTATGTCCTTCTTGCTTGTTTCGATCCGGTCAAAGGCATTCTTCTTTTTGGATTTGAGATCCTGGGCCTCATTGTTCCATGTGGCTCTTTGTGTATCAAGTTCAGAATACTGTCTCACTTTTTCGACAGCGTTGTCCAGAGTGGATCTGGCGCCATCCCGGGCATCGTTCAATTTGAAGATATCCTTACCAATATCTTTTGCCTGTGCCCGAAGTTGATCCTGTATCTGGATCGGTTTTTCAGCTCGTATTTTCTTGATCTCTTCCAGATTCTCCTTGATCCTGGTATCAACCTGTCGTTGATGGCGTCTGACCCCGATACCGGCACTCTTCGCACGCTCGCGATATTCTTCCAGCTTGCCGATCTGCAACAGGTCATCGATCATACGCTGGCGATCCGCTGGTTTTGCATTGATCAGTACATCAACCTCGCCCTGGCGGATGTACACGCAGTTCGTGTAGGCCTCTTCATCCATCTTGAGCAGAGCCTTCATGGCCTCATAGGTCTGATTCGCCTGGTCTACCATAATCGTGCCATCGACCATGAACACGGATTGGGTGGTGCTCGCCCTACCAGTCTCGGGATCGTTCCTGAACTCCTGCTTTATGGAATATTCTCGTCCGTTGTGGTCAAAATCAACATGTATCGATGCCCTGGTGGCACCTTTACGTATCATGTCCGAGAGCACGAAGTTCTTCGAGATCGTACGGCTCCCGAAAATCCCTATAAAACATGCCTCAAGCAGACTGGACTTCCCGCTGCCGTTGACACCGGATACCACGGTTACACCACTTTCAAAGGATATGTCCAGGTCCTCGTAGCTTCGGATATTCTCCACACGCAGCCGTTTGATCCTCACAGGTAGTCCCCCAGATTGTACTGTTTTGGTTTTTTAATCGTTTCTGCCGTTGCTTCGTCCGTGTCACTGTCCGGAATGATCTCCGGTTCGTACTTCTGGTGTTTATTTGCGGGTGTGTCTTTCGTTATTGCCCGCTCCCGAATTGTACTTGCACCTGTTTTCTCATCAACATCCCTGATGCCGGACGCATCCTTTTTCTCCACATATCCCCTTACAGCTTCATCTACAGCCCCCGGTCTGGCAGATGGCGCAACGATATACTGGGGAGGTTGGGTGAAATCCATGCTGCCGATGAGTTCCCCAACTTGCATCTCGGCCTCAGTATCCACCTTTGTCTTCGGGATCGCAGGATTCCTGACGATCTCGTCGACCATGAGGCCACCAGTTGTGAGTTCCATGCCCTTGATCTCGTTCTTGACGGCTTCCTCCGGATCGAAGAACGATACTTCCATAACTTCCTCACAGGTCTCCGCATCCCTGCTCCTTGCGTCCACTATCCTGGGGACCAGAACATTATGCTTTAACAGGAACTCCTCGATCTCGCTGTATGATATGGATATATCGGGATCGCCAGATATCTCCAGGAACACGACCTTCTGCGCAACATCATGTTCTTTGATAATATTGAAAATCTCCTCATAGGCGTTATCCCCTTCACTGAGGGTTGCCTTGATGAACTCGAAGTCGCGTGTGGGTATATTACGTCTGCCAATATCGATCCCTCTATTGTTGAGGGTGAGAATGTTGTACGATCTTGTTTCTCGTTCGGATGCACTGTTGCGTTCGGTGCTTCCGCAATAGGTGATCCAGGTATCGCCGATCCTTTCCTTTTCATATTTATGATAATCTCCCAGGAGGATCGCGTCCATCCTGAATGGCAAGGACTGGATCAGCTCTTCACTATCCCATTCACCAAAGGGGAATGGTGTCATGAGCTGGTGCATCACCAGTATGTTGTAGACGGAGTCCTCTGCCGGTGGCTGGAGCACCGATGGGTCAAAGAGCGGTATCTTGGATCGTGGCACACTGTCAATGCCGTATATCGATACGTCCCGGATCCTATGGGGATAGCTCCCAAGCCTGGTGGCGATACCCATGCTCTCAAAGAGATCGAGCCACTGGGTGTGCTGCTTGCTCTCATGGTTACCAACAATGGCAAGGAAGGGTATGCCAGCTATTTTTAAGCGGGAAAGGATCTCAATGGTATCCAGTATATCATCAAGGGTCGGGTTTCTTGAATCGAACAGGTCACCTGCATGGATCACTGCATCGATCTCCATCTCAATGGCATCGCTCACCACCGTGGAGAACGCATCGATAAAATCCTGCCGCCGTATGTCGTTGTGATACTGGCGATACCCGATATGTGTATCTGCTGTATGTAGGAGCCGGACATCTGTGTTCATGTTATGTCCTATATCATCGTCGGTGTTTTTAAGATTGCCGGAATGATATTATATCAGGTATCCACAGTAAGCTTTATGATTGAACACCACCAATAGTTAATAGGGAGTTACGGGAACATCTCTCGTTGGCAAGGGTGTACAATTATGAGCAACGATACAAGCAATGAACTCTATTTTGGTGGAGAGATCAGAAATCCGGACATCCGCATGCTTGATGATATGGCGGATGTCATCTTTGACAAAGAATGGTTGGATGGCGCGGAGAACATCGAACTGTATTATATGTATCGTGATCTTTCAAAAAGCAAGGAAGATCTGGATATCATCCAGAAGAATAACCTCAGGTATGATATCACCGTCATCCCTGCGAACATGCTGGGACTAGAGTATGTCAAGACCGCCGGACATTATCATCCCTTTGTTCCGGGCACCGATACGTCATACACCGAGGTCTACCAGGTACTTGAGGGGGAGGCCCTCTACCTTCTACAGAAGGTGGACTCGAAAACGGTACTGGATTTCATCACGATCAGGGCAGTGGCAGGCGATGTCGTGCTGATCCCTCCCAACTATGGTCACATCACCATCAATCAGTCCAACGCTCCTCTCAAGATGGCGAACTGGGTCTGCCGGAACTTTTCCTCCATCTACAGTCCCATTAAAGAACTGTCAGGTGGCGCATATTATCTGCTGGAGGATGGTTTCATGAAGAATCTTCTCTATAATACCGTGCCACCGATACGGGAACTCGAACCCATGGACGTGCCAGAACTGGGTCTGGTCTGTGGAGAGGACATGTATGAGCTTGTACATGACATTGAAAAGCTCGAATTCCTGAAAAATCCCACCAATTTCATGGATATCTTCAGTAAGATACTTCGCTGAGAGATATGAGAGTATCCAGTAGAATACTTTATGGAGGATGGATACTATATGACATAGCTATAGCTCAATCTATCTGAAAAAACGGCAAAAAAGGTTGTATCAATGCAGAGGCCTCATAATATGCAGTTCACATCGTCCCGGATCGATGATCTGATGTTCAGGACGACGCTTGATATCAGTTCTATGGAAGGTGACATGATCGTGAACCTGTCCATGATCAAGGCCAGTGATCTGGACGATGCTCTTGGTATCATCCATATGGCGGTCAATAGTGGATTGTCGGTGAGCCCTTTCCTTAAGGTCCTCTATGCAGGTGAGACCATTGGTGGGTTGATGATACGTGAGGGGGATATCGGAATTGCTACCATGTGCAGTATTACCATCGACGGTGTGCTGCTAAAGACAGGAATAATAACAAACCCAAAGTTAGGGGGGGTGGTCCAGATCAGGAACGGAACACCTGTCAGGTTCACCGATGTGCTGACGTATGCGAGTACGACCATCGACCCCCTGGAAGTCCTGATGTCGCAGGATATCACCTCTGTGACCGAAATGTTACAAACGGGTTCAGGAAAGATACTGGCAAACCTGCGTGAGGTTCACCTGAGTGCCAGGGATGACATCAACAGCATCCTTGCCGACATGATGGATGTCGGTATAAGCGGAATCATGGAAGTGGGCGAGCCGAATACAAGGGTACTGGACGTTCCTGTGGAGCGTGACCATCTCGGGGTAGTTGTGATCGGTGGTGCTAATCCCATGGCTATCATGAAAGAGCAGGGTTTTGATATTCGTACCAGCGCAATGTCCACACTGGTTGACATCAATGAGATGAGCTCTATAGAGGACCTTGTGTGATACGTGCTATCAAGCGTTCTTCTTCTTCTTCTTCTTCTTCTTCTGGCTGTCGGATATGTTCATGCTTCCTATCTGTCTGTCGATCACGGCATCCAGTTTCTGGATGAATTCTTCTTTTGCACTGGTCGGTATTGTGGGCCCGGCGGCGATATAATGGCCCTCCCCCCCTCTCCATCTCGGAGGAGGTCGTGAATAGAGCAACGGATAGGTTGAGTACTTTTCGTAATAGGTCCCGGTTGTCCCAACGTTCATATGCAAGGATGTATGTAGTCCCTGACCCGCTCAACCGGTAGGAACCATTAGCGCCGAAGAGGTGGGGTTAAAGTGGTGTGCCCAATATCTCTTCAGCACATTGTGACGCTCATAGTTTCATATGTTGTAACCTGACTTCCGCTTTTGTTAAGCGCATAAATTAAGTATTTTAATAATATCTCTTTGTTTGCGAGTAGTCTCAGTAAGGATAACTTCCCCATCAGCCAATTCTACTTTTTTTAGTTTTTCTAGTT
>JAYEHR010000085.1:0-12020 GCA_034659615.1 Methanobacteriota archaeon | reverse complement strand
CGCATGACGGTGGAGACTGGATCCGTGTCCACCTCGATACCCGCCTCCTCTACGGCAGCTATGGCATTTACTCCCACAGACACCAGTACTCCTGACATCCCTGCGTCAACGGGAGATCCCAGCACCGTATCTCCGGGCTCTCCTATCATCATCAGTCCCCCGATACCAGAAGCGGCGGTCAGTTCCATGACATCCTGTGCCCTTTCAACAGATGAAACGGGAATGTTGCGTACATTTGCAAGTATGGTGCCGCTGCCGGAATCCAGCACATCCAGAACCGATGTTGCCTGACGCATCATGAAAACCTTGATCGGATCGATAGACGTACCGGTATATGAGATGAGGTCCAGGAACCTCTGGGGGGCACCGTCCACCATCTGCAGGATACCTCCAAAGGAGGGTCGCACCGGGATGCCGTTCTTCAGGAGGATACCATCAAACGTGATACTGCACACTGTTGCAATGGAGATCTTGCCTGGCGGTACGTACACATCATCACAACCTTCCTCAAAAATACCGAGCTTGGGACTGATACCCATCCCACCGGATGCAGCATGGGTCATGATGTCCATGCAACTGTCAAAATCGTCCTTATCAATATGAGATATGTTGACGATCACATTCCCTGTCCCGGATACCGGGTCAAAGTCAGTCCGGTAGATCAGGTCCTCGATCCTCGTGATGACAAAACCCAGACGATCACCGATCAGTGCCTCCCCCAACTCTCCCTTTCCTTTACCAGTGATCGTGCGGCCACTATATCCATGTTTTTCAGTGAAGCCTCTCTCATCCAGTATACTCAAATGATAGCGTACAGCACGTTCTCCAATATTATAACCACGGCTGTACAGCTCATCGGCAATAACCCTTGCGCCTATCGGTTTATCATTCTCATCGATTATACGCATGATCTCAATGAGCTTACGTTCGATCTGGGGATCTACCATGTCCAACACCTGGGAAGAGGAGTGACCAATAAATGATCATGTATAACGGCATCATGTATAATGATACAAAACCGATTTAAAGGTTATTATCAAAGGAATCTGTCAAAATGCTTTATATCCTGCCGGTTCTCAGGATATACACCGCAAGTCCCATACCCAGTACGCCTGCAGTGATGAATCCCAGGACACCCAGCATAGGGACACCCCATAGATGTGGCTCCATGCCTGTCTGTATGACCAGGGATGAGCCTACGATGATAGCAGATATGATCAGGCTGAACGCCAGACGGTTGCTGGAAGCGCTCATCTCGCTCACGATCCTGTCCATCCCCTGGTTCTCGAATCTGATATTCAGATATCCTTTTTCCGCAACGCTGAGGATATGCGAAAGCTGGAGCGGGGCTTTGTGCAACAGGCGGGACACATACCACATGTCATTGTAGGCACTTCTTGCAAGAGCATCAGGCCTTATGCGTTTTCTAATTACCTTTTTTGCATAGGGTTCTGCAATGGTAGTAACATTGAAATCCGGAGCTATCTGCGTGGCAAACCCACTGGCCGTCATCATTCCCCTGATTAACAGGGCAACGTTCGAAGGAATCCGTATCTGGTACATTCTTAAAATACCCATTATCTCAGCAGACATGACAGACACATCAAGCTGATCAAGGGACCGGCCATAATATCTGTTCAGCAAGTAATCGCAGTCCACCTTGAACGCCCGTTCATCAAGCCTTTCGCTGACCACGCCGAAATCCCTGAGCACTTCAATAAACTGTACCATATTCCCCCGAGTGATCGCGATCAGGGCATCGGTGAGAAAGCTGCGGACCTCTTTGGAAAGGTATCCGACCATACCAAAATCCAGTAGGGCCACCCGGCCATCCCTAAGCACAAATACATTACCGGCATGCAGGTCCGCATGGAAGAAAGCATCCTCAAACACCTGTTTCATAAAAGCTTCTGTGCCGTATGTTGCAACCTGGTTAGGGTCAACACCAAGCTCATCGAGCTTATCAAAGTTTATACACTTGACGCCATCGATATACTCCATTGTCAGGACACGCTTGCTACTGTAGCCCCAGTAGACCTTTGGGATCTTGATGTTAGGATCGTTCCTGAAGTTATGCAGAAAACGCTCAATATTCCGGGCTTCCTGTGTATAGTCCAGTTCAGCATGGATGGACCGGGATAACTCATCCACGATATCCACAGGTTGGTATAGTTGAGCATCATGGATATGTTCCTGGGCGAATCCTGCGATGCTGTACATGATATCCAGATCGACATCGATGACATCACGTATCTCTGGCCGCTGGACCTTTACGGCCACATCCGCACCATCCGGGAGCTTTGCACGGTGCACCTGACCAATGGAAGCGGCAGCTATTGGTTCCTTTTCGAACTCACTGAACAGATCCCCGATCTCGTAACCCAGTTCCTCCGCCACAACGCGCTCCACATCCTCGTACGCAAAAGGCGGCACATCGTCCTGGAGCTTTGTGAATTCGTCGGAATATTCCTGCGGGATCAGGTCCTGTCGCATACTGAGAAACTGACCGAACTTCACATAAGTGGGTCCGAGTTCTTCGAGCACCTGCCGTGCACGTGTGGGCCTGGTGTTGACAGCCCCCCCTCTGTCAAAACGCCCCTTGAACCTGGACTTCAGAGAACCGACTGATCGCAGCCCCATCTGGTCCACGAGATATCCAAAGTGGTACTTGATAAGGGTATCAATGATGATCCCATATCGCCTGACCATTGAATATCTACGTGTTATTCCTAGAGACATACTTATCCGTTATTGGTAAGACTACGATCGGCCATCGACCGACCATGGGCCGATCATACATATGCACAAATGAATGCTGTCCGGCCGCTGTAGTACACAGACAGCTCATTACCATTACGAATTAACGATTTGAGGGATGATCGCAGATCATTCCTCTTTGGTAGCTTCCTCCAACAATTTTTCGAGGCGTTCGATCTTCTCCTCAAGGCTCTTGATCTCGTCCTTTGTTGCCAGGTCAGATTTGCCGAACGTCTCCTTCACCTTGGAGGAGATCTTTTCCTCAAGCTCATCCTGTTGTACTCTGCGCTTTTCGATCAGGTCTTCGACGAACTTCTTCCCCTCTTCCCTGTTGATATCTCCGCTCTCGACCATTTCTTTGATGGATTCATTGATCTTCTCTTCGGTCAGAGCGTATATTCCAAGTCCAAACAGTCCAATTTTCTTCATATAATCAATCGGATCAACCATACAAATTCCTCCAATTAAAGAATAAAACGGTCTTAAGATATATAACTTGTGAGATTCGCGGAGGGATCAGGGGCACATCAATTCCCTGTGGAGTAATAGCATACACAGGATCGGGTATCGGAATTATCATACTTGCGAACATGCTGCCAGCTCTGCCGGATATTTCGAACAGAAGAATGAGCCAGTTTCAGGTACAGGCGGTTATGAGGCTACTTTTTGATGGCCGTAACAAGT
Organism: Methanobacteriota archaeon; assembly: GCA_034659615.1. Taxonomy (GTDB): domain Archaea; phylum Halobacteriota; class Methanosarcinia; order Methanosarcinales; family Methanosarcinaceae; genus JAIOTO01. Next base: position 8,579 of record JAYEHR010000085.1, on the reverse strand, counting down.
TCTTCGAGCTTTGCCCTGATGTCCGTGCTTTCTTCAACGATCGTTCCTGTGACGATCATATCTGCTCCGGCCGCGGCACACTGCGCTGCAGCCCTGGCATCACGGATGCCACCTCCAACGATCAGCTTGTTGTCGCCCAGCACATGTTTTACGGCGCCGATCATGGCCGGGGTCACCGGGCTGTCCGCACCAGATCCTGCCTCCAGATAGGTGTAATGCATCCCCAGGTACTTACCGGCCAGCGAATACGCAACCGCAAGTTCTGGTTTGTCCTTTGGGATCAGCCTGGCATCGCCCACCCATCCAACCGTGCCGCCGGGCTCAACGATCAGGTATGCCATGGAGATCGGTTCAATGTCACTCCGGTACACGAGAGGGGCACCCATGGCCTGGTTCGTAGTGATATAATTGACATCACGGGAATTCAACAGGCTCATAAAAAAGATAGCGTCTGCATAGGTACTGATCCCACCGGCATTGCCAGGGAACAGGATGGTGGGAACATCCGTATGTTCCTTGATCTTGATCAGTGTCTGGTCCAGTACCATACCGGAAGCTCCTGTAGAGCCACCGATTATGATAGCATCGGTACCCCCTTCCACCGCGAACCGAGCAATGTCGGCCGCCCTGTCAGGAGATTGGGACGCGGGATCTATGAGCGTTAAGTGAACCGTACCCTGGCGATCCACGATGCCATCGAGGTACTTTTCTACCTGCATCAGTAAGATCAGCCTCTTCTGACGTCCTTTGATTTAACACGCAGCTTGTCGTAACCGCATTTCCTGCAGCGTGTCGCCCGTGGTGCATTGCGGGCATTACATTTCATGCAGATTTTCTTGTTGAGGATTCGCTCCTCTGCTTCTGGGAATCTTGCCATATGTTTTCACCTGAAAATTGTAAATGTTATAAATTATTAAATAATTCGTATCGGGCTGCTTACATGATTTTCAATACATATAATTGTTTTGGGATGGGATGTCCTATATGACCCCTCTTCACTTATTGATCCTGTCGATCGCTTCCAGCAGCATCTCCCGTGCCTGTCGGGCATCGGCACGCCCCTTTGTCTTTTTCATCACCTGGCCCACCAGGTAGTTCAGGGATTTGCCCTTGCCGGCGATATAATCGGATAGCCCCTCCTCATTCTCAGAGAGAGCCTCGGCCACAGCCTGTGTGACAATATCATCCTCCACCTTGAGCAGACCTTTCTGCCTGACGATATCCTGAGGCGAACCTCCCTCATCCAGGATCGTGCGGATGACCTGCACACCGCTCTTTTCAGTGATCGTCCCCTCGGCCACCAGCGTGATGATCTCGGCAATATCGTCCACCGTGAACGAGGCAATGGTAAGGTCACGATAGTTCAGCTCGCCCTTGAGCACGTCCGCCACCCAGGCGGCAGCTGTCTTAGGATCGACCACTGCTGCAACCAGTTCATAGAAATCGGCCACACGGATATCTGAGGTGAGCGCCTTAGCATGCATATCTACCATGTCATACTGGGATACGAACCGCTCTCTCTTTGCATCCGGAAGCTCGGGCAGGGTCTTATGGATAGAGGGAGCCCAGTCAGCCACACGCATGGGCACCAGGTCCGGTTCGGGGAAGTAGCGATAATCATGCTCTTCCTCCTTGGTACGCATGGATAGCGTAACCCCACGGGCCTCATCGAAATGACGGGTCTCCATGACAACCTTACCCCCTCTCCGCAGAAGGTTCTTCTGGCGCATGATCTCGTACAGGAGTGCACGTTCCGCTCCCTTGTGTGAGGAGATGTTCTTCACCTCTGCACGCTCACCGCCCATTATGGATACATTCGCATCCACTTTCATCGCACCCTCCAGGTCGCTGTCGAACACGTCCAGGTACTCCATGATGTTGCGCAGCTTGTCCAGGAAACGGCGTGCTTCCTTCGGGCTCCTCATATCCGGCTCGCTCACGATCTCGATCAGGGCCATCCCTGAACGGTTGTAATCGATCAGTGTCCCCTTGGACTTCTCAATGCTACCCATGTGCATCAGGCGACCTGGATCCTCTTCCATGTGGGCACGGGTGATGCGCACCACGTGCTCTCCATCCTCACCTTCGATCACTACCTTTCCACCGGAAGCTATTGGGAAATCGTACTGGGTGGTCTGGAAACCCTTGGGCAGGTCCGGATAATAATAGTTCTTCCGGTGGAACTGGGTCTGCTCAACAATATCACAGTTCAACGCCAGCCCGATCCTGATAGCATACTCCACCGCACGTTTGTTGATCACAGGCAGGGAACCTGGAAGACCCAGGCATACCGGACAGACATGCGTATTGGGCCCTGCATTATGATACTGTGTGGAACAACCGCAGAACATCTTGGTATTGAGCTTGTTCAGCTGGACATGTATCTCCAGCCCAATCATCACACCATCGGGATTCTTGTACACCATTTATGCCACCTCCACGGGACGCATGGTATGATGATCCGTATTCGTCTCAAAGGCGAATGCCGACCGTATGAGTGTGGAATCATCGAAATGCCTGCCGATGATCTGCAATCCCACAGGCAGACCATCAACCTGACCGCATGGCACGGATATCGAAGGGACGCCTGCAAGATTGATGGGAACCGTGTTCACATCGCTCAGGTACAGGGACAGTGGATCATCGATCTTCTCCCCGATCTTAAATGCCGGGGTTGGCATGGTCGGGCTCATCAGCACATCGACCTGAGACAGCGCCCGGTCAAAGTCCTGTTTGACAAGGGTTCGCACCTTCAGTGCCTTGAGATAATATTTATCGTGATATCCGGCAGAAAGGGCATAGGTTCCAAGCAGTATCCTGCGCTGCACTTCCTTGCCGAAACAGGACGCGCGGGTCCTTGATGCCATCACATGCCAGTTCTCACCATCAACACGCGGACCGTACCGCGTGCCATCGAACCGCGCGAGGTTCGACGATGCCTCGCTCATGGCTATGACATAGTATGCTGCCAGTGCATATTTTGTGTGCGGCATGGACACCTGCTCCCATGTGGCGCCCATATCCTCGTACTTATGTATCGCATCCCAGACGGCCTCCTCAATACCTGCATCGATGCCTTCCCCGAAGTATTCCCCGGGCACACCGATCTTCAGGCCCGCCACATCATCAACAAGCGCATCCTGATACCGGATATTCTTGTCAATGGAAGTACTGTCCCTGGGATCGTGCCCTCCGATGACATCCATCAGCACCGCAATGTCCTCCACAGACGTGGCTATGGGCCCGATCTGCTCAAGGGAATTCGCATAGGAGACCAGGCCGTACCTGGATACCGCACCGTAGCTGGGTTTGAACCCCACCACTCCACAGAACGCCGCCGGGCATCGTACCGAACCGCCGGTATCCGAGCCAAGGGACAGAGGCGCCTCGCCTGCTGCAACCACCGCCGCACTGCCTCCTGACGAACCGCCCGGCACCCTTTTGGCATCCCATGGATTGAGTGTTGCGCCATAAGCACTCGATTCGGTGGATGTTCCCATGGCGAACTCGTCCATATTGGTCTTCCCAAGGATCACTGCACCCGCCGCCTTCAGACGCTCGATGACATGCGCGTCATACGGGGGCACGTACCCCTGAAGTATCTTTGAGCCGCACGTTGTAGGGATCCCTTTCGTGGAAATGCTATCCTTGATCGCAATGGGGACCCCTGCCAGCACACCTCCGTGCCCATCCTTGTCAATGGACCTTGCCCTTGCCATGGCCCCCTCAAAGACACAGGTATAGCCGTTGATCCCACTTTTCCTGATGGTCTCAAGATATGAGGCCGTGACCTCCTCCGCAGAGCCTTCTGAGATCATTTCCTTAACTTTGGATATGTTCAGCCATTCCGCCATCATCCCACCTCACATGATCCTCGGTGCCTTAATGTAGCCATCCTGCTCACTGTCAGTGTTCGTGAGCACATCCTCCTGCTCAAGCGAATCAGTGACAACATCGTCCCTGAACACGTTCATAATATCAGCCACGTGATATGTCGGAGCCACACCGCCTGTGTCTACCTCATCCAGCTGTCCGAAATACTCCAGTACAGAGTTCAGTTTTGCAGCATAGCCTTCCGCATCCTTATCATCGATCTCGATGCGGGCAAGCCATCCTACGTGTTCTACCTCATCTTTTGTGATCATTACAGTTTCCTCGAATAATATGGGATAAGTAGTATATTGGAATAGAGACCGGTGCTTTATATTAATATGTTGGGTTGAGGTGGGGGGAAGGGCAAGTATCAGTGGACCTACAACAAGGATTCCCCCTGTAGAACCGAACGATTATGGTTGATAGGGGTTTCAAAATTCAGATCGATCTTGTGTCCAACAAGAACAAAAATATATAGAATATATAGAATATAGAGGTATATATATAATATACAGACAACATCTATATATGGGCATGTCCTTTCTGCTACATGAAACAGATAAACAATCTGTTTTTACAAAGGATGATACAAAATGTCCAACAATATTAAGATATGTACAATGCTTTCGATTCTTATCATAGGGATCACTTTCCTTGGGATCGGATGTGTTGACAGTGAGAATGGAGCAGATGAACAGATGGCTGCTGAAGAGGAGCTTAGTATCATTATAAAAGGATCGGATACTGTCCTGCCTCTCAGTCAGGCAGAAGCTGAAGAGTTCATGTACAAGAAACCTGACACAAGCCTAACTGTGATCGGCGGAGGTTCCGGCGTTGGTATTGCTGCCCTTATTGATGATGAGGTAGACATCGCAATGGCGTCCAGAAAGATGAAGGATTCGGAACTTGAGAATGCACAGAGCAATGGTGTCAACCCCATTGAGCATGTTATTGCATGGGACGGCATATCAGTTGTTGTCAACCCGGAGAATCAGGTCTCAGAAATGACCTTTGAGCAGTTACGTGCCATATACAACGGTGAGATCAGTAACTGGAATGAAGTAGGTGGTGAGGATCGCACCATTGCCGTGATCACCCGTGACAGCAGCTCCGGTACCTATGGTTACTTCCAGAATAACGTACTTCTGGGTGATGAGTACCGTGCAGATGCTCTTGTCCAGCCTGCAACAGGCGCAATTGTACAGGAGACATCCCAGAATAGAGGTGCCATAGGATACATAGGATTTGCATATCTTGATGACAGCGTAAAGGGACTTGCCCTGGACGCCGGTGAAGGTGCCGTTTCTCCAACCCCTGATGCCATCATAAGTGGAACCTATCCACTTTCCAGACCACTTTATTATTACACTGATGGTGAGCCAACGGGCCTTGCAAAGGAATACTTTGACTTTGTGATGAGCAAGGAAGGACAGGACATCGTGACCGATGTAGGGTACTTCCCTGCAGTGTAAGCTGGAAATCAGATAGATCAAAGGATTAGCATGTTCAAGAGGAGATATAAGGAAAATGCGATCGAGACCGTGCTGCTCTCAGTCAGTGCGGTTACGGTTTTGATCCTTCTCCTTCTATGTATTTTTTTATTCAGGGATGGCATATCGCTCTTCCATGAATACTCTGTTATCGATTTCATCACAGGAACCGCATGGTACCCAACAGCTGACCCCCATAAGTTCGGACTTCTGCCGCTGTTGCTTGGTTCTCTTATTGTGACAGCAGGTGCGATCATCATATCAGTACCACTTGGGATCGCATGTGCAGTCTACATATCAGAACTTGCAACTCCCCGGGTTGCTGAGATGTTAAAGCCCTTCATAGAGATCCTTGCAGGTGTTCCTTCGGTGGTCTATGGTTTCTTCGGGCTTGTAATACTGGGTCCACATCTCCAGAACTTTCTGGACCTTACAACAGGGCAAACAGCCCTGACTGGATCTGTAATGCTTGCCGTAATGGCATTGCCAACGATCATATCCATATCAGAAGATGCCATCAGTTCGATCCCCTCGTATATTAAAGAAGGTTCTCTGGCGCTTGGTGCTACGAAATGGCAAACCATTTATAAGGTATTATTACCTGCAGCACTTTCCGGGATATCGGCTGCGGTCATGCTTGGAATGGGACGTGCTATTGGGGAGACCATGACAGTTATGATGGTGACAGGGAATTCGGCGGTTATTCCAGGGTTCCCATCTGGGATCCTGGAACCTGTGAGGACAATGACAGCAACTGTCGCCCTTGAGATGGGCGAGGTGCCTCAGGGAAGTGAACACTTCCATGCACTGTTTGCGATCGGTTCTGTACTTTTCATAATGACATTCTGCATCAACCTGATCGCTGATTTTGTTAAAACGAAATACCGATTCAAGGAGGCAGTCTAATGTTCTTTGATCGGAAGACAAATGAAAAGATCGCATTTTCTTTCATAAGCATTTCAATGGCGACAGTGATCGCTTTTGTGGTCTTGATCCTTTACTATATCATCTCCAATGGGATCGGTGCGATAAATATCGAGTTCCTGACGAACATGCCAAAAAACAGGATGACCGAGGGCGGAATATTCCCTGCAATAGTGGGCACGATATCCCTTATCGTAGGTTCTATGATGATAGCCCTTCCTCTTGGCACCCTGGCTGCGATCTATTTGAACGAATATGCGGGATCGGGACGTTCCACGTGGATCATACAGATGGCAATAAACAATCTTGCAGGCACACCGTCTGTGGTATTCGGTCTTTTCGGACTTGTTCTGTTCGTGAAGTTCTTTAGCTTTGGTCCTTCGGTGCTGTCCGCCTCCCTTACACTGGCACTCCTCATTGTGCCTGTGATTATCAGGTCAAGTGAAGAGGCCCTTGCATCCGTTCCAAAGGAATACAGGGATGCTTCCCTTGCCCTTGGGGTTACCAAATGGCAGACCATACGTAATGTCGTACTTCCGGCTGCGATACCGGGTATGGTCACAGGCTCCATTCTGTGTATTGGAAGGGTTGCAGGTGAGACTGCACCCATACTGCTGACAGGTGCTGCGTACTTTTTGCCCCGGCTGCCGGATTCTGTGCATGACCAGTTCATGGCCCTTCCGTATCACCTGTTCGTGCTTGCAACATCGGGAACAAACATAGCCCAGACACGCCACATCCAGTATGGAACAGCCCTTGTGTTGCTTTTGATCGTACTCAGTGTGAACTTTGTGGCCGTAATGATACGAAGACATTACGCTAAAAAATTAAAATTGTAATTGCAGATTAGGTGCTACACCATGGAAAAAATAAAAAATGATGACAGAGCTGATATCCAGGTCAGAGATCTGGACCTCTGGTATGGTGAAAATCACGCTCTCAAGGACGTTTCCATTGATATCCCGGAGAACAGTATCACTGCTTTCATCGGACCCTCAGGGTGTGGAAAATCCACATTCCTGCGTTGCCTGAACAGGATGAACGATCTCATCAAGAGCTGCAGGATCGAGGGCAAGGTTTTTGAGAGATCGAAAAATATCTATGAAAGTGACGTTGATGTTGTGGAGCTCAGGAAGCGGATTGGCATGGTATTCCAGAAGCCGAATCCGTTCCCCATGTCCATCTATGACAACATCGCCTATGGACCCCGCGTCCATGGCGTGGATAAAAAAGAGATCGATGGGATAGTTAAACAGGCTCTTCGCTCGTCAGCACTGTGGGATGAAGTTTCAGACAGGCTTGGTTCGTCAGCCCTTGAACTGAGCGGAGGTCAGCAGCAGCGACTCTGTATCGCACGAACCCTTGCCGTTAAACCTGATATTATTCTATTTGACGAGCCTTGCAGTGCACTTGACCCGATCTCTACCAACAAGATAGAAGAACTGATAATGGATCTGAAAAAGGACTATACGATCGTGATTGTGACCCATAACATGCAACAGGCTGCAAGGATCTCGGATCATACGGCCTTTTTCCTGAACGGGGAAATAATCGAGTTCGATAAGACAAAACAGATATTTGAGAATCCACAGGAGAAGAGTACTGAGGATTACATTACAGGAAGGTTTGGTTGATCAAATGGTTAGAGAGAAATACATACAAGAGTTAAGTCTCTTAAAGAATAATATCATCCAGATGGGTGAACTTTCGCAGAATATCCTTCAAGATTCCATGGATGCTTTTGTGAAACTTGATCTTGAACTTGCAAGCAAGACCATTGAAAGGGATGACGAGATCGATGCTAAGGATATGGATGTGGAGATCAGTACGTTCCGACTGCTTGCTCTCCAGCAACCAATAGCAGGTGACCTGAGGCTCATAATGTCCTGTATAAGGATAGCTATAGACCTTGAGAGAATGAGTGACCTTGCCGTTGATATTGCTGAGCTCACCGAAAGGATTGACGGTGGGCATATTAAACCACTGGACAATATGAATAGAATGGCTGAGATTGGCGGGGACATGTTAAAGAATTCGATCAGGGCATTTGAAACAGCCGATGTCGAACTGGCAAAGTCAACAGCTCAAGAGGATGAGAAGGTCGATAAGCTATTCTATGAATTATGGATGGAATTAATGGATATGATGGCCAAAGACCCCAGCACAATTTCCAATGCGTCCCACCTGCTGTTCCTGATACGCTATCTTGAACGCATAGCTGACCATGCCTCGAATATCTGTGAAAGTGTGGTTTACATGGCTACGGGGGAGAGAGTGGAGTTGAATTGATCC
>JAYEHR010000084.1:5234-12078 GCA_034659615.1 Methanobacteriota archaeon | reverse complement strand
AGCATCATATCATCATATTTATGACTCAAGAGATTTATAGCTTTTAGTGCATTATAGATACGTATCGTAAAGAGGTATTATGACGGAATCTATGTTCCATGAGGAACGATGATACTCTGACAGCACCTTATGAAGATTTGGAAACAATACCTATAAAGGAGTCCAGAATGTTAAAGATAGGCGTGTGCGGATGTGGAGCTATCGGTACCGAACTATGCAAGACTATCGATGAAGGTGATATCGACGTAGAGCTATATGCGATATATGATAGAACAAAAGAGCATGTCGCACGGTTAAAAGAGCAGCTCAAGAATACTGAGCCTTTGGTCCTTGATATCGTAGAGATGGTCAAACGTGTAGACCTTGTGGTAGAGTGTGCGTCACAGCGGGCCGTCTACGATATAGTACCAACGGCCCTTCGTGCAAAATGCGATGTGATGACCATCAGTGTCGGAGCATTTGCGGACCGGGAACTGCTCAGGGCCACGCAGGAGCTTGCACGAGAGAATGGATGCAGGGTCTACCTGCCATCGGGTGCGATATCTGGACTTGATGGACTCAGATCAGCAGCCTCTGCGGAGATATACTCGGTCACACTGACAACACATAAACATCCCCGTGGTCTTGCAGGCGCACCATATATCATCCAGAATAACATCGACCTTGATGCCATTACAGGCAAAACGACGATCTTCGAAGGGACAGCCATGGAGGCTACCAGGGCATTCCCTGCGAACGTGAACGTCGCCGCTACACTGAGCATTGCGGGTATCGGATTCGAGAAGACCAGGGTAACGATCATCGCAGACCCTGCCCTGAGTCGTAACATACATGAGATCTCGGTGGAAGGAAAGTTCGGTGCGTTCACGACCAGAGTAGAAAATGTGCCCTCGCCCACAAACCCGAAAACCAGCTACTTAGCAGCGCTATCTGTCATCACCACTCTTAAGGAGATCACCAATCCGCTTCATGTGGGCACATAACCCAGGGAGTTACTGGAGAGAAATGATAATAAATATTTTACACCAATCTGGCATTCAAATGAAATTATATATAACATAACAGTACATCAATGCAGTGATTATATGCAGGATAAGCAAACCGTTGTTGATAGGATAAAATCATTGAAGAAAGAACGCAATGCTGTGATCCTTGTTCATAACTACTGCCGTGGAGAGGTCCAGGATATAGCGGACTTTTTAGGAGATTCCCTGGGACTGAGCCAGGAGGCTGTGCAGCAGGACGCCGATGTGATCGTGTTCTGCGGTGTGAACTTTATGGCAGAGAGTGCCGCCCTACTCAGTCCTGAGAAAACAGTGATCATCCCCGACATGGATGCCCGTTGTCCCATGGCGGACATGATCGATGTGCCGTCCCTGAGACAGGCAAAGAAGGAACACCCCCATGCTGCAGTCGTATGTTATGTCAACAGTTTCGCCGAGATCAAGGCGCAGAGCGATATCTGTTGCACGTCCGCCAATGCCGTGGATGTCGTGAACTCGCTGGATGCGGACGAGATCCTGTTCGTGCCTGACAAGAACCTGGCCGATTATGTGGCACACCACACTGATAAGACGATCATTCCCTGGGATGGCTATTGCTCGACCCATGATCAGATGCTTTTGGGAGATGTATTGAAAGCAAAGAACGAGCATCCTGCAGCTCAGGTCATGGCCCATCCCGAATGCCGGCGGGAAGTGCTTCAGGAGGTGGACCATGTGTTCAGTACAACAGGTATGATCACTTATGCAGCCGGGACCAGCTGCAACGAGATGATCGTGGCTACCGAGAACGGCATGCTTCACCGCCTGAGGCAGGATGTACCTGACAAGACCTTCTACCCGATCTCCGAATACTCGATCTGTCCTGACATGAAGATGATCGATCTGGAAGCAGTCCTGCGAGCCCTGGAGAACATGGAATATGTGGTCACGGTCCCTGATGAGTCAAGAGCGCGCGCCAGACAGGCACTTGATCGGATGCTGAAGGTCACGCGCATAGACTAAAAAACAGAATGAGGTCCCATGCGTGCATATATCCAGTTGATGCGCTTCGCCAACTGCTCAATGGCAGCGTTCGCAGCAGTGGTCGGAGTGTTCATTGCGGCCCGGATACTGGGACACACCATCACATTCTATGCCGAACCTGGCATTGTTGATGTGTTCCTGGTGATCCCCGTGGTCCTGCTGGTGACCGGGGCCGGGAATGCGATCAACGACTACTTCGATGTGGGTATCGATCGCGTGAACAAACCCTCGCGGCCCATCCCTTCGGGCAGGATCAGCACCACCAATGCCCTCTATTTCTCCATTTCTCTTTTTGTGATCGCTGCAGCTATCGCATTCTTCATCAACATCATCTGTGGAGTGATCGCCCTGATCAATTCCCTGATCCTCATCTATTATGCAAGAACACTCAAGCGCACCCCCCTGGCCGGCAATATCAGTATCGGCTACCTTACAGGTTCAACGTTCCTGTTCGGAGGAGCTGTTTTTGGCCTGGAAGGGATCGTGTCCCTCTCCATACTATTCCTGCTGGCCACATTGGCCACCACTGCACGGGAGGTCGTCAAGGACATCGAGGATGTGGATGGTGATACCAGGAACGGTGCACGAACCCTTCCAATATTGATCGGGACCCGCCGATCCGCCTACATTGCCACCATCATTGGACTTGTGGGCCTGGTGGCCAGCCCGATACCCTACCTGCGCTCAATGCTGGGTGTTGAATACCTGTATGTGGTGGCGGTGGCGGATATATTCTTCCTGATCGCCATCCATGCGATCGTTGTTCGCAATAATGCCGCACTGTCATCAAAACTGTTCAAGGCCGCAATGTTCTTTGCACTGATCGCATTCATCGTCGGCGCATGAGCGTCAGTAACCCCATGCTAACGCCATGGGGCTTCCTGCCTTGAAATGTGTGACCGGTTGGCCAGGAGGGATCAGAACGTCTCCCCGACACTGTCGGGGTCCTCGTCCTCATATCCAAGAGAAGCATGTCTGAGATATTCCTTCAGCATTGGGGGGAATGTCTCGGCAGGTACGAACCTGACCCCCAGCTGCTCGGCCCATTTCTGGATGCCATAATCCTTTGCAACAACAGCAGCATCCAGCTCCTTTGCAAGGAGCAGAACATCGATATCCGGCGCACTGTCAAGGATACCATATCGCAGAGCTGTTCGATACTTGTTCCTGAACCTGCCCACAATACCCCCGATCACGTCCCGTTCGATATCATCCTCTACATGATGTCGATCCTCTGCTTCCGAATCCAGGAAAAGACACTGGAAGGAGGCTTCGCGTATGGACTCCTCTGCAATGTTCATACCTTTGTTGATACGCTCACGCATGTAGGATACATATTCATGGAATATGCGGGAGGGGATCTGCACCTCGTATCGGTCAGGTGTCTTCTTTACCAGCCAGGTATCGATCTTTGCAATGACCTCCCTATCGCAACCGTTGTTCCTTGCGAACTCATGCAGTTCATTGTAGACCGACGGGAAGGGGACATAACAACTGATCTGGAGATGAAGACGAGCATCGGCTATCAGGTCAAGGACCTCGCGCATACCTTCGCACAGGGAAGGGGTGCCCATCATCTCTCGTGTCTGCAGGTCGGTCAGGGCCGTAGTATCCAGCACAAATCTCTGTCGCAGCATATCTTCATTCCCATATATCATACCGGTATAGCACAACATATCCCACCTCCGGTCGGGTCAACCTGTAGACCCTGGACCGCGTCCGGGGAGTCAACGGAGTCTGACTATATAATTTTGTGAATTATACAACCAGAAAAGGTTGTCATCTGTCAATTAGATAATCTGTGTTCTCAGTTAAAGTATCTTTGCATGCCTTTCATGCGGAGCGCTCAGACGTGGGGTCGCAATTATCCGGGGCCTTTGAGAACATCCGTGCACTTCGCTCATACATCTGCATTTCGTCCATGGACGTGGTTGACCGAACCCTCGATATGGCAGATATGAAATATGACCTTGTTATCCGTATATGCTCAGCAGCCCTTCGAACCTCATCTTTCGTCATACCGGAACGTATTACATGACGTAGGGCCAGCATGGACGCCTCCCGGCAGATGGCATCGATATCGGCACCGACATATCCGTGCGTGATATCTGCGAGTTCTGATATATCGACATCATCTGCCAGGGGTTTGCCCTCAAGATGGATCCGGAAGATCGTCTCCCGCTCCTTCTGATCAGGAGGCTGTACGTAGATGAGCCGCTCGATCCGCCCGGGTCGCAATAGAGCAGGATCGACCATCTCGGGCCTGTTGGTGGCTGCCACGATCACGATGTCCTTAAGTTCCTCGATGCCATCGATCTCGGTGAGGATCTGACTCACCACCCGCTCCGTGGTCTGTGAATCAATGCTGGCACCTCTTTTGGGAGCGATGGAATCGATCTCGTCAAAGAAGATGATGGTAGGAGATGCCTGTCTGGCCTTACGGAACGTCTCACGTACTGCCTTTTCCGACTCACCTACGTATTTACTCAGGAGTTCCGGGCCTTTGATACTGATGAAGTTAGCCTCACTCTCGCCCGCAATTGCCTTTGCGAGCAGTGTCTTACCTGTACCGGGCGGACCAAAGAGCATGATTCCTCGTGGAGGGGTGGCCTTTGCAGCCCGAAAGATCTCCGGATACTTCAACGGCCATTCAATAGCTTCTATCAATTCCTGTTTTGCCCTATCAAGACCACCGATGTCATCCCATTTCACAGGTGCTATTTCGATGAACACCTCCCTCATGGCCGAGGGTTCGATGTTCTTGCGTGCCTCATCGAAATCGGATACTGTGACCTCAAGTTTGTCCACCATTTCCGGGGGGATCTCGTCCTCGATACTGATGTGAGGAAGGAGTCTCCTCAAAGCATGCATTGCAGCCTCTTTACAAAGTGATGACAGGTCCGCTCCCACGAATCCGTGGGTCACGTCGGCGATCCGGCCAAGGTCGACCTCTGTTTCAAGAGGCATTCCACGGGTATGTACATACAGTATCTGCAACCGTCCCCCACGATCCGGGATGCCGATCTCGATCTCACGATCGAAACGTCCCCCACGACGCAGTGCCTGGTCAATGGAATTGGGGCGATTCGTTGCCGCGATCACTATCACCTTTCCCCGGCAACGCAGGCCATCCATAAGGGAGAGGAGCTGGGCGACCACCCGTCGCTCCACTTCCCCTGCGACGTCATCCCTCTTGGGTGCGATGGAGTCGATCTCATCGATGAAGATGATCGAAGGACCTTCCTTCTCGGCATCATCGAATATCTCGCGTAGCTTCTGCTCGCTTTCGCCGTAGTACTTTGAAATGATCTCCGGGCCGCTGATAGATATGAAATTGGCCTCGCTCTCACTTGCTACCGCCTTTGCGATCATGGTCTTGCCTGTGCCAGGAGGACCGTGGAGCAGCACGCCCTTTGGGGGATCCACTCCCAGCTTATCGAACAGCTCAGGATGCCTCAGTGGCAGCTCGATCATCTCCCGCATCAGGCCAACCTCACGTCTCAGGCCACCAATATCCTCATACGAGACCTGCTCTCGCATCTCGGTCTCATCGATGGGGCGGTCCATGATGATATGAGTGGTGCGGGTCACGACCACGGGTCCCGGGGGGATCGTGGAACGTACCAATACGGACAGCGGATTATTAACTGTCTCGACACGTATGTGCTGACCCCGGTCCACAGGCCGCCCTTCCAGGATACGATGAATGGTCCTCGATACCCTCTCGTGGGCAAAGGGACGGGTGGGGGACAGGGTGATCTTTTCGGCAGCCTTTTCTACCACGCTCCTGACCGTAACATTGTCATCAATGCCAACCCTGGCATTACTGCGCAGGTTTCCATCAATACGGATAATGCCCCTGCCGGCATCATCGAGGGCACCCGGGTATACCCTGGCATACGTCTTGCCCTTGCTCTTGATCTCAATAATGTTACCACTCATTACACCGATCCTCTGCATCAGCTCATTGTCAAGCCTCGCAATTCCCCTACCAGCATCACGATGGTTCGCTTCTGCAACACGAACAACGATGTTATTGGTCATTCTATACCTGTGTGTGTTATTGAATGATGAATATATGGATCGTACCCACACCTGATATACTGTCAGTATGCAGGATCTGACCATGCAATAGTTGTTATAGAATAAACTTCACCGTAATCGTATAAAAAAGAGATGTGCCAAATAAAAAGGGATAGCTCTATAAAAAAGAAAAGTGAGATTCAGATCTCACTTTTTAATTTCTCGACCAAGTCCTGCTTAATAGTTGTACTGCGGTCACCGCCACAGACAATGCCCCGGACACCGATGATGCCAGGCTGGATGCGTTTCAGGGCTGGGATGTCATTGAACTTGATCGTGCCTGCGAGAGCGGTCTCGAGGCCCCGATCGTGGGCATCGTTCACGAAATCGGTGAGCTCTGTCTCAGACATGAACTCGAAGGTCGAGCGCCCGTCCTTGATCCCGGTGTCCATCATCACCAGATCAACGCCTGCTTCGACACCGATGGCAGGAAGCAAACGGGGATCAATAGAGTTGATACGCTCGTGATCAGAGTAACCGCAGGCAACCACCTTGACATCCATATCCTTGACCGCTTCTACGATGCCGGTAAGCATCTCCAGCGCCTGATCCTCTGTCTGGATATCATACAGACCGAGCTTCACATAATCCGCACCGGCAGCAGCAGCCCCATATGCCGCAAGGGAAGCGGTGCCTGGCTTATAGTTGAAATCTCCCAGGGCTGCACTGATGGGCCTCTTCCCCTCTACCGCGTCTTTTACCCCTTTGATGACCCAGGGGAAATTCGCACCCAG
>JAYEHR010000084.1:0-5134 GCA_034659615.1 Methanobacteriota archaeon | reverse complement strand
CCAATCCGGGGAAAGTGAACATCAGTATCGACAGGAAGGATGGACGTATCCTCTCAAATGATGAGAATATGCCCAACGATCCATGTGAGATTGTGAAGATCCTGAACGAGATCAGTATCAATGACATCATTTTCCTGGACCTTGACAGGGTCGGAACCTCATCCGGCGTGGACACACAACTGTTAAGTGAGATGGTATCCCTATCAGAGCACAGCATCCTTCTTGGAGGAGGAGTGAAGGGGGTCGAGGACATCAATATACTGGAGGATGTGGGTATTGAAGGAGCCCTTGTGGCCACCGCCCTCCATAACGGTTCGATACCGCTCACAATGATACAGTGAGGATCTCTACCTGATACGATCTGATATTGCCAGACAGGCAACAAATGGATAAATGTATGAACAGACAAAGGTAATGTTTTGAGGTGAAAAAAATGGAAGATTATGATTTTTCAGAGGCTGAGGAAAAATACAGGGAGATCAAGATGGGCGGAGGATGGTACCTGACCATCACCCTTGCAACAAGTGAGAAATACGAAAAGGAGTATATTGAGATCGCAAAGGAGCGAAGTGGCCAGAAACGCGGGCGTTTCAACCTGAACCCAAAATATACCCGTGAACTTGGCGAGGCACTGATCCAGTTCGCTGATGCCAACGAGCTGTGATCGAACCGTGATCATGAGCGGTTGCGATACGGTTACCTGCGCTCCCTGTCCACCAATGTGACCACATCGATCACATCGGCAGTTATTTCTTCAAGCGGCCGATCCACATCAATTATGGCGAACCGCTGAGGCTCTGCCTCTGCAAGACGCAGGAAGTTCGCCCTGACGCCCTTAAGGAACTCGATGGTCTCGAACTTCGTCTGCTCGCCACGTTCACCACAGCGTTTGACCGCAACCTCCGGATCGATATCCAGCAGTATGGTCATATCCGGTTCGATGCTCCAGCCCCTATGGAGGTCCTGGATCCATGCAAAGGGATCGTCGAGCACCGACCTGAGAGTGACCCCCTGATATGCGATCCGGCTATCTGAATACCGATCCGATATCACGAGTTTCCCTGCCTCGATCCCGGGGCGTATGGTGGTCGCTATATGCTCAGCATGGTCGGCGGTGAAAAGCATCAGCTCGGCAAGGGGATCGGTCTGCGAATGAATGGCCTTCTCCACCGCTTCGCCTATCCAGCTGCCCGTGGGCTCCCTGGTGAATATGGTCCCTGGTAACGAAGGATGCGATCTGAGGAAATCCACGATCGTGGATTTGCCGGAGCCGTCGATGCCTTCCAGTGTGATCAATCGTCCTTTCATGGGCTACCCGTCCTGGTTCATTGTTCATGTGCGGACAGCGTCCTCGCTGCCACACTGGGGACATTTGATGGGGATAAAGTTTGGATCTGCCTGGAAGACGAAACCGCATACGTTACACCTGAAATATACCTTTGACTGATCTATCTCATCCATTCGAATACCTCTACTCATTTCAAGTCAACCGGTATTTTGGATAGCAAATGATATTAAGATGCCGATGAAGAGCCAATGCACTTTCCCAGATCCAACGTATGAGACAGAGATTCCTGAACTGTTGCTGGTTCTCAAGAGCGATTAATACCATGAACTAATAGAACATATCGAATAAATCGTTGTGGAAGTGCACTCAGCACCTTTTTATATTACTGAATCCAATTACTTTAATGTACATAATAAAGGGTGACGTGGTTGACGATTGAAAAAAGAATTATAAGACACGAAACCCCCAACGCGTTGAGTGTAGACGAGCAGAAGCGTATCGATGAGAGCTTGAAACGCAACCGTGAGCTTATGGATAGATTGGCGGAGTTATAACTTTTGGATCTCTTCAACATTGAGTGGGTAACTTAATTTATTTACACCCATCTTTCAAGTGTCATAGATTTCAAAGAACTAATCAAATCGCAATCGAATGATCAAAATACCACCTCACAATTAAAGGATTGTGCGTGTAGATGATCTACATTTGCGAATATTTGCTTGTAGGACGTTAAAATTATCCACTCAATGTTGAAGGAGATCTACTCATTTCATTCATTGCGTGGCAAACGGACAGGCTGCTCATCCCTGCGGAGAGGAGGACAGGCATGCCCTGGAAGTGTGTCTGGGTGCCATCCGTTCCTATACTGAGGAAAACTGGTGCTGATCAAATATTGAAATTAGGCTGGATAACCGATGGAATACATGGCTGTTGATAAAAAAGTCCTTAAGGAACATTTGATGAATGACTATTTTATAATATCTGGTCATGCACGTATAAGAATGTTCCAGAGAAACATTTCAACTGATGATATAACAAGGACCATATCAGAATTATTACCGTTTACCCACCGGCAAAGAATAAATGGATAAACCACAAAGTAAGGAAGGAGAACCAATGATACCTGATAAATGCAGTTTCTGTCATGGAAGACTTGTTAAGGGAAAGACCGAGTTTGTGGTAAAAGTGGCAGACACGGTACTTACCATCAAAGATGTTTCTGCCTATGTATGTGAAGAGTGTGGAGAGGCCTATTATACCCCAGAGGTTTCGAGGAAGATAGATGAAGTCATGAAAAAATTCCATGAATACAAATTATTGATGCATCCCGTGGCAGCCGGAGAGGTCAGCCTGAATGAGATTTGCGCCTGAATATACTGGAATTTCCGGTTTGAATGAATCTACTAACCCTGTTCAGTAAGGATGAAGTCAGCTACCTGGAAGGCTGTTCTTTTATTTCCGTTTGTAAATGCATGTCTTGTAGCGATCCTGTCAAGCGCGAGGGCAGCATTCTATGTAATCGCATTTCCTTCGCTAAGATCTTATCTACAGTTAGAGTGGTCATTTGCTTATTTGAAGAATCGGTATTCCGTGTGGTATATCATAATGGCGGAGAAATGTGGAGGCATTCCACTATTGAACCTACTTGAACATGTCCCCCTATCATGATAAGAAGAAATAAAGTGCCCGGAGCGTGACTCGAACACGCGACCTCCAGATTTCTCAGGAGAGTTGGACGCACGGTTATTATCCCTATGAGTCTGGCGCCCCAACCAACTAGGCTATCCGGGCAGTAGCGCACCTAAAACGTACATCGTCCTATTAAAGGATATCGATTGGAAAATGCGAGGCTACTTAACAAATTGGAGTAGGGGTGCGTCCCATATAATATATATATACAATGCTACACAATTATCCTATATGGAGAAATACTACAGCGTCACGGTGACCGGCATGGTGCAGGATGTCGGGTTCTGCGACTTTGTCGAAAACACTGCACGGTCCTATCATCTCCGAGGATTCGTGTTCAACGAGCCTGACGGCACTGTGAACATACAGTGTGCAGGTTCGACAGAAGGCACTGAATGGGTTTTTCGACGCTGTGCAGGCACGACCACCGGAGGAGACTGTTATTGAACACTTTACAACGGTCGAAAGGGATCCTAATGATGCCAGACGTACAATGCCGTTCAATTTCTCAAAACTAGAAACAGACCAGCTCGGAGATATTGGCAGGAAACTGGATGAAGGTGTCATGCATTTGCACATGTTGAGCGTGCTGCCGGAAATACAGAGAAATGTAAGTGTGCTGCCGGAGATGAAAGATGGGATCGACAACCTGAATGTGAAGTTCGATGCAATGAATTCTAAGTTTGATACAATGAATTCTAAGTTCGATCGATTCATAGACGAACAGCGGGAACACAACAAAAGTAGTGACAAGCATAACATGCGTCTTGAACAGATCCTCCAGACACTTGTTGATAAAGTTTGATCATTGACTACAAAATAAATTTCTATTCTGATCATAGCCACCTATAGACATACTCATCTTGACCCAAAACCGGCCAAGAGCATCAGCCATGCAATAAAAAAAGCCGGGTTCAGAACCCGGTCGCCTCAGCAAAGGAACGCGTCAGTGTTGCATCAGAGGTCCCGCCACTAACATCGAACACGATGCTGTTGTTACTCCAGACATAGGAATATCGCTCCACCTGTTCGCTATCGACAGTAGTATAATCAAGGATACGGGTCGCAAAATGCCCATTGAACGATTGCTCCACAAAACGATCGCCTCTGGCAAGGGGTGTGAAACTGGATTTGTACTGCACCACAAGCTCCTCGGCAGCATCAGCATCAGCACATTCGATGGCCACGATATGGATCTCGACCTTATCGTCCCCATTCCTGTATATGCCATCAGCAGCACCGACAACACCGGAGACGTTCGCATACTCCGCCTGGACATCGCTCACCAATATATCACGTGCACCCAAAAACTCGAAACCTGCCGGGATCTCCTTGAGTGTGACCATGTCGATAACGGTCAATTCCACAGTCTCTTCACCGCCAGTGGCGTCCTTGTCGGTACACCCTGACACAGCAACCATGGTAATTACAAAGATTGCCAGTAGTATAGTCAATTTATTTCTCATTGTTATGATCTCCATCAAGAAATGGATTCCGGATCAATGGTAGATGAAAAGAAGAATACTTGAACGTAACGGAAATACCAAAAAAAGAAAAAAGATAGAAGGGGTATTTACCCTTCTATAGTCTGTTTACTTAGTTTCTCCTGACGAGGTAGGCAATTGCCAGAAGTCCAGCGATTGCGAAGACTGCTTCAAAGCCAGGGGTTCCTGCAGGTTCTTCCTCAGCGGGTTCTTCCTCAGCGGGTTCTTCTTCAGCGGCTTCTTCTTCACCAGCTTCTCCTTCACCAGCTTCTTCTTCACCAGCTTCTTCTTCACCAGCTTCTTCTTCACCAGCTTCTTCTTCTTCTTCAACTACTTCTTCTTCTTCTTCTTCAACTGCTTCTTCTTCTTCACCAGCGATGGTCGCTTCAGTGTAGATGTACCACCTGTCAGTGTCCTCGCTTGCCCTGATACCAATGGAGTCAGTGAGTGCAAGGGTATCATCGTCTGGCATGTCGAGTTCATTGTCGTCGTTGGTCAGTACGATTGTGCTACCAAGTCCAGTAATGGTAAGTTCATCGAACTCATCGTCCTCTTCAAGGGCCAGTGGATCATCAGATATCTGGAAGATACCGTCGATGACACAGAGACTGTCAACCTGTCCCTGGAATACCTCATCGATGTGGATCATTATGACGTCAACATCGTCGTTGTC
>JAYEHR010000083.1:3773-38492 GCA_034659615.1 Methanobacteriota archaeon | reverse complement strand
AGGGATTCTTTGCCATTCTGCAGGGACAGGAGTACCTGGGTCTGGAGCCGGGAGCGGTAGATTCCCTGTACATCACTCTTTACCTCATTGAAAATATCAATAGTGTCCATGTTCCATCTATTTAAAATGGAGTTGAAACTATTTAATAATATCAAGGTTAGATTTGTTAAGAGCTCTTTACATTACTTTACACCGATGTTGGAAGAACGAGGGGTCAGATGAAACTTTCTATCAGGATCATCTGTCCTGCGACCCAATTCCTATGATCTCATAGACCTTATTCATATCCAGATGGTTCTGTACCATCTCTGCCAGTTCCTCATACGGATCCTTTTCAAATAGGATCTCATCTGAAGAATCAAGACCCTTTTTGTTCAGGAGATATGTGATCAGTGCCCTGCGCACGTTCTCATTATCAAACAAACCATGCAGGTATGTACCGATCACAAGGCCGGAGTCATTGACACATCCATCCTCCCCGAAGACCGGGGTCCTGGAATCCGTCATACCCATGTGGATCTCGTATCCAGATATGCTCTCACCTTCAATGGGGTCAAAGATCGGGCTGCCGTAGTTCACCACCCTGGTCACCTGAACGGTCCTTTTTTCATAGACATCAAATACAGTTTCAATATCCAAGAGTCCAAGACCATCAAAACGAGCCGCTTCGCCGTCTTCAATACCTGAATCGATAATATGTCTGCCAAGCATCTGGTAACCGCCGCATATCCCGAGGATGGGGACCTTACCAGAGAGCTGTTTGATCTGATCGGCCATTTTGCTGTGCATGAGATCCTTGAGATCGCCAATGGTGTTCTTGGTGCCCGGCAGGATCACGGCATCGGGCTCGCCCAGCTTCTCATCGAGACCCACATACCGGACCCGGGCCAGGTGTTCAAGAGGTTCGAAATCCGTGAAATTGGATATACGCGGCAAACGTATCACAGCGATCTCCACACTGGAAGCTGTGTCATCGGACTCACTTGAGACTGAGGATTTATCATCAATGGAGACTGAATCTTCGGAGGGGATCCGCAGGGTGGAATATGGGACCACGCCCAGGACCGGAATACCGGTCCGCTCCTCGATCTCCTCAACGCCAGGGCTGAGGATCTCGGGATCGCCCCTGAACTTGTTGATGATAAGACCGTGCACATTGCGGCGCACGTCCTCGGGCAACAGCTCGATGGTACCGTACAGGCTTGCGAAGACCCCTCCACGCTCAATATCTCCCACCAGAATGATGGGAGCATTGGTCAACCGTGCCGTCCCGATGTTGACGATGTCGCGCTCATAGAGATTGATCTCCGCAGCTCCACCAGCCCCCTCCATCACTACGATCTCGTATTCATTGCCCAGCCGCTCAAGGGCACCCCGGAGAACATCGTGTGTTTCCTCAATGGACTCATAGTAGGAGCCAGCACTCTTATCAGCATACGGCTCACCCATAATGATCACCTGGGAGACCCTGTCTCCCTTTGGTTTCAGGAGAACAGGATTCATATCTGCCGTTGGTTCGATGCCAGCAGCTTTGGCCTGTATCGCCTGGGCGATGCCGATCTCCTTGCCATCCAGCGTGATCCAAGAGTTCAGGCTCATGTTCTGTGCCTTGAAGGGTGCAACCCTGTGTTTCGCAGACAGGATCTTACAAAGAGCTGTCACTATTGCACTTTTACCCACATGGGAAGCGGTTCCGAGTACCAGTAGATATTTGGGATCGTTCTTTTCTATCATGTACAACAACCTATTACAACAAGCTTTTATGTAACAAGTTCTATTAGATACCTAGTATATCTAATTAACTCCAATTAACTTTACTTGTGATAATCATGCCAGAACTATTACATATAGGCGGAGGCCCTACAAAGCCAGAGATCATATCCATCTCATTATCTAAACTTGATTTGTGTATGGCGGATACATTCTTTGACATAGGGTGCGGCACCGGTGCGGTATCCATTGCTGCAACAACGATCAAGCCTGACCTGAAAATATTTGCGATCGATGCACGTGAGAAGGCGTTCGAAGTCGCAGCCCAGAACTTTGAGAACTTCAATATAGAGAATGTAACCCTTGTTCACGGGGAATCGGCTGAAGTGTTACAGGAAAAAGCAAATGTTGGAACTATCGACTGTGCATTCGTCGGTGGAACAAAGAATATAGCCAATATACTGGACGTACTGTATCAGAAAAAAGCACGCAACATCGTTGTAAATGCGGTCCGCATAGAAACGGTCGTAGCCGTGATGAACAAGATGAAGGAACTCGGACTGTTCAGCGAGATCGTGCATGTCGCACTCTCACGCGGACATCCCATCACCGGAGAAACAATGTTCAAACCAGAGAATCCCGTGTATATCATCGTCGGGAAATTACAGAACGGATCACACTAATAGAATAACAGGAGATATGAAAATGCTGATAGGAGTAGGACTCGGACCGGGTGACCCGGAACTTCTAACATTGAGAGCAGTCGATATCTTGAAGAACAGCGATAAGGTATATGTCCCGGGGCGCATGGCAGCAGACCTGGTGGCCCCATATGCTGATGCAGAGATCCTGGACTTCCCAATGCTCAGGGACTATGACGTTCTCAATGCCATATGGAAGAAGAACGCCGAGATCGTGGCCCAGCATGCCAGGGATGGTACTGTGGCATTTGGTCTTATCGGAGACCCAAATTTCTTTTCCACATTTTCCCATCTGGCCAAGGTCATGAACAAACATTATCCGGATGTGGAGACTGCCACGGTTCCGGGGATCAGTTCCATCACATCGTTCGCCTCCCGGGCAGATGCCGCAGTGGACACGTCCTTTGAGGTCAGTGATGGTTCAGAGAAACGCTCAAAGATCGTTCTCAAGGCAAAGAAACCAAGGGAGATCATAAACTCGCTTCGTGAAGAGGGTTTCACGGAGTTCATCTTTGCGGAGCGACTGTTCTCTGACAAAGAAGTGATCATCAAGAACGTGGACGATATACCCGAAGAGGGCAACTATTTCAGTATCGTCTATGCAAGAAGATCGTCTCTGGGATCTGACTAAACTAGAGTATATGGTCTTTGTAACATATATACTGCAAGGAAAGAACGATAGAATCAAACGGTGTAACTTATGAGCAATAACACGATTACTTTTGTAGGTGCTGGACCGGGAAACCCGAAACTGATCACAGTACTGGGACGTGAGTGCCTGGAAGAAGCAGATCTCGTGGTCTATGCAGGTTCCCTTGTCAACCCTGTGGTGCTGGATTATTCAAGCGGAGAGAAGATCGACAGCTATGGAATGACACTGGATGAGATCACACGGGTCATGGCAGACGCGCTCAAGGCTGGCAAGAAGGTCGTCCGGCTACATAGTGGTGATCCTTCCCTGTACGGTTCCGTCATCGAGCAGATGGAAGAGCTGAAGAAATATGACATCAAAGTAGAGCGGGTCCCGGGCGTTTCATCGGTGTTCGCCACGGCTGCAGCACTCAATACACAGCTGACCTTGAACGGGGTCTCCGACTCGCTGATCATCACCAGACCAGCTGGGAAGACCCTTGACGAGGACAAGATAAAGGAACTGTCCCGACACAATGAGACCATGGCCGTTTTCCTGGGTACACAGAAGATCGAGCAGATCATGGAAAAGATTGAATATCCAAAGGACACACCTGTGGCCGTTGTCTTCCATGCTTCATGGGATGACCAGCAGGTGGTCAAAGGTACTGTGGAGAATATCGCATCAAAGGTCAAGGAGGCAGGGATCAAACGCTCTGCAATGATCCTTATCGGTGGAGTGGTGGATCCAGTGAACTACAGGAGGTCTCATCTATACGGAGTCGCACAGGAACCGCTGTGATCACGTTTAAGCGGAATCTGCCAACCGCCAGGCGGCTCGGTGAGCATCTGGATGCCGATGTGATCATCTACCATAAAGGTATCTTCAGGGAGACCTTCGAGAGATACGATGCCATCGTGGCCATGTTCGCTACCGGTATCGTGGTGAGGGATATTGCTCCCCTGGTGCAGGACAAGTGGACCGACCCGGCAGTGGTGGTCGTGGACTCGAAGCTTGACTTTGCCATTGCCCTGCTGGGCGGGCATCACGGTGCCAACGAACTCGTCCGGAAGATCGCACAACTTGGCACAGTACCGGTGATCACCACCGCAACCGAGGTACATGACCGTAACTCTGTGGAAGGGATCGCCGCAAAGCTTGGATGTGATATCGTTAACAAGGAATCCACCCGTGACGTTAACTGCGCCCTGCTCGAGCAGGACGTTGAAGTGCTACAGATCAAAGGACCGAAAGTGGTTGTCGTGGACAATGACGTATCGGTGCTAACAAAGAGAGAAAACGAATGATCATAGGGATCGGTGCCCGACGCGGTGTCACGGCTGATGAGACGATCATGGCGATCGAGGCTGCACTGGAAGAGATCGGTGCCAGCAGGGATAACGTGGACATACTGGCATCTGCCAAAATGAAAGAGAACGAGACAGGACTCATTGAGGCGGCCAAACGGCTGGATCTTGACATACAGTTCATACCGCACGAAGTGCTCAACCGCTTCAACGGCCCGTCAGAGTCCCAGGCCAGGCGGTTCGGCCTGAACGGTGTTGCTGAACCATCTGCACTGGCGCTATCTGACAATAATCTACTGATAATGAAAAAGAAAGCATATGGAAGGATCACAATTGCAATCGCAGAATGAAGGAAAAGGAAAATTGTATATCATCGGTATTGGACCGGGATCTGTGGAACAGATGACCGTACGGGCCCGGGATGTGGTGCTTGAATCCGATTATATCGTCGGGAACGGGACATACCTGGACCAGATCGAAAGTCTGTTAGGCGAACAGGAGATCATACGCAGTGCCATGGGAAAAGAGGTCGATCGAGCCAAAAAGGCAGTCGAACTGGCAGCAGATAAGACAGTCTCCATGATCAGTGGCGGAGACGCGAATGTATATGGAATGGCAGGCCTTGTGCTGGAAGTTGCCGAGCATCAGGACCTGGACGTGGATATAGAGGTCCTTCCTGGCGTTACAGCCATCACCGCCGGTGCAAGCGTACTGGGCGCACCCATTGTCAACGACTTTGCAGTGATCAGCCTCAGTGACCTGCTGACACCCTGGGAAGTGATCGAGAAGCGACTGGATGCAGCAGCGTCGGCTGACTTTATCATATCCCTTTACAACCCTAAAAGCCGACAGCGCCACTCCAATTTCTCACGGGCCATTGAGGTTATACGCAAGCACAGGGACGATTCTGTACCTGTGGGACTTGTCAAGAACGCCCTTCGTGGCGAGGCACAGGACCATGTGGTCACGACCCTGGGCAAGGTCCTCAAGGATTATGATGACTGGGTGGACATGCGGACCACCATACTGGTTACCAGCAGTGTATCCCGGATCTGGAAGAAGGGCGATGTACAGCGTATTATCACCCCAAGGGGGTATCAGAACAAATATGACTACTGAGACTACAAAAACCACGAAAGGGAACGAGGATATCCCTGAACTCGAAGAGCTTGTCGAAATGACCACTGATATCGACACGGAGCTTATCGAACTCTGTACCGACCTGGGTGCACAGACCGACGAGGCAAAGGCCATTTACATGACAAGCCGTCGGATCGCCAGCAAACTCGTGGGTGATGATTCACCACAGGGACGTGTCCGACAGCGCTGTATGATCTCCACCGGCGATCCGGCTGTTGCCGACATCATGCGGTTCAAGCATGACCCTATCGATGCAGGTGTTGAAGCCATCAAGAACGGTGCACCGATCTTTGTGGATATTAATATGGTCAAGGCAGGTATTACCAAGAAAGGCCACAACTGCGAGGTCATCTGCGTGCTTGATCAGGATAAGGACGCCGAGACCGCACATGAATACGGGATCACCCGAACCGCAGCCGGTTTCCTCAATTCCAGGGACCGACTGGACGGTGCCATTGTGGTCATTGGCAACGCTCCCTCCGCTGCCCTGGCCGTGTGCAGAATGATCGAGCACGGGATCAGGCCTGCACTGATCGTGGGCACGCCTGTGGGTTTTGTTAACTCTGCAGAATCCAAGGAAGTTGTGAGGAAGACGGATGTACCGTCCATCACCTGTGTGGGCACCCGGGGCGGCACACCCATAGCTGTGGCGTGCGTCAACGAGCTGGTCGCTATTGCGAATGAAAAGTGACGTGTGAGGATCAGCCTCACGCTTCACTTTTCTTCATTTCATTTTTTTACATATTTCACACTAAATTTTCAGAGATAGTAACTTATGTACTGAACCATATCCTTTATTAAGGGATGTTCTTGGAGCATTGCGTGAGCATGAAGCCCTGATCAAGGAGGGTTCTGTGTAAGGAAAACAGGAATATTCGGGTCGTTTGTAGGGAAGAATAGAAAATAATGATGTTAACTGATGAAATCCGTGAATTTGTGAACGAAAAATACTTTGTTCCAGTAAGATATGAAAATAATACATAAGTAACCATCCGAGCGAGAACAGTTCATGATCAAATGGGGTTTGAGAGAAGACAAACTACTGTATGCAATGCTTTGAGATCACAGAAATTACAAAATAGATATAATACATTTCAGAAGGTTAGCATATATAGTTACCGACATATCGGTCAAAAAGTTAGATATAATTACGGCATAACAGAAAGATCATACATCCAGCAAATATTTTCATACCCCCTATCAGCAGCATTTGGTCAGCCAACCCGGGTGCAGTACGTTCGAAGACCTCACCCCGGGACGGTGCTTCGTGGGATAGTTACTGTAAAAGTTGATGA
Organism: Methanobacteriota archaeon; assembly: GCA_034659615.1. Taxonomy (GTDB): domain Archaea; phylum Halobacteriota; class Methanosarcinia; order Methanosarcinales; family Methanosarcinaceae; genus JAIOTO01. The sequence goes on along the minus strand of JAYEHR010000083.1, from coordinate 31,708 downwards.
TCCTGTCTGTGATCCCAATGACATCATCCTGCTGTTCGCATTTACAGAACACACCTGATCAGCTCGATCTTACAGCATGGCCACCAGTGGACTCGTATAGACCATCCACACACCAACTGCGATCAGGGCCACCCCTGCGATCTTTTTGATCGCAATGTCATATCGGGATACTGCGCCCAACCTGGCAGACGAGAAGCTCGCCGAATAGGCGACCAGCAGCATAGGGATAGCAAAACCCAGTGAATAGATGAAGAGCATCAGGGCACCGTAGATAATATCACCCTCGACAGCCACCAGAGTGAGGATTGCGCCAAGTATGGGTCCTACACAGGGCATCCATATGACCCCAAGGGACAGGCCCAGCAACAGGCCACCGAGCAATCCTTTGCCTTCCATATGTAAATTAGATAGTGAGGACAGGAACCGGGGCATGCCGAGCTCAAAAACAAGGGATATTCCCAGGACGATGATCACACCAGCAGCGACAATGCTCAGATAGGCAAGGTACTGACGGAACACCGCTCCAACCATCGATGTGACGATCCCCATGGTGATAAAAGAGAGTGACAGACCAACAACGATAGCCAGCGGCCGGAGCGATCCCTTTTCTGTGGAATAGGCAAGTATTGCCGGAAGCAGGGGAAGGACGCAGGGAGAGAACACACTGATGATACCTGCTACAAAAGTTGCTATCGGGGTAACTCCTGTTAGATCCATGATATATCCTCAGCCAATCAATCAACCTTCAACTGGTTTGCCCTCAACTCTATGGCGTGATCAAGGGTTGTTGCAAGTATCTGCTTGTTAGTTAATCCCAGGAAACGCACACGTTCCCGGGTGTTATCCGTGATACCATCCAGTCCCATGTACACATATTGTCCTTCTTCCCGATCTACGATCACACAGGAATCAGGAATGGAATAAACATTGAAGATCATCGCCAGTTCCGAACTGGCGTCTGTGTCAATGTGCATCACAGCCGCCCTGCCTTCATACTCCTTCGCAAGGGCATCGATGATAGGATCTTGTTCCTGACAGGGTGGACACCACTCTGCACCGATCTTGAGCAGTACAGGTCCCTCCTCAAGGGACTCATTGATCTGTTGCATATCTGTCACCGGGATCGAAATACTCTCGGTACCGGTTTCCGTAACACTCGTATCACCAATACAGCCACCTGCTAATACACCAAAAATGATAACTAGAACGATTACTGATCTCATGGATTCAACACCTTTTCCGTTCAAATTACCCTCACCTGATTTAAAGGTTATGTATGGTTTGTGGATATTGCCACAAAACCACATCTGACACAGCAAAAAATCATCGTTACCCAATTCCGTAACAAATTGGAATGATGAAGTACTAACTTCAGGATCGAGAGGTTACGTGCCATTTCAGGAGCATTCCATCTTCCATTCTCTCAGCCGATAGAAGGTCCAGTTCAAGTAACTTGTCCTCAGCAAAACCAGTACCGTCCACAAGCGTTGGTGCACTCCCTCCGCCAATGATCATATTCCCAACGAATGTGTATATCTCATCCACCAAACCGTGGGACAGTAATCCCCAATTCAGGGTCGCACCACCTTCGACCATCAGACGGTCAATACCCATGTTCTTCAATCGACGGACAAGTTCCTCAATATCGACACGGTCCTCACCAGCAACCACGATCTCCGCCTTCTGCCTGAGGGACTCCACACGGCCGTGTGGGGCTGCCTTTGAAACTGCGATCAGTCTCCTGCCACTGCCCTTATTAAAAATATCAGCATCCAGCGGAGTCCTGCCATGGCTGTCCACAACGATCCTGAAAGGATCTTCGGCCATCCCATTATCCCTGCGGGCATCCCGGCGTGCACTGGACTTTACTGTCAGGCTTGGATCGTCCGCAAGAACGGTGCCGATACCTACCAGCACAGCATCAGACGTTGCACGAAGCTCATCCATCCGATCAAAATCCACATCGCCGGATATTCTGACCTGTTTTCTCTGTTTCGTAGATATCTTTCCGTCCGCAGACATCGCCGAATTGATGAAAGTAAATGGCCTGTCCATGGTGTGAACCTACATCTCGAAATATGTATACATATTTATTGCAGGACTAAGGAAACCATTTCCGTTCCTTAGCAATCTGTGGAGACGGACAGGGATAAAACCTGTCACATCCACACATCACCCCATGGAAATATTAGTTCTTGACAAGTGCTTCCAGGAGATGTCTGTCCCTGAGAAGACCCAGGAACGTATCATTTGAGTTCATGACCGGTACCTGATCGATCTTGCTCCGTCTCATTTTCAGGGCACAGTCACTGACCCCCATATTGTTCGAGGCAGTGATCAGTTCCTTGACCATCACATCTTTCACAGGGATCGGTGGGACCTTGATCCTTGAGACACTGTAATAGATGCTCATCGTATCTCTCATGGACTCCCAGGTCCATGCATCGTCATCGGAACCTGCGGACATATCGGACATTTCCACAGTATCCTCGATCACACTGGCACCGATAATATCACGATCAGATATGATACCCACCAAATTCAGATCCGAATCGATCACAGGTGCAGCCTTCACGTGACCCATTTCCATGTTCCGTGCGACCACGGTCAATGGGGTATCACACCAAACAGGACCAATGCCCGTCTGAAGATAGTGCCCTATGGGTTCAGTAATGTCCAGGGATGCGATACTCCCTATAATATCTGCCACCGTCACCAGTCCTAGCAGATGATGCGCCTTATCGACCACAGGCAATCGTCTGAAACCATGATCAACAAGCAGTTTCGCTGCCTCGACTATGGTACTGTCTGGTCCGATGACGATCGGATCACGTACCATGATCAATGCGATCTGCTCTTCTTCGGGGTTCTTCAACAGGTTACTTCGACTTACAACCCCTACGACCTTGTTATCCATCAATACCGGGACACCTGATATTTTTTTGTCTTTTAATATCTCAAGGACCTCGTCGCGGGAACCGGGTAGGGTTGTACATGCTACATCCGTGACCATTATATCTTTGATAAGCGTGTTCTCTGGCATGTTCTTAAAACCTCGATCGCATAATTATTCGTTGATGCCCTTTCCCCGTATCACGAGGACCGGTACCTTTGAGTTCCGGGTGACCTTGTCAGCTACACTTCCAAGCAGGAACCTGTCCAATCCACCTTTACCAAGCGTACCCATCACTATCAGGTCGATGTCATTGTTCTCTGCGAACTCAATGATCTCATGACTTGGATGACCTTCCAGAACCCTGGATTCGACCTCCAAGCCTGCCTCCATCGCTAGGGCCTCTACCGTGCTGGCAACGTCCTTACCCTCTTTCTCAAGCATTTCATACATCATCTCCCATCCGGCATCCATTGGTATAGAAGCAAACGCAGCAGTGTCTACAACATAGGCAACATACACTTTCGCCTCGCTCAAGCGTGCAAGCTCGATGCCATAGGAAACAGCTTTTTTATTCTGCTCAGAACCATCGGTGGCAATCAAAATATTCTGGTACAGTTCACTTTTCATAAATTACCCTCGTATTGTTATATATTATTGCATGGGCGGATTATCGATAATATGTCATCGGGCCTGGCCCTTCTGACTATCCCGCGAAGAGGATCCTGGACCCCCATCAGGTTATTGGACCTACCGTTCAGAATCATTAGACATGCCCTGTTATTATCTTTTATTGAACCAACACTGTCAAGTCTCAATGTTGAGGCCCCATTAAGCGTACACAGTTTAAATACTTGCCTATCATCCAGACCAAACACCTTTGACAGGAATTCCATCTCCGAGAACATGTTAACAGAGTTCAACATCACATTATCCGTCCCCACAGCAACTGTGATATCCGCTTCAAGCATCCTGCGAACCGGTGGCATGCCCACACCGGTAATTAAATTCGACCTCGGACAAACGACCACCGGGACCGAGGCATCCGCCACCGCATTAATATCCGCAGTATCGGCCTGTGTCAGGTGAATGAGCATATCCGGCTCAAGCGACAGGGCATCACCAATATCCGTCCTGACCTTCTCCCCGGCATGAATGGCAAAGGAACGCTTCCATCTTCTTGCACGAGCCGCCACCTGCCTGAGCAGTTCCATATCCATATCATCAGCCCCACTCATCCCAAGACCATCACCGTTCCTCAGTACCCGATCGACCTCTGAGAGGATATCTTCCAGCATATCCTCTGTGGAGGAAGGCCGCCCAAGGATAAGACCATCAATACACGCCCCCTTGAGCACCTCCTTTAAGGCCATCACTCCCACGACACCACCTTCCCTGAAATCGGCAAATGCACAGGTACCGGTAGACAGCATGTCCATGATGCTGGCCCGCATATATTGCATAAGGACATGATCCGGAGTACTGGAGAGGATACGATGTTTCAGCCCTTGCGGCGGGCGAACGAGCTGGTCCAGATCCCGCTGGACACAGATACCATCGCTGTTCCCAAGAGGAGGGTCTTTGCATACGGAATCTCCGATATGGGTATGGGCATTGACAAAACAGGGAGCGATGATATTGTCAGAAGATGTAGATTCCTCACCCACCTCGGTAATGATACCATCATCTATGCAGACGTACCCTTTGATAGGGTCGAACTCATCCCCATACAGGATGGTTCCATATATGATCTGTTCATAGGGTTCGCAGGTTTCAGGGAGCATACCGATAAATGCTAATGGGGATTCCTGTTAATATATGTAATGATGGTATATCTATCAGGTACCTTGATATTAGGAGTGATCGAAACAATAAAATAGAACATTCTTAAATTACCCACCAGATAACACATATACGAACCTTTCCGATCACCAGGTACGATCAAAAATGAAAATCAGCAAGCCAAGAGGTACACGGGATTTCCTTCCGGAAGAGACCGCACGTCGCAGACATGTAGAAGGCATCATGCGACATGTCGTGAACAACTGGGGGTACCATGAGATCATCACTCCCACGTTCGAGAAACTGGACCTGTTCACCCTCAAGTCCGGCGAAGGGATCGTTGGGGAACTGTACTATTTTAAAGATAAGGGCGACCGGGAGATGACCCTGCGCCCGGAATTGACCGCTCCGGTGATGCGGATGTACGTCAATGAACTCCAGGCCACCCCACGACCACTCAAATTATTCTATTTTGAGAACTGTTTCCGTTATGAGAGACCACAGAAGGGACGGTTCCGGGAGTTCTGGCAATTCGGCGTGGAAGTTATCGGGAGCAAACAGACAGATGCCGATGCCGAGGTCATCGCACTGGCATCAGAAATGGTCATGGCTGCGGGCATCCAGGGCGACCTGCATGTCGGGCATCTTGGCATTATACGATACATCCTGCAGGACCTTGGCAGCGAGGAGCAGACGACGATCATGCGACTCGTAGACAAAAAGGATGATGCAGGACTGGATGAGTATCTGGAGACCATCAATGCCAGTGCAGACCTGCGCCGCAACCTGCTGGAATTGATCTGCCTGAGCGGAGAGGATGCAGTCGTAAAGGCTCGTCAGATCACCGGGAAGATCAAGGAACTTGACCGTTTCGAGGAACTGCTGACCCTCCTTGATGCCTATGGGGTCAGCTACAACATCGATTTTGGGATCGCACGGGGACTGGACTATTACACCGGCATGGTGTTCGAGATCTATGCTGAGGGACTCGGAGCCCAGAACCAGGTGTGTGGCGGCGGGTCATACCAGCTGATACAGCTCTTCGGCGGAGGGGACGTCCCATCCACAGGGTTTGGTCTCGGCTTTGATCGCATAATGGAGATCTGCGAGATCGAGCCAGATCGTGCTGCAAACATCGTGGTCATTGCCACCGATGAGACGCGCCCTGATGCCATCAGGATCGCCACCACGATGAGAGAAACGATGCCAGTGTACCTGGACCTCATGAAACGGAACTTCAAGACACAGTTATCCTATGCCAATAACATGAACGCCGATTATGTTGTGATCGTTGGCAAGCGAGAGGTCGAAGCCGGACAGGTGACCCTGAAGGACATGCACTCCGGTGACCAGACCCAGCTAAGTCTTGGGGAAGCGATACGTCAGATCACACAATGAGGATGTGGATATTCGATCCGGCAGAACTCTGTCGTGATGAGGAGGCGGCTGATGCGCTGCCCATGCGATTCACAGTGACAGCCCTGATGGTACTGTTGCTCGTGGCACTGTTCACCACCGCGGTACTTGACCTGAGGGATGTCGCCGACAGACACCACACGGACATTGCCCTGTCGAAGATCACATCCAACGCCCAGCAGATGACACTGCGGGGTGCCGGTACGATGATCAACATTGAGATCGAGATCCCTTCAGATACGCAGATCGTCCTGGGGGCACTTCCGGGTAGCGAAAATGTATGGCCAGAGGATGCGAACAATTACTACAGCCAGACCGGTGAGCAGCGTGTTATCCATGAGACAGACGCCTTGTTCTCCAACGTCCATCTGGATGGACCATACACACTCTCACCCGGACCGCACCAGATTACGCTGGAAACAGTAACAGAGGCCAGCAGTGGAAAACGGTTCGTCAAAATATACGAGACCTGAAGGATGATTGTCATGCTATTGAACACATTCTGTGACCTGTGCGAGGACCGGTCTGCATGGATCGATTTTGTGATATCCAAAACCGCACTGATCATCGCAAGTGTGGTGCTGATATCAGCCTCCTATCAACTGGCCCAGGACCTGGGTGGCCATCATGTGGAACAGGAACTGGATGCGATCGCCCTTGACCTGAAATATACCATCGATGATGTGGGGAGCTCCTCGTACACGGGAAATGTGAGCCATACCTATGCGTTCGGTCGTGCGGACCTCGGTTGGGACCAGCCCATCGAAGCATACGTCAGCAGTGAGTACGTACGCATTGAGACATTGTACCAGGAGCGTCCCGTCCATTCGGTCGTGCCAATGACGTTCAGGGTGTTACCATTCAATGAAAGCACACTCCGATACCTGTTATCCATGAACTTCGCAGGCCAGAACGGCAGTATGCAACAACCCATTAACAGTGATTGTGAGCAGGTGGTGGGAACCCTGGCGCAAACAGGGAGTCGGGAAATAATGTTAAATACAAGCAGAGCGGTCAGTATGAAAAAATCAACCCTATATATACAAAATAATTCAGAGGTATCATGTCTTGACCTTGTTCTCGTTTATCAATGATGAGCGCGGAGTACTGGAACCGCACAATGACATACTGGCAACCGCCCTGATGATCATCGGTTTTGTGGTCCTCGCAGCGGTCCTGGCACAGACCTATCTGACCTACGATGACAACTCCCTGATGCTCCAGGACTACGAGGAAGCATCCCGCATCGCCGAGAATATCGCTTCATTCGACGGGATACAGGCAGCAGGCCCTGACAGGCTTTCTGCACAGGCACTGGACAGCATCGGTGACCCTGTTACCGATAGCGAGGCTCATCGGCGCTTCTTTGCCAGGTATGCCGATGGCCTTGACCTTTCGGTACACATCACGACCGATGACGGACACCATCAGTGGACGATCGAACGGTATACCACCCATGCTTTGGGGAACAATGTGATCGCGGCATCCGTACCGGTGGTGATCGAACTGAGCCCGGCTGAGTTCGAAGCGGGCACGGTCAGGGTCAGTATCCAAAAATGAGCGTTTGTAGGGACCAGAGATGAAACGAATAACAGAACTATCAAAAGACACCACAGCATTTGCATCGACAGTGGATGCAATATTCTTCCTGGTCCTTGTTTCCGTTGCAGCGGTCATCCTCATGCCGTCCATCACCGCCGATGGACAGTACGATGCGTCCCGGTATACGGCTACCCAGGACCTTGAGACACACCTGCTGGAGACGCTGCTCAATGGGAAGATCGATGATTTCACATACACCCTTTCTCCGACCGCCATCACCAACCTTTCCCTGCCCAACAGCTCCCTCGCCACCGACGCGACCGCTGCAGTCCTTGGGAAACACCAACACCATCGAACGCTCTCGGACCTCATCGCAGAGGACATGCTCCTGGGACTATCCCGGGTGGAGAACAACAACCATACCCCCATCAATCCCATGGCAAAGGAACACAGGACCCGAACCCGCAGCGTCATACGGTCCTACCTTGACAGTACGATCGGTGGGCGCTATGATTATCAGTTAGAGGCACGCTGGATACCGGTCCAGGGATATCCTCTTGAAAGCCATATCGTCGTGGGCAACGTACCACCATCCGATGCCATCCGACAGAGTATTATGATAACACTGCCCCTCACACAACGCGTATCCAGGAACGCCATCCTGGATCCCATTAATAACACCGTCCTTACAGACCTGAACACATCTTTACCCATAGTCCGTTCCACAGCCTACCATGTCGCCTTCAACCAGAGCATCACGGTGGCCTCGCATGACGCGTCCCTGATGATCACGGAACTGGTGTTCCCGGCCGATCACCTGAGATCGCTGCTCAGGTCCGGTTCCTACACCAGCAACGAGCAAAGGGGATTGATGGGAGATCCACAAGCCATCAACTGTACCCCGGACCTGATTATGGCAACCCAGCTTATTGAACACATGATCTCTGTCCTCAACCTGACAACCCTGACCGTACCCACAGAGTTAAGCAGCAGTGCCATTACTCAGATCGAGGACGACCTGGTCCCGTTGAACCAGCACCAGATCAGCTCCGCGATCAATGAAGACCTGTCCGATGAGATCAACACGACCGTGACCCTGATGGCAAACAGCAGCAGACCGGACCAGACGACAGCCCTGCGGGATAAGCAGGTGGATTCGATATACCGGACTGTCAATACTGCAGGTGTGGATGTCGTACTGAGCCTATGGTGAAGAGTTGATAGAGAATATGTGGCAGGTTGCCTGGGATGAACATATGAGGAGTCCAACGATAAGTTATATATCAGATGTCCGGATTATTACGTTCACTTCGCCCACATAATTATCGAGCGTCGAAACTGTATCTACAATAGCATTTCGAATACATAATATTGAAGATAAGATCATTACATTACCACTATAGAGAGGAATGATATGGCAAAAATGCACACCCGTAAGAAAGGGAAATCCGGTTCAACAAAACCGATCAGGACCGAGGCACCGGCATGGTCCCTGACAGATGCGGACGAGATCACGAAAGTAGTACTGGACATGTGGAAACAGGGAAATTCCACAAGTGAGATTGGAATGTCACTCAGGGATAACTATGGCGTCCCGGACGTAACCCTTGCTATCGGCAAGAAGATCACAACGATCCTTGAAGAGAACGACGTCGCCCCAAATGTACCGGAAGACCTGTACAACCTGATCACAAAGGCCATCGTGATCAGGAAACATCTTGCAATAAACACCAAGGACGTTCACAACAGACGTTCCCTGCAGTCCACTGAATCCAAGATCAGACGCCTGGTCAAATACTACCAATCCGAAAAGATACTCCCAGCAGACTGGAAGTACAAACCTGAGACTGCAGAAATGCTGCTCACAAGATAAACATTATATTGCCTGTCCGGCCCTGTGCCCTGCATATCCGGACATGCTGCTTTTTTTATTTATCTCTTGCATTTACCCCATTGGATCACGGTAAGTTATACCTGTAAACCGTTACTTTCATCGGACCTGATCCCCTGGACCAATTCTCAAAGGGAAGATATAAATTGTTATACTGACCACTATAGATACATGAAAGCGATCATTCTTGCTGCAGGGGAAGGTTTGCGGTGCCGACCCCTTACATTCACCCGCTCAAAGGTCATGCTTCCTGTTGCCAATAAACCAATACTGGAGCACGTTATTCATTCCCTTGCAACCAATGGGATACAGGACATCATACTGATCGTCGGTTATGAAAAGGAACGCATCATGAACCACTTTAAGGATGGGGTGGGCTTTGGGGTCAATATCCAGTATATCGAACAGACCGCACAGCTCGGAACAGCTCATGCAATCGAGATGGCCCACAAGCTGATAGAGAGCGACGACGAACAGTTCCTGGTCCTGAACGGCGACAACATTATTGAGCCGTGCACGATATCTGACCTTGTCTCCCAATGCCAGGGTGATGCCACCATCTTGACAACACGAAGAGAACATACCACTGGCTACGGGGTAGTGAACGCAGATGGGAAGACGGTCAGGGAGATCATCGAAAAATCTACCACCCCGATCAGCCATCTTGTGAATACCGGGATATACGTATTCAATTCCCGGATATTTCAGGAGATCGAGCGGACTGCCATCTCACAGAGAGGGGAATATGAGATCACAGACACCCTGCAACAGATGATCGATGAAGGCATGGACGTGACAATGGTATCCACGGGATCATTGTGGCTGGATGCAGTGTACGCCTGGGACCTGCTGGAAGCGAACTCCACTATACTGAATATCTCTGAGTTGGGATCGGTGAAGGGATCGGTCAAGGATGGAGCAGTGATCATCGGCGATGTCCAGATCGGAAACAACACGACCATACACCCCGGATGTTACATCGTGGGACCAGTGGCGATCGGTGACAATTGTGACATCGGACCACATGCGGTCATCCTGCCATCGACCACCATTGGTGACAACACATCCATCGGATCATTCACACATATACAGAACACCATCATAATGAACGATGTGAGGATCGGAACACATGGATACATATCCAGTTCAGTCATCGGCAGCAACAACTCGATAGGACCGTACTTCATCACCGAAGAAAAGGATAACGTGAGCATGGAAGTAGAAGAAGTGCTCACCAACGCTGGCAAGCTGGGCACTATCACAGGCGATGATACGGTGATAGGACACCGCGTCCTTGTCAAAGCAGGAGCCCTTATCGCTGCCAACTGCAGTATCGAGTCAGGAAATGTGATCACTAAACATTTACCTGTGAATTCTATTGTCATTTAAAGGGTCAAACTATGTGTGGGATTATTGGATACATCGGTAACAAACCTGCCATGCCGATATTGATCGAATCACTGAAAAAGCTCGAGTATCGGGGATACGATTCTGCAGGGATCACGGTTGCTGGCGATACACTGCAGACATATAAGACCGCTGGCAGGATCTCAAACCTGGAATCGATATTGCCAGAGGACATAAAGGGGACAATTGGTATAGGTCATACCCGATGGGCGACCCACGGAGTCCCCAGTACGGATAATTCACACCCCCACCTGTCCGGTGATATTGCAGTAGTGCACAATGGGATCATCGAGAACTACCTGCAACTAAGGGAACAACTGGAAGCAGACGGATATATATTCTTATCCGAAACGGATACCGAGACCATTGCACACCTCCTCCATTACAATCTCTACGGAGGAGTGGATGGTAATGAAAGGACAACTGACCTCCTCAGCGCGCTGCGTCGTACAACTCAACAACTGGAGGGATCCTATGCTGTTGCCGCAGTCTGCGGGAGTGAACCGGATGTGATGGTAGCTGCGCGAAAGGACAGCCCCCTGGTCGTGGGGCTCGGAGACAGCGAGTTCTACGCCTCATCCGATGTAACGGCATTCCTGAACCACACAAAGGATGTCGTTTTCATCAATGACCTGGAACTGGTGCGCATCACTCACGAAGGGATCGATTATTACGATGTGGACGGTAATCCACTCGAGAAAGATGTCACAACCATCGAATGGGACATCGAATCCGCTGAAAAGGCCGGTTATGAACACTTCATGCTAAAGGAGATACATGAGCAGGCCAAGTCCATACAGGACACCTTTGCCGGCAAGATATTCGAACTTGGAGGAACGGTAAAGCTAAAAGAGCTGAATCTTACCAGAGAAGAGATACGCAACATACATCGGCTTGAGATCGTGGCCTGTGGGACCTCATGGAATGCAGGGTTGCTCGGGAAGTATCTCTTTGAACGGTTGGCTGGCATCCATACCGATGTAAGCACCTCCTCGGAATTCAGGTATGGCGATCCGGTCATGAAGAACGATGTGCTGACGATCGCAATCACCCAATCCGGTGAAACGGCCGACACCCTGGCCGCCATACGCAGCTCGAAGTCCTATGGATGTAATTCCATTGCCATTACCAACGTGGTCGGAAGCACCATCACACGAGAGACCGAGAATGTGATATACACCCACTCCGGTCCCGAGATCGGTGTTGCGGCCACAAAGACCTTCACGGCACAGTTGATCGTACTGTACCTGCTCGCCCTGCATTTCGGACGAGCGCGGGGGCATATCCGTGCCGACAATGCGAAGGACATGCTTGTTGCTCTCAAACGTATACCGGGCCAGATACAGAAGATCCTTAACCACCAGGAGAATATCCGTGAATGTGCAAAACAGTTCGCACAGGCCCGCGATTATTTCTTCATCGGCCGCCATCTGAACTTTCCCATCGCCCTGGAAAGTGCACTCAAGCTCAAAGAGATATCATACATCCACGCAGAAGGGTATGCTGCCGGTGAACTCAAGCATGGACCACTGGCTCTGATCGATGTAAATACGCCAGTTGTAGCCATTGCTACAAAAGGAAATACCTATGACAAGATCCTCAGCAATATCAAGGAAGTAAAAGCACGAGATGCCATGGTCATTGCAGTAGCTGACGAGGATGATACCGAGATCGTGAAGTATGTGGACGTTGTGTTGCGGGTTCCGCCCACACACGAACTACTCTCTCCTATACTATCTGCAGTGGCACTACAACTCCTTGCCTATTATACAGCCCTTGAGAGAGGATGTTCGATCGACAAACCGCGAAACCTTGCTAAAAGCGTAACAGTAGAATGAAACAGGAGAGATTGTATGAAATTATTCGGATCATCGGGTATCAGAGGTATCACCAATCAGGACGTTGGCGTGGATCTTGCTCTCAAGGTTGGACTCGCCCTTGGCAAAACGTGTAAGACTGCCGTTGTCGGCCGCGACCCTCGTATTGCAGGAGAGATGATCGAACATGCCATCATATCAGGACTATCCTCGGCTGGCTGTGATGTGGTGCGTGCGGGAATGATCAGCACACCAACACTAGCATATGCTGCGAGAAAGTTCGATTGCGGCGTGATGATCACCGCGTCCCACAACCCCTCCGAATATATCGGTATCAAACTGTGGAACCCGGATGGCATGGCCTTTGATTCGATGCAGCAGCAGATGATCGAGGAACTCGTTGCATCCGAGGACTTCGAGCCTGTGCCCTGGAATGAGATCGGCACGATAACACAGGACGATAACACTATTCTGCAACATAGCGAGATGATACTGGATAGAATGGGGCGCTCAACAAAACGCGTGGTCATCGACTGTGGCTGCGGCGCCGGCAGTACCATTACACCCTATGTCCTGCGAAAGATGGGATGTGAGGTAATCACCCTGAACTCACAACCGGACGGGTACTTCCCTGCACGTAATCCGGAACCCAATGACAGGAACCTCTGGATGCTTAAAAAAGCCGTTCGTGAGTTCGAAGCAGACATTGGTATTGCACAGGACGGAGACGCGGACCGGATGATGGCAGTGGACGAGAACGGGAAATTTATCACAGGGGATGAGATGCTTGCCATATTTGCAAAACAAGAATGCAAGAAAGGGGCCACCCTTGTCGTGCCTGTGGATACGTCCATGATCGTGGACGATGCCATGCCTGGCTCAACGATCATACGCACACGGGTCGGGGATGTCTATGTCGCTGAAGCGATCAAGCAGTATGGTGCCGATCTTGGGGGAGAGCCGTCCGGTAGCTGGATCTTCCCGGATGTGTCGTACTGTCCCGATGGAATCTATGCCTCTGCAAAGATCGTGGATATGGTCTCAGAAAGACGATTATCAGAACTGCGGGATGAACTCCCTCACTACCCCACAAAACGTGGGACAGTGAAATGTGACAATGATAAGAAATCTCATATAATGAAGACTGTCCGCAAGGAACTGTCCGCTCTTGGAGAGGTCAATGATATTGATGGGGTCCGTGTGGATCTGGATGATGGATGGGTTTTGGTGCGCCCTTCCGGAACGGAACCCAAGATACGCATCACTGCCGAAGCCAGGGAAGGGGTGGATGATATCTATGCCCGGGCCGAGAGACTGGTAAACGAGGCGTTGGCATGAAAGCGGTCATACTTGCAGCCGGGGAAGGCACACGTATGCGTCCCCTTACATCCGAATGTCCGAAGGTCATGCTTCCTGTTGCCAATAAGCCAATGCTGGAGCATATCGTGACTGCCGTGGCCGAGGCAGGGATCGAGGGTATTGTTCTGATCACAGGATACCGGGAAGATGTGATCCGGGACCATTTTGAGGATGGTAGCCAGTGGGGCGTGGATATCGAATATGTGCACCAGGATGAACAACGGGGTACCGCACATGCCATCGGGTGCGCAGAGGAGCATGTGAATGGCCGGTTCATAGTACTGAACGGTGATGTCCTGATCAGCCCATCCCATATCAAGCATCTCATGTCCAGGAATGAGGAAGCCGTGCTTACGGTGAAAAGGGTCGAGAATCCATCCGATTTCGGTGTTATTGAAACATCCGGTTCACTGGTCACACGGATCATCGAAAAACCTTCCGAACCGCCTACCGATCTGGCCAACGCCGGCATCTACCTGTTCAACGATCCCATCTTCGATCTCATACGGCAGACCGAACCATCCTCAAGGGGAGAACTCGAGATCACGGATTCCCTTCAGATGCTGATCGATTCGAATGCTGAGGTCGGGTATGAGATCCTGTCCCAGGACTGGATAGATATCGGACGACCCTGGGATCTGTTGAACGCTAACGAAGTACTGCTACGGGAGATCGGGAGCGATCGTGCGGGAACAGTTGAACCCAATGCCACTCTTATCGGTGATGTGGTGGTCGGCGAGGGGAGTATTATCAGGAACGGGGCGTACATTATCGGCCCTGTTGTGATCGGCAACAACTGCGATATCGGACCGAACTGTTTCATACGTCCATCCACGGCCATAGGCAACGATGTCCATGTTGGCAATGCTGTTGAAGTGAAGAACAGCATCCTGATGGACGGTACCAAGATCGGGCACCTGAGCTATGTCGGGGATAGCGTGATCGGCAGGCGATGTAATTTCGGTGCTGGCACAAAGGTTGCGAACCTGCGCCATGATGGCAGGAACATCAGGGTAACGCTCAGGGGCAAACGTACCGATTCCGGACGGCGGAAACTGGGTGTGATCATGGGTGATGACATCCACACCGGCATCAATACCTGTATAAATGTTGGGTGTATCATGGATAGTGGAAGCAGCACCGGACCGGGAGAGATCATACGGTAACAGACGGATACCATTATATTTCTACTGGATACCATTACACTTCTGAGTGATACCATTGAATGAAATACAGGAACTTACCAACATCGCGGAACAGGTCGCGCAGACCATTGTAAGCTACAGCCATGTACGGGTGATCTCACACAATGACGCCGATGGGCTCACCTCTGCAGCCATTATCTGCCAGACGCTCCTGCGAGAGGATATTCCCTACCATGTGACCATCACCAGCCGGCTGGACGAGGATGTCATAGAGACCGTCAACAAAAGCACATCTGACAGCGACCTGGTGGTGTTCTGCGACATGGGAAGTGGACAGCCGGACCTCATAGGGAAGGTCAAACAGGACGTTGTGGTGATCGATCATCACCAACCGGTGGGAGAGTCACCCGCGACCGCTGCGATCAACCCACATATGGCAGGTGTCGATGGTGCCACATATCTCTGTGCTTCAATGACCACATATCTGGTGGCCAGACAGATCAATGCCAATAACGTGGACCTGGCCGGACTGGCCATTGCAGGAGCGGTTGGGGATAAACAACTATTTGGGGAACCGAATAAGCATATACTTGATGAAGCCGTACAGGCCAAGATTGTATCGGTGCAGAAGGGATTGAAGGTTGGTGGTGGGGATATAGCAGACGTGCTGGAGAACACCCCCGAACCATATCTCGACATCACCGGAAATCGTGATAAGATCGATGAGTTCCTTGATATCCTGAACATCCACGGGAATATTGATGAATTGAAGACCGATGAACTGAAAAAACTCATTTCTGCCATTGCCCTGAAACTCACAAAGAACGCCAGTCCTGAGGCGGTGGATGCCGCCATTGGAGATGTATATATTCTGAATCAGGAACTGATCCCAAATGTTTATGACATGGTAGCAACACTTAACAGTTGTGGGAAACAGGATAAGTACGGGTTGGCTCTGGCGCTATGCATGAAGGACAGGGACTCATATGAGGAAGCACGTTCACTCACGACCGAACTCCAGAAAAAGGTCATCACTGATATCAAAAGGGCTGAAACGATGATCCAGCGTGGCGAACACATCTGGTATTTGAACGCGGCCAATCTGGAATCCACAGGGATCGTTGCAAGCATAGTGGTCAGGTATATACACCCGGACATGCCGTTCCTGGCGGTCAATCGGGTGGAGGACCTGGTGAAAGTATCCTCCCGCGGGACACGCGCACTGATACAACAGGGGCTGGACCTTGCCAGTGCACTGAGAGAAACAGCTGATGCGGTGGGTGGACAGGGCGGCGGACACAATATCGCCTCCGGTGCGTCCATACCGCAGGGGACCTCAGAGGACTTCATCCGCAGGGTGGACGAGATCGTCGGTAAACAACTTGGAGGAGAGGGTTATGGAAATGAAAGCCACAATGAAGATTGAACTTATCAGTCCCGACACATCACATATCTCCGAAATGGTTGCCCGATCCCTGGCACCGGACAACCTTTCGAACATGGATACGCAGATCACCGACAATTACGCTACAATACATATATCCACTGAGAAACTTTCATCCCTGATCGCAGTCATGGATGACCTGCTCATGAACGCGAAGATCGCAGAGGATGTACAACAAAAAGTTGAGAACAGCTGATCTGCGAGATGAACAGGAGTCAGATATGACGCTGAATAACGAATTATCTGCGATAGAAGATGCAATTCGTGACTGCCGACGCTGTGAATTGCATGAGACCGTGACCAACAGGGTCATCCGAAAGGGATCCGACGATCCAAAAGTGCTGTTCATTGGCGAAGCCCCGGGGAAGAACGAGGATGAGACGGGTGTTCCTTTCTGTGGGCGTGCAGGGACGATCCTTGATGAGATTATCGGGTATATGGGCCTGCCAGACGAGGACTGGGCAGTGGTCAATGCCATCAAGTGCAGACCACCAAAGAACAGGAACCCGCGCACGATAGAACTGCAGGCCTGCAAACCGTTCCTGACAGAACAGATCGAGCTGCTTGATCCAAACGTGATCATCCTGCTGGGGAATACTGCGCAGAGGGCATTCTGCCCGGAGCATCCGTTGCAGTGGGGTGCTACGGAGATGATAGAAGGCAGGTGCGTATTGAAGATATATCATCCGGCAGCGCTGATATACACACGATCGCGTCGCGTGGATCAATACCGTTTTCTTGATGAGCATCGATACCTCTGGCAATGACCAGAAAGAATGCAGACGGTTCTACGATTTAGAAACGTTATTAAAGCTGGAGTCTATTGTAGAAGCTGTTACCAGATGCTCCACCATAATCGGCGAATACTGGAACATATTCACACTTGATCATCAGTATAACATTTACACTTGATCATCAGTATAACATTTACACTTGATCATCAACATAACATTCACACTCCTATGAGGAATAACAAATGGATCTGGATTTTAAATTAAAGGGAACGTTCAGGACAAGCGCCGACCCGGCAGATGCTAAGGAGACCATTGAGCAATTTTTTGGGGAAGCTGGCAAGACAATACTTACAAAGGGCGCCCCTGAGGGACAGGGCGCACAGATCAGGAGCTGGAGCCTGAAAGAGAACGGGATAGAGGTTGAGATCGTGTCCGGCAGGTATGTTCGGGCACATGATGCTATCATACGTCTTCGCAAGCCCCTTGCCGGAAAACTCGGGAAGGATTTCCATATAGGGATACGTGGGATCGATGTGGATCACTTCACCATCAGTGTGCCTGCAGAACAATCGGTAGGTAACCTGAAGATACCTCATGTCAGCAGCATGGAATTCAAGGACGGTGCCATTACCCTTGAACTGGACGTGGGGGAATCCGAACTTGAGAACCGTGTGCCTGACAGGATATTGAAGCTCATGGAGGATAAGATCGAGGAGAAGCTCTATGGAGGCAAGGCCGAACACTGGAACGTGCTCTGGGAAAGTGAAAAAAAGGAGCCGAAGTTCAACCAGGACCCCACACCCGAGATGGTCAAACGCGGTTGGATCCGGCGTGGTGCAAGCCGCGGGCAGTGGATACATGGCCCCCAGTCGACAAAACTGTTCAGGACCTTTGAGAAGATCGTATACGATGAACTGCTTGAACCCCTGGGATACCAGGAAATGATATTCCCAAAACTTATACCCTGGGAGGTCTGGCAGAAATCAGGCCATGCAAAGGGTGTCTATCCAGAGATATATTATGTTTGTCCACCAAAGACCCGGGATCCGGAGTTCTGGGAAGAGGTCTCTGATCACTACAAGGTGACCCATGAGGTGCCTGTAGAACTGATCAAAAGTAAGCTCGGAGATCCCATCGGAGGAATGTGCTACGCTCAGTGCCCACCGTTCTGGATGTTCTTACAGGGGGAGACCATACCCACTGCGGAATTCCCGATAACGGTATTCGACCGATCCGGAACCTCACACCGCTATGAAAGTGGCGGTATCCATGGAATGGAACGTGTGGACGAGTTCCACCGTATCGAGATCGTCTGGCTAGGCCCGAAGGACGATGTGCTCGATTGTGCAAAGGACCTGCATGAGAGGTACATGCATATATTCAATGATATCCTGGATCTTGAATGGAGAAAAGCCTGGGTCACTCCCTGGTTCATGGCTCAGGAAGGCCTCACTGGTATATCGGAACAGGGTGAGACCGGGACCACAGACTATGAGGCGCCCCTCCCATACCGGGGAGAGGATGGGGAATGGCTGGAGTTCCAGAACGTCAGTGTCAACGGGACAAAATACCCTTCCGGGTTCAACGTGAAATGCCAGTCCGGCGAAGAACTGTGGTCCGGATGCTCGGGTGTCGGGCTTGAGCGCTGGACATCGGCCTTCCTGGCACAGAAAGGACTTGACCCGGAGAACTGGCCGGACGAGTTCGTGAAACGCTTCGGAGAGCTGCCTGAGGGGATTCGCTTCCTATAAAGACCGTGGGATGTACGCAAATATCAAGCGGGATCATGACCGATTCGTTTATATAGAGACATGTATAGTATAGAGCGCTATTGATATCAACTAACACCGGTTATCTACGAATCGAACGATCACGGAATATATAACTGTTCAAAAACATCACGGAATTTCAACGAAACATCACACTGATATTGGAGGAATAACTTGGCACGAAAAGTACAGCGGAAACTGGACAAGTGGAAATCTAAGGAATGGTATAACATAGAAGCCCCAGCGTTCATCGGCCGCGATGATATCGGGACCACACCAGCAGATGAACCCCAGAACCTGATAGGGCGAATTATCATAACTACTGTGGGAGACCTTACTGGCGACTTCTCGAAACATAACATCAAGCTTCGTTTTGAAATAAACGATGTTACAGGCAATGTGGCTACCACACGATTCATCGGCCATGAGATCACAACCGATTATCTCCGATCTATCGTAAAACGCCAGACATCAAGGATCGATACGAACATCAGTGTTACCACAAAAGATGGAAGCAAAATGCGTATAAAACCTATTTCATTCACCGTGAATAGGGCACGCACCAGCCAGATCAAGGCCATCCGCAACGTAATGGAAGAGATTGTAAAGAAACGTGCATCTGAGCTTGGTTATGAGCACTTTGTCGAAGAAGTGGTCACCGGTAAGCTCGCAGCTAACATCTACAGGAACGCAAAATCCATATACCCGATCAGAAGGGTAGAGATCAGGAAGTCAGAAGTGATCACTCAACCAGTTGCAGCACCAGCTAAAGCTCCAACCGAAGCTTGATCTTTATTTATATGAATATGGTGATGAAACGATCACCATATTTTTCTGATTTTATTTTAGTATCTAATTTGTAAAATTATATACTAACAGTAAATCCTATCAAAGAGAGGATTGTCTTGCATAATATTCTGCTTTTGCGATCGTATGAGATTGACACCTGCCACATGATAGGTGTTATAAGCAGGGACCATCACATGGGAACCAGGATCACTTATGTGTGAAATAGGCAATTATTTCGTCATCCACTGAATCGATCCGGCAGAAACCGAACCGTTCGAACTGTACCACGTTGTCCAGTTCCTCAACGATCCCTATCTCACCAAGACCCGTGAACTTGCCATGCGGTGCCAGGACCTTCACCGGCAGGTTATCCTCAGGCACCCACTGGGCGATCGGTATCCGTTCTTTCTTCACAATGTCCAGAGAATCCCCGATACAGCATGCCTGAAGCGGCTCGATGGACGTGATCTCTATGTTATAGAGGTCTTTTAGGCGTATACGATCCCCGACACTGACATCCCTGACATCGTCCCGACATACATATATCTTAGAACCGACCTCGATCCGGCGCCGACCTCTCTTTTCTGTAGGATGAAAGGACGGCGTTACAACACGTGGTTTAGCATTCACAATGTCCAGTTCAACGGGATCCCATACGAAGAAGTAACGGTTTGTCAGAGGATCTATGATCTTCCTATTATGTGCATACAGCGAATCCATGCTGATACTAACATCGGTCTCACCTACACCCATCTCGATCATGAATTGGCGCACGGCTTCGGCACGGATGCCACGCCGGCGCACGGCACGGAGCGTAGGCAGGCGTGGGTCGTCCCATCCGTCGTATTCACCATTCTCAATGGATTTCCTGAGTCCGCTTGTGCTGAACTTGCCGAACTCGTGCACCTTTATACGACCCCAGTGCATGGTCTTTGGGTATTCCCAGCCCAGGTAATCATAGATGTACTGCTGGCGCTTCTCACTATCCCTCAGGTCCTTGCCCCGAATGATGTGGGTCATGCCAAGCTCATGATCCTCGATGGCACCCTCTAAATCCAGAAGAGGCCAGACTACGTATCGATCAGCCACCTCAGGACGCGGATGCGGGGTTTTTATGATACGGAAGGCACCAAAATCACGCAGTGCCGGATCCTTATGTGTAATATCGGTCTTGATACGGACGACCGCTTCCTTTTCCTCATACTCGCCAGCAAGCATGCGATCCCAATGATAGAGATTCTCCTTAGCACTCTGATCCCTGTGAGGACAGGGTTGTTTTGCATCCTTGTACTCCTTGAACTCGCTGCCCTGACAGAAACAAACATAGGCATGCCCCATCTCAATGAGCTTTCTTGCATAATCGTAATACACGACCATCTGATCCGACGCGATCACAACCTTATCGGGTTTGGCACCAAGCCATGTACAATCATCGATATACCAGTCATAAGCCTCGAGCATAGGACGCTTGTTCTGGGGATCCGTGTCATCGAACCGTATTATGAAGGTTCCATTATACATTTTTACATATTCGGAGTTCACAACGATACCACGAGCACTTCCAAGGGTTGCCGGACCATTTGGATTGGGAGCAAACCTCATCACAACCGTTTCGCCCTCCGACACACCCAGGGATTTAAGCCCTTTATACGGTTCCTTTTTCTCAGCAAGCTCCTCCAACAGTTCCGGAGCAATGGACCGGAGACGATCCTCCCATTCATCAGTATTCTCCGAAGCTACCTTTGCCACTACTTCCTGTATAACAGGTGTCACATCCTTTGCCTGTGCGCGAAGATAGGGATACTCGCCCATCACACGACCCATAACAGCACCGACCTGTGGAACCTTTCCGTATTTTACAGCATTTTGTAGCGCAAACTTCTCTATCGTCCGCATGTCCTCATCACTCAATGTCATCCATATCCGCTCCTGAAAATTAGATTAACTCATAAATACTTATAAACATATATAAACACGTATAAACATTCGTCTATATACAGAGTAAATATGCTTATATATACAATAATAAATATAACAATATTATATTTAATTTTCTATATGACGTATTTGCCCTATTTTATTATATATCATCGTAATCTCATCATCGAACCCTGAGAAGAACTCGCCTACCCTATCACCAGCGACCGCACCCTGGCTAGATGGTTTTATCAGATGCTCCTGCTCGAGCACACGCAATGAATACCGCACCTTGTGTGTGGGCATGTTGGTCTTCTCAGCCAGCTTCAAGATGCCTATGGGTCCATCCTTGACCACCCTTTTAAGAACCACCAGATGGCGCTCTGTCAACTCAAGTTCCCTGTTGACCTGATCAAATAACATCATATTACCTCATTCTTCAGATTTCCAATTCCTTCGATCTCGATCTCCACCACGTCACCCCTGTGCAACTCTCCTACCCCGGGTGGCGTGCCTGTGGCTATAGCATCCCCCACCTCAAGAGTCATGATAGATGAGATGAACTCTATGAGATAGGGTACATCAAATATCAGGTTCGATGTACTCGAATCCTGTTGGACCTCACCATTGACACGACTTCGAACACGTGCATCTCCGGGACAGAACTCTTCAACGGACACAATGAACGGCCCCATCGGTGCAAAGGTATCAAAGCTCTTTGCCCGCGTCCATTGACCATCCCTTTGCTGGAGGTCTCGTGCCGTAACATCATTGAAACATGTATAACCTGCGATCACATCGTCCGCACGCTGGGCATCGATATTCCTGCAGCGTTTCCCGATCACTACCGCAAGTTCTGCTTCATAGTCCACCCTGCTACTGCAATCCGGGTATACGATCCTGCCCCCGTGTCCGACTACAGTGGACGGTGGTTTGATGAAGATCACAGGCTCATTGGGAATGGGCATATCCAGCTCCCGGGCATGGTCCCGGTAGTTCAGCCCCACGCACACGATCTTGGAAGGGATTGTGGGCGGCAGTACCTCCAGTTGTGATAGCTCGAACGATCTCATGTTGCTATCCTCTGATGAACTGACCCGACCATCATTTACATTCCCATAGAAGATCTCATCACCGTGTTTGAATCGTCCTATCATAATATTATATCCTCTGTTGCATCACGTAAAATAACTATTACTATCCACTTGGTACCCATCATAGCATAGCCAGCCATCCCTTGGGCATACCCACGATCAAACCAACCGTATACACCCAATACATGAAAGAATGGTATAAATTGTTTATCTATCCTACACTGATGATCCACTGACATTGCGTATTTTGTACAAATGTAGTATAAATGTAGGGAGATATGGAACTAAAGAAACTCCGAGATGCTCATTATACCGACGTATGATAACGTCGGAAGGAGGGGATGAGAATGAAATGAATAGATATAATTGTATATCTGTGGCCATATAAATCATATACTTGTACACACAGAGTTAATGCTAGCCATCTTTTCAGTAATCAAAACAGGCATGGACAATCTATGTTACAGTTGGCTCCTGGAAACATGAAGATCGAAGGAGTGAATATATGACACAAAAGTTTCGAACTATGACAATTATACTAATCTTCTTTTTACTTAACAGTTCTATGCTGGGTGTAGCAGCCGCAAATGGAATCGAAGGCGATCCGCTTTCGGACCACGAAGAAGTGCTGTTCTGCGACATCCAGGACAATGTAGACACATATATCGAGAAGTTAGACAGGATGCCGGACACATGTCAGAAATTGATCGAGA
Organism: Methanobacteriota archaeon; assembly: GCA_034659615.1. Classification (GTDB taxonomy): domain Archaea; phylum Halobacteriota; class Methanosarcinia; order Methanosarcinales; family Methanosarcinaceae; genus JAIOTO01. The sequence goes on along the minus strand of JAYEHR010000083.1, from coordinate 7,996 downwards.
ACGAAGATATACTGATCATCATCGACATGAACGATGGGGATACAGTACGGGTTAAGGTTATCACAAGGAATGCACAACTCGCAGAATTCGAAATTATCGAGTCAGCATCACAGATGGAGCCAACCACTGTTGTCCGGACAGACGAGAATACGATACGATCCATCGTCTATGCCAGTAACGGACGTCAGGCTTTCAATCGATGTGTAATGGCCCTGAACAATGATTGCATTGAGGTTGAAGTACAGGGTTTCTTCAAGAAAGCTACTTTCTGGGCCATGAAGAACAGCCTTGAAATACTTACATAACGTATATGATATGGGCAGATTCAAATACCGGTCTTCTGCCCACTTGCACTTCTTTTATATTTCCCAAACTCTGAGTTCTCAAGCTGCAGACCCTTGAATACGGGACCATCCTTGCATACCCGCAGACCTGTCGGATCCATGCAACAGGCTCCGCACACACCGATCCCACATTTGAAATACCTGTGTAGACTGAACTCTGCACGACCATGGACCTGTTTGCCCTTGAGGATCTCGAAGACCTTATACATCATGATCTCAGGACCACATACATAGATGCGATCAAACGTCGCCACGTCCATGTCAAGCAACTGGTCAGTCACGAAACCGCATCGTCCGGCCGAACCATCATCTGTTGTGACATGTACCTCACCTGCCTGTGAGAATCGTTCCTCGAAGATCAGTTCATCACTGTTCCTGGCACCCAATACGGCCACCATGCTCGCACCGATCGATGAGGTGCGGTCCGCCAGCGGGGCAAGAGGAGCTGAGCCCACTCCACCTGCTACGAATAGGATCCTGTCATCTTTTTCAGGCATTGTGAATCCATTTCCAAGAGGACCACGGATGCCCAACGAGTCGCCCTCGGACAGTTCAACGATGTGGGATGTGCAATCTCCCGCCTTCTGCACGGTTATGGCATTGGCATATGAAAGGGTCATGGGAACCTCATCCACTCCGCGTGCCCAGACCATGACGAACTGTCCGGGTTGCGCATCGTCGAACGAGACATCAAAGAAGAACGTCCGGGTTGAAGGGGTTTCCTGTATTGTTTTGACAATTCTTGCATCTATTGGCCGCATCAGATCATCTCGTGTGCAATTCCTATTATATCTTCTATCCCTGAATGATCATTCTCATCAAGGTAACGCTCAATACCATGTGCAACATGCCTGAACACGTCCGGAGAATCCACTATTGCTGAACCGATCTGTACCGCAGATGCGCCTGCCATGACCAGTTCCACACCGTCCTGCCATGATGATACACCGCCGACCCCGATGATAGGAATATCAAGTGCCTGGTAGAGGTCGTATATGCATTTGACAGCGATGGGACGGATGGCGGCTCCGGAGAGACCTCCAAATCGGTTGCCAAGGATCGGGTATCCGGATGCGACATCAATGGCCATTGCCCTGACAGTGTTAATGGCAACCACCGCATCGGCACCGCCACGCCGGGCAGCCATCCCGATACTCACGATGTCGGTGACATTTGGGGTGAGCTTCACCCAGACCGGTACGTCCACTGCGTCACGCACCGCACGGGTGATATCCTCCACCAGTGCAGGGTCGCTTCCGATGGTGGCACCATACCCTTCAGCATGGGGACAGCTGACGTTCAGTTCGAACGCATCCGGTCCGGCAGGCTCCAGCCCTTCTGCAACCTGTACGAACTCGGGCGCATCACCGCCAAAGATACTTGCGATCACCGGTACATCCGCACCTTCCTTCGCGATACGGATCTCGTCCACAAAATCGGAGTATGACGGATTCGGCAGCCCCATGGCATTAATGTAGCCACAGTCCAGTTGCACCATTGACGGGTTGCTATGTCCTGTCTTCGGTTCCGGACCGATGGACTTGGTCACAACGGCCCCCGCACCTGCCTTTGCCATACGGACCATGGCCGCACCGGTGGTGCCCATGATACCCGCTGCCAGTATGGTCGGATTCTTGAGATCGATTCCCGTAACGTTCACCATAATATCACCTTTGATCAGACATCTTCATCTGGACGTCCCAGACGACATACCGCATCCTGGACAAGCTCCTTCCCGCCCACTTCTACCAGACGCTGTCCCAACCGTGTCGCATGTTTATGATAGTTATCCACAGGGATCGTTTCCTCTACTCCAACATTGTAGGTACCATCCAGTGCAAGCACTTCTGCACGCACATGTATCTTCGTACCATTCTCCACCATCCTGGCAAATGAACCAATGGGCACGATACACCCACCTTCAACATCAGTGATCAAGATGCGCTCAACCTCGGTTTCGATACGGGATTGCAGATGATCGATCTGGGAGCAGATTGACTCGGCTTCGCCGCCGCTCCTGGTCACAACAGCAATGGTACCCTGATTGGCAGACGGGCAGAACTGATCGGGATCCAGTCGTTCTGCACCCAGGTCCCAGCCCATGCGCTCAAGCCCTGCCTCTGCCAGCATGATACCATCATATTTGCCAGATCGCAACTTCTCTATACGTGTGTTGATATTGCCCCGAATATCCAGGACCTCCAGATCCGGACGATACCGTAGCAGCTGGGCCCGCCGCCGCATGGAGGTGGTCCCGATGATAGCACCTTCCGGCAGCTCGTCCAGAGTAGTGCCGTCCTGTGTCAGGAGGACGTCAAAGGGGGAATCCCTTTCCAACACAGCAGCTATGGCCAATCCATCCGGCCGCTCGGTGGGCAGGTCCTTCATGGAATGGACAGCAATATCCACTTCGCCAGCGAACATGCGGTCATCCAGTTCCCGCACGAAGGCACCCACCCCGGCGACCTCATGGAGAGGACGGTCTGTGAACGTATCGCCTGTGGTCTTGATGATCTTCCGGGTGGTTGTGTACCCCCTCTCATCAAGCATTCGCGACACCGTACTGGCCTGTGCCAGGGCAAGGTCGCTTCCACGGGTTCCAATGATCATTGTTGTATCACCTACCATTATCTATTACTCGAATTACCTGAGACATGCATCATAGGCCTGAAGGGTCGCCTCGATGTCCTCATCAGTGTGCGCAAATGAAAGGAAGTTCGTCTCGAACTGGGACGGGGGCACGAACACACCGCTTGATAACATCCGGTGGAAGAACTCAATATATCCTGCCTTGTCACATTTAAGCACATCCTGATAATTATGAGGTTTGTCCCCGAAGAATATCTTGAACATGGACGACACACCGGACACGGTATGACCCAATCCCTTATCAGCCACCAGCTCGGACAGACGCGAGCGTATTATGTCCCCTCTGGCATTGAGCTTATCGTGGACCTTCTCTTTTTCCAGGATATCAAGTACTGCGATCCCGGCTGCAACGGAGGCAGGATTACCGCTGAACGTGCCTGCCTGGTACACGGCTCCAGAGGGAGCCACCATCTCGATGATGTCACGGCGTCCTCCGAAGATACCAATGGGCATACCGCCTCCCACGATCTTTCCGAGGGTCGTCATGTCAGGCGTCACGCCGTAATATTCCTGTGCACCACCCATGGCCAGCCTGAAACCGGTGATCACCTCGTCGAAGATGAGCAGTACGTCGTTCTCCTGAGTGACCTTGCGCACCTCCTTAAGGTAACCGTCATCCGGGAGGACAGGACCAATATTACCCATCACAGGTTCCATTATCACCGCTGCCAGATCATCGCTGTTGGACTCGATCAGCCCGGTCATTGCCTCAATATCATTGAACGGGGTCTGAAGGGTGTGTTTTGTGAAATCCGCAGGAATACCGAGAGAATCGGGTTCGCCCAGGGTCGTTGCGCCGGACCCCGCCTTGACCAGCACTGCATCGTGTGCACCATGGAATCCACCCTCGACCTTGATGAACTTGTCCTTGCCGGTGAACCCCCGTGCCACGCGCAGGGCGCTCATTGTGGCTTCAGTGCCGGTGGAGATGAACCTCAGCATGTCGATGCCAGGGTACAGGTCCACGATCTTCCCCGCCAGGGTGAATTCCAGCTCCGTGGGAGTGCCGTACAGCCATCCCTTATCAAGCTGCTCTGTGATGGCCTGCTTTACCTGCGGATGGGCATGGCCCAGGATATTGGGACCATATCCAAGACAATAATCGATGTACTCGTTCCCATCGACATCCATGATCCGTGATCCTGCAGCCGACTCGGCGTAGAAGGGATACGGTTTTATCGCACGAACAGGGCTGCTCACTCCACCCGGGAGCAATTTCTTCGCTTTCTC
>JAYEHR010000083.1:0-3673 GCA_034659615.1 Methanobacteriota archaeon | reverse complement strand
ATCCGTGCCAGATCCTTTGCGAAATACGTCAGTATCATATCGGCACCCGCGCGTTTGATCGAGAGCAGGGACTCGTACATCACCTGGGTCTCATCCAGCCAGCCCTGCTGTGCCGCTGCCTTGATCATGGAATACTCCCCACTCACATTGTAAGCGGCAGTGGGCATCCCGAACTCGTGTTTGACACGGTACAGAATGTCCAGATAGGGAAGGGCCGGTTTGACCATAATGATGTCAGCACCTTCCATAATGTCCAGTTCCACTTCACGGATGGCCTCATCGGAGTTGGCCGGGTCCATCTGGTAGGTGGAGCGGTCACCGAATGAGTATCCCGAGTCCGCAGCATCCCTGAACGGACCGTAGAAGGCGGAGGAGTACTTGGCTGCGTATGACATGATCGGGATATTCTCAAAATGTTCCCTGTCCAGTGCCGAGCGGATGGCACCGATCATGCCGTCCATCATGCCTGAAGGAGCCACCATATCCGCACCCGCACGGGCATGACTGGTGGCGATCTTACCCAGATGGGGCAGGGTCGCATCGTTGAGGACCTCCTCTGAACTATGATCCACGATCCCGCAGTGGCCATGACTGGTGAACTCGCACATGCACACATCCGTGATAACCATCATGTCCTTGCCCAGTTCTTTCTTGATCGCGCGGGTGGCACGCTGCACGATATCCTCGTCCCCTGAGGCACTGCTCCCCACCTCATCCTTCTGAGCAGGGATGCCAAACAGGATCACCCCGGGGATACCGAGATCTGCGGCCTCTGTTGCCTCATCCACAACCCTGTCCAGCGGCAATCGGTAGACCCCTTGCATGGACGGGACCTCTCTGGCAGTGTCGAGCGTCTCATCCACGAACATCGGATAGATCAGATCGTTCACAGACAGGGACGTCTCTCGCACCATATCACGTATCTTGCCACTCCGCAGTCGCCGCATTCGTAGTTGTGGGAACATATCTTCAACCCTCATTGACATTTATTCATATTATTTTCCTTCCTTGCAGGACCCACGTTGAACAGCCGGGAGGCCGAGTCCAGGAATTCCTCATCATCATATTCTGCCGCACTTCGCAGGACCTTGGTGGGTTCTGCCAGCAGCTTGTTCACTATCGCGCGGGTCAGATCGTCCAGGACATGTCGCTCGATGTCACCCATGGTATGATAGGCACTCAAACGATTGATCGCCCGATCCATCTCCCTCTTCCGCAACGAATATATATGGCTGTAGAGCTCGGAGATCAGACGGTCAGCCTTCTGCCGCTTGTACTGGGCAGTGAGCAGACCGATCTCCTCCTCAATGATAACCTCTGCCTTTTTGGCCTCCTTCATGCGCATTTCGAGGTTCTTTTCATTGATGGCACGCAGACTGTCGATATTGCGTAATATGACACCCGGGATATCCGCAACCTCCGGGTCGATGTCCCGGGGACTGGCAATATCGACCAACAGAAGGTCACCATCCTTATCCTTCATCGCTTTCTGGACCACATCCTTTTTCAGGACGTAATGGGGAGCAGATGTGGCGCTGATGATCACATCCGCATCCAGAGCATACGCATCGATCTTCTCGAAATGAACCGCTTCCCCACCCAGTTCCTTGGCGAGATCATGCGCCGTCTCATAGGTGCGGTTAGCTATGTAGACCACATTCATATCCCGGTGCGCCAGGGCGCGTGTCACCAGTGTACCCATCTCCCCGGTACCGATAACGAGGATGTTCTTGTCCTTGAGACCATGCAGGATATCATCGGCCAGGTCCACCGCTGCCGAGGCAATGGATACCGCACCCCTGTTGATGCCCGTCTCGGTCCTCACCCGTTTGCCAACCTGTATGGCCTTGTTGAAAGCAGTGTCCAGTACCTTACCTGTGGCACCTGCGTCCTTTGCGATCTGGTACATATCCTTGACCTGCCCGAGGATCTGGGGCTCACCAATGATCATTGACTTAAGGCCAGACGTCAGGCGTAGCAGATGCATAAGGGATTCATCATGATCGTAGAACTCAACGATCTTTGAGGATACGCCCATTTCCTTTGCAAAATGGAACAGAACATTGCTGCTACCTTTGGGAGACACCACATATATCTCAACCCGGTTGCAGGTCTTGAGGACCGCACATTCATCAACAAGTTCATGAGAGAGGAGTTTGTCAAGTACACCTTCAAGATCACCATGCCAGGCACCTTCCATCTCCTCAACGGTAGCCTTTGCGTGGGTGACGACCATGCTTGATATTTCTGTCACTGCAATCCTCCAGGTAAGCAATGATGAACAATAATATTATGATATTTGTCGATATGGCGTCCCATACTATCATCCTGTATTCTCTATATGGTTCACCATTATAGTAGATGCTATGTTATACGCTTTTTCATACGATCCTGCGAGTGCGTTCCACACTGCCCCATCATCCAGTATCTCCCAGAGGATGGTCCTGCGGATGGCCTGATCGGGAACACGCTGTTTCAACTGTGAACGTATCGCCTCCTGCAACCGTACCATGTCGCCGTATTCGGGAGTGATCACTGCTTCGAGTTTGCGGCGCGTGTACTTTGAGAGAGCTGGGCTCTTGCCCAGTGTGGATATACCAATGACAAGATCACCTCTCTGTATCACGGACGGGATCACCACGTCGCCTGCATGCTCCACAGGATTGGTCAGCACACCAACATCTTTTGCGAGGTCAGTTATCCGCTGGTTCAATGAGGAATCGCTGGTCGCCGGGATAACCAGGAAGGCACCATCAATAAGCTCTGTGACCTCCTCATCCGAAATGGATGACAGGTCATGGTTGATCAGCTCCACCTTACCATCCTGTCCCAGGGCCTGCAGTGCGGGAGTGAAGGCAGCACTGAGCACGCAAGTGTCAGCATATTCGCAAAAGAGGGTGGCTTTGCGCTCGCCCACCGAACCTCCACCAAAGATCACCACTTTCCTGTTGCCAACATCGAGGAAGAGAGGCAGGTACTTTTTTGAAGGTGTGGATATCATAATCTGACACCGGTCTTTTTGAACTCGCGTTCGCTGTAGAGTAGCTTATAATTGCGAATACCCGTGGTCCTGGAGATCTGTCGTGCCACTTCCTCACAATCGTCCCGTGTGTATGAGTGTACCATGGTGAACAGGTTATACGGCCAGTCCGGATAGCGCGGACGTTCATAGCAGTGTGTGACCTCTTCAAAACCCGCCATAACGGCACCGACCTCCTCGACCCTTTCATCTGGCACGTCCCAGGTACACATAGCATTGGCAGTGATCCCTATGACGCGGTGCCCAATGGATGCCCCAAACCGCCGGATGAAGCCTTTTTCCTGCATCGCTGCGATGCGGTCCACGACCTCCTTCTCACTGATGCCCAGCTCCTCGGCGACATGGGCAAAAGGGGAATGGGTTAGGGGAATGCCATCCTGGGTAAGTTTCAGTATGCGAATATTGATCTCATCCAGCATTGCATCCACCATTTCGTCCTGTGCATCGACCACGGTATCATCGGACATCGAACTTCACCCCGATCTTGAACAGGCGTATTGTAGGCAGGTCTATGACGGGGTATCCAGTCTCATTTTTGAGGGTGTCGATAATGTGATCCAGATGCCTGCGGCTGGGGGCCGAAAGTGTGAACCAGATGTTGTAGTCTGCGTGCCGCAGGTAATTATGTGATAC
>JAYEHR010000082.1:0-12207 GCA_034659615.1 Methanobacteriota archaeon | reverse complement strand
ACATATACTTATTGGTTAATTATACACGCAATCTCCCATTTGCAGTGTCAAAAACGATAGACTAAGCTAATATTCTCTTGCTACAGTTTAGAAAAATATGTGCTTAAATTGACCGGAAGTCAGGATTATAAGGAATAAAAAATCGATTGTTGTGAATATTCATGGCCTTGGAGTAAGAGAACTGGAACATGCAAAAAAGGGTACAGACAATAGACCGACTTTATCATATACATTTTCTGATAAAAAAGATAGAGATTGGTGGATAAAAAATAGAGGTAAAACAATTACTGTAGAATTGTTGAGCGTAAGCGAAATTTTCCATTAAAAAATAATGCCAGACCCTACGTCAGGAGTCCGGCATCCAAATGACAGATCCTCACTCAAGCACGTTATCGGTCTGCAATTCAAAGGTAGCATTGACACCATTGACATCCACCATGTAGACACCTTTCTCGAGCCCATACACATCCAGAGGGATCGCTACCTCGAACGGTTCGATCGCCTGTGTGCACATAGCATCCCTGGGCCGCATCGTTCGGAGTGTAATATCAAACACATTACCCACCCGCTGCACAGTGATGTTATCCTCATCGATCTCGGTGCAGCCATCCGGCACATAGCCACTGGCCACCGCACTGACCTGCACAGGGAACGACTCCATCACCAGTACCTGCACGTCCTCCACCATGGCATCATCGTAAACATACTCGAGGTCCTCCACATCCTTACCGTTCTCGTTATTCTCACCCTCATCACGGTCCTCGCCTGCAGGGATCACAGTCACGATCAGGTCAAAGGTCTGCTCATCTCCGGTCTCATTCTCCCAGGATCGCTTGTATATCCCTGATATCACCTGTTCACCGTGGTTTTGCGCCTCGAACGTCCATGTATGGACACCGCCAACACCGGCCATGCCTTCCTCATGCTCATACACAACGTACTGGTCATCCTGAAGCACCAGTCCATCAGTGGCACTCAGGTCCCACGAGTAACCGGTTGTGGGATTCTCCAGGAGTTCGACCTGGACAAGATCGCCCGCATTGACCCGGACCGATAGGCCAGTATCGTTGCCTGTGAATATTTCCTTCGATACCGACACCGACGCATCCTCTCCGGTATCACCCGTCTGTGAAGTTTCAGTGCATCCCAATGATAGCACACTCACGGTTACCAAAAGGATGCATAGAAGCACAACAGTGCCCATTCCTGTATATCGATCGTTCATATTATCATTATCTCCATGTTATGTGATCCTGATATTCAGACCATTGTCCTGTAACTATATAATATTTCTTTAAACTTCGAACTCGTTCGAACCTTACCCCGACAAATGATCGACAGGATCACATATCGCCTTACAGTTAAATATTATCAGATGCTATTTCGTGATAATAGAAAAACTTGGGAGTGCAGCATGATACGACCATACCGAACACTGATATTATCCCTACTGTTAATGGTGATAACCGCTACAGCAGCCGGTGATCTGGACAATACCACTGAAATTGAGATCACGGACATATACAGTGATATCGACTCATGTGATGTTACCATTCGATCCTCGGTGGCGCTGCAGGATGTGAGCCTGCATGCCCAATTGGTCCATGAGAAAGAGACGCTCGACACCCGGACGATCCCCCTTGGGGAGATCCAGGCAAACTCAGATATCATCAGGGTCATTGCCTGGGACCCGAGCGATACGGATGATGGGGGGTATCAGGTACATATAACTCTGCTGAACAATAACGACGAGATCTGCAACCGCACACATGCGTTCGTGCACGGCCACCAGGTACTCCCTGTGGTCACCATCGATAGCCTCATATCGAACTCAGAAGGGATCAGTGCCCTGATCACACCCCATGAAGCAGTGCTCCTGGACATTGATTATATGCTGGTCGATGGCTCACAGGTCATCTACACCAAACAAGAGAAAAGGGTCCCGACCCACACCCAGCCATTGGCCGTGCAGCAACAGTGGAACATGCTCCTTACGAATGAACACCAGTACAATGGAAGGATCAAGGTCCACCTGTATGACCCCATTGAGACGACCATCACATCCACAATGTCCTTTTACTCAATGGATGATGCACGGATCACCGATATATATAAGGATGAGATCGGAGCAAGTGCCACCATTGTCGGCGAATCGCAGGTCCCCTTTGACGGTTCGATCCGCTTCACCGTAATGGATGATAAGAGCAGCACCATCCAGACGATCACAAGAACGGTCCCCACCCTTTTGACCGATGATGATGAGACCGCTGAAGCGATCTGGGACCAAACCCTGCCTGCAGGGAAATACCGGTTGATCATTGATGTTATTGGCAACGATGACGACATACTTGACAGCAAAGAGACGATCATCGATGTCGAAGAAACGACCGCCGGATCAGACAACGATACTGCCACAGGCACGAATGGAGAAGAGGACGCAGACGCTATGCCAGGGTTCCTGATCGTGCAAACACTATCCGTACTCCTGATATCCGCATTCCTCCTGCTCAGGAGAAAGAACTGAGATCCCGGGTACACCAATGCACTATGAACTCTTCATCGCTCTACGACATATAAAAAGCAGGCGCAGGCAGACTGCCTTATCCATTGGTGCCATCGGCATTGCAGTGATGATAATCGTGTTCTCCAACGCCTTTATGACAGGATTCACCGAAGAACTCTATGACTCCACCGTGGATAAACTGCCCCATATCATAATATCTCCGGAGAAAGGAGAGGAGCATATCCACCTCTACCGGAACCTGATGACACAGGTGAATGGAATTGAGGGGGTGGTCGCCACAGCCCCATCCCTTGAAGGAGAGGCATCGTTCCGGTTTGAGGACAATACACAGAATGCCCATATCAAGGGCATCATCCCCGAAAATGAAGACGCCGTGCTACACATATCTGACGACATGACCCACGGTGATCTTTTCGAACTAGCATACTCGAAGAACACCATTATCATAGGCGATGACTTTGCTGAGGACCTGAACGTTGATGTGGCAGATGTGGTGGACATATCCTTCCCGGATGCCAAACCCCTCTCCCTTACCGTCATCGGGATATATGACACGGGTTCGCCTGTGGACAAGGTCCTTACCTACACATCCCTTGCAACGGCACAGGACTTCTACGACACCAGTGATATCATCAACAGCATGTCCGTACGTCTTGAGGACTACAACAATGACATGACAATCGCATCCAGCATACAGGAAAAAGGTTATAGTGCGTCTGGCTGGACAGAGACAAACCCCGATATCCTGCAGACCATTGCCATCGAGGGCACGGGCAACAGCATCATGCTGGGATTTATACTCCTCATCGCATGTTTCGGTGTAGTAAGCACACTGAACATGTCCGTGATGGAGAAAACTAAGGAGATCGGTATCCTCATGGCCATGGGTGCCAGAGTCTCAGGCATACGCAGGATCTTTATACTTGAAAGCGGAATTCTGGGACTCCTCGGTGCCGTCGGCGGGGCGACGGTCGGGGCACTCCTCGCCATAGCGATAGGCAGCTACCCGGTCCCTGCAGATGTCTATGGGATGGACTCGATCCCTGTTGCAGTATACCTATCGGATGTCCTGTTGACCATTTTAGCCGTCTTCCTGTTGAACCTTCTGGCAGGAACATATCCAGCACATCACGCCGCCAAGCTGGATCCTGTTGAAGCTATTTCGACGAGATGACAGATATCAAAAACCATTTATATCGCAAACCCCATTAGTAGATTGTGGGGAACTTTAATGCAAACACCATTGATCGACATCGTGTGCCGTTCCAGAAAACGAAAGGACCTACTGCTGCTCCTGGCAGGTGGGGGCCATACCTTTAACGAGATCAAGGCCACCCTGAATGTGACAGACACCGGCATGTTGCCGCAGATAAAAATATTAAGAGAACGTGGTCTGGTCGAGCGTGACAACGATCAGTACAAACTGACCACCATAGGGAAAGTTGTGGTAAATAATATCCATCCCGCGCTACAAACACTGGAAGTGATCGGCAACAATCATGATTACTGGAAGAAACATGACATAGAAGCGATTCCCTCTCCCCTGTTGAAGCGGATAGACAAACTGAGGAATTGCCAGGTGATACTGCCAGATCTGGACAGTATGTTCGAACCACAGACGGAACTGATGGAACAATTACCAGAATCCAGATTTTTCATGAGAATGACCTCGTCGTTCCATCCCGAATACTGGAAAGTGTATACACAATTGATAGGAAGGAACATTGATACCACCATTGTAGTGGCACCACCAACGTTCGAACGGCTGCGCAAGGATTTCCCAGACGACCTTAATGCGATCCTTGCGTCCAAATGTCTGCATATCTTTGTTTGCAGCCAGACAATGAGGATCGCAGCATGCGTGGTTACCGATGGGACCATGACCTTAGAACTGTTCAATAACAACGGTGGTTATGATCACGAGATCCTTTTAAGCCATGATGACAGTGCCATCCAGTGGGGCAAAGAACTTGTTGAATATTATATCGATCGTTCGCAAGAACTTGCTCCTGACGAATATGGGCAACAGGTATGACACCCAGAGTTGCGATTCTGGTGCCCGCAGCCCGTCTTGCTCTGCTCAAAAACGCATGAGAATAGTACAGAATGGTTACACCAAGGGCTAATATAGTAGATACCCCCAAGTATCCCACTCCCCAGCCCGCTCACCAAACACGCTCATACTAACCACTTTTTAAGCCGGCCGGATGTGGGTAGTAGAAATCTATTACCCTACAGATTAAGACATGTTGTTTTTGGGATATATACCAAACTGCTTTGAAATTATGCCATCATTTAAAATTTTAACAGCGCTAAAATGTTATGATCCTAAGCAATTTCTGACAACATATAGTATTAAATCTGAGATGGATCTTCTCCCAGAGCCATCTTTCCGTAAACTATATATACGAACAATGTGTTGAGTTGCTTAGTTGAGCGGGTAAAAACATCTTTTCAAGTACCCCCCACTCCCCAAACCCGCTCATACTAACCCCCTTTTAAGTGGAACAGATGGACGAGTGGCAAAAAATACGCAGATTATATACTCAAACCATGCAGATCTTATCGCGTAGTATCCTGTAGTGGGCCTTTCATACATATACCAAACTGATATGTTCCTTTGCTGGTGTTGAATCTTTTAACGGCATTGTGTGAATGGCATTGTATAGATACAATAATAGGTACTATCATGCCTTTTCAATACCTTTCACAGGGATCCAAAGATACGACACACACGTCTCGCAAGTTCCTTGCTGACATCTGCCGAACGCATCAGCGTATCCGCACGCACAATGCGACAATCAGGACTCCCAATATCATTCCCAAGGGGGCCATCCCGCACATCATGGACAAACGCATCCAGAAGACCATGGTATCGCTGTGCGACCGCGGTGGACGAGACCTCATGCCCACAGGCATGCATGAGCTTTGCAGCCGGCCCGCTCACAGGTTCCGTACCGATAATAGGACTTACGGCAACCACTCGTGTTTCCAGCAGCTTCTCGCGCATACCCGGCAGGTCAATGATCGGACCAATGCTGGTAATAGGATTGCTGGGCCCTATCAGGACCTTATCCTCATTTTCAAATGCATCTAATACCGCAGGAGAGATCGTTGCCTGGGACAGACCCTCTACGGACACCTCCAGCACCTCGGGTTCCCCGTGTTCCTTGACCCAGAAATCCTGATAATGCATCTTTTCATCAGGAGTGGTGATCATTGTAGACACCGTGTCATCAGACATTGGATATACATGGGCCTTGATATCGAAAAGTTCACACATCTTTCTGGTAGCGTCTGTCAGGGACATTCCCTCACGCACCATGTTGGAACGCATGATATGGGTTGCACGGTCCAGATCGCCGATCATCATGCCCTCATCAAAGCCAAACGACCGTATTGCCTCATACGTTCGCAGCGTATCGCCATCAATTCCCCACCATTTATCCTCATCGATACGACCAGAGAACAGATAGAGCACTGTATCAATATCTGGCATAATTAGATTTCCAGACACCCACACATCCTCTGCAGTGTTCACCACAACGGTGAGGTCTTCCTGAGGCATTATCTGCCGTAGTCCATTAAGCAACTTTGGAGTCCCGGTACCGCCTGAAAATATGATCATATTATAATCCTCATAATCACCCATCCATCGCAACAACATTATATCATAAACCCTATTTAAAGGATATGAAAGTCATACGGGACCCTGTTCATGGATACATCGAGATCGATGAGCTCACCACAGCCCTCATCGATACACCTCAGATGCAGCGACTTCGCAGGATACGTCAGCTTGGTCTTTCAAATCTTGTCTACCCAGGCGCCAATCATACACGTTTTGAGCATTCCTTAGGAGCCATGCACCTTGCCACGATGCTAACAGGACAGATCAGCTCTATCAGTGTCGAAGGAAAGGATGAACTGCGTGCAGCCGCCTTGCTCCATGACATTGGGCACGGACCCCTATCCCACGTAACAGAAGGTCTCATCAAACGCTACACACACAAGCAGCATGAGGATGTCAAACCGATCCTGAAGAAAGGACCTATCGCAGACATTCTCGACGAGCATGGGCTCAACCCTTCGACCATCGCAGACCACATCCGTGGCCAGAGTGCCCTGGGACAGATCATAAACAGTGAGATCGATGTTGATCGTATGGACTACCTGGTCAGGGATGCGCATTACACAGGTGTTGCCTTCGGGTTGGTGGACCATGTCCGCCTGATACACGAGATGCAGTTCTACGAGGACAAACTGGTGGTAGGAAAGGGAGGACTGAAGGCCGCTGAATCCCTGCTTGTCTCCAGATTCCTGATGCACCCCTCAGTGTACTACCATCACGTATCAAGGATCGCAGAGACCATGTTCACGCGGGCCCTTGACAAATTGATCTCCCGGGACATTGTCGACCCCTTTGAACTGCGCCAGATGGATGATGCGCATCTCTTTGAGACCATGCGCCATGACGAGGGATATGCTGGCGAGATGGTGAGACGACTCGATGAGAGGCGACTGTACAAAAGGGCCCTGCACGTAGGGTTCGAGTCCGTGGATAAGAATGTCCTCCACCACCGCGGGAAGGTGGAAAGGGTGGAGAGTGAGATCGCGGACATGGTAGGTATTGATGTGACGGATGTACTCATTGACATACCAAAACCACCGGAGATCGAGGAAATGCAGGCATTGATCAAGATGGATAGCAGGATGCTGCATCTGGATGAGGCATCCAATATCGTGGCAACCCTTGAACAAGCACATATAGACAATTGGAAAATGGGTGTCTATGCACCAAGAGAACATCGTGAGTCTGTTGGCAGGGCCGCACGTGACGTTTTTGAGGTAAAAAAGAAAACAAAACAGTTCCGGTTGACCGATCTGTGAGGTGTGCACTTGGAACTGATCGAAATGGGAACAAAACGAGGAGCACTCACCCTGAAACCAGAGCTCGTCGGAAAGGACATACTCGTAACACTCACCGGCGGGCGCAAGCATATCGGAGCTATGGCCATCGGGACCTATGATGATACGACGGGACGCGCCTCGTCATCGGTGATCACGGTACCTGGACACCGGGATGACATGATCGCACAGAAGGGAGCCCAGCGTATCAGTGCAGTCACCGGAACTACCAGTGCAGTTTCAGTGGGGATACATTTTGATAATATTACTGACAAGGAGATCCAGGAGATCCTGGCCGTAACAGCAAAAATGATAGACGTATTAATACATTCATTGGAGGCAAGATCGTGGAAGTAATCATCGCAATAAGTGGAGCATCGGGAGTCCAGTACGGGATACGTCTGCTAGAGATACTATCCAACAGGGATGTCATAACACACCTGATCATTACAGCATCGGCGAAGAAGATCATACAGATCGAGACCGAGCGCACGGTTGCGGAGATAGAGGACATGGCATCTGCTGTGTATGATGAAAAGGACTTCACCGCTCCGATCGCCAGCGGCTCACATCGTACAGCGGCAATGGTCATTGCTCCATGCAGCATGAGAACTGTAGGAGCCATCGCAACCGGTTCGGCCGACAACCTGGTCGGCCGGGCCGCAGATGTTTGCTTAAAGGAAGGGCGCACCTTAATACTCATGCCACGCGAGACACCTCTGAGCAGGATACATCTTGAGAACCTATTGAAGATACAGGAAGCAGGTGCAGTGATACTCCCTGCATGTCCAGGATTCTATAGCAACCCTACCACAATTGAAGAACTCGTAAATTTCATGGCCGGTCGTGTCCTTGATCTGATGGGCATGGACAACGATCTGTATGACAGGTGGGGAAATGTGAGTGGGGAATAATACGGTGCCGGGCCATAAGCATAGAGTAACTCATTATAATGATACGTATTATATATTATGTAGAAGATAAATATATATAATATGACGTACTACTTGTAATTGTGGACAGAAGGACACTCGGTTAAGGTGGTACGATATTGGTGATGGTGGTACCAATTACCTATCATGCATCTGGTCGTTCTATGGTGGAACCCGATCAGATACATGACATTTTCAACATCTTATAGCATCCTCGTCCAGTAATGTGTGAAAGAATTATAGAAGGTGCTAATAATGGAACTTATCGAAATTAAATGTGAAGAATGTGGAAAAGATTTTTATGTGTATGACAACCATGTGCATGCCCATATGTATTGTACAATAAAATGTTTGGAATCTGCGCACACAGATAACTGAGGACTTGAGGAAGATATCAGGTATTTTATTATATACAACTCAATCTCCGCAGGTGTTATTTTTTATTCCAACTATTTTTCGTGTTATCGTTAATCCATAGAACATTTCACATTACGTTCCATGTAGCTTTTGTGTAGCTTTTGTGTAGCTTACAGAGTGCAAGTGCTGATGTTCGAGGAAATTGGTCTTGACAGATAGATATATTTAGGAGAAGGTGTATTTAGGTCAACGCACCCGTAAACACATCAATACCATGATGGGATAGTAGGGTAGCCTGGCCGATCCTCGAGCGTTTGGGACGCTTGGACTGCGGTTCAAATCCGCGCTATCCCACCATACTTTTCTATTCAGATTATTCTATTGGATACTATTGAGTATGTTTATGACCCCTACGACATGATGGTAGCGTCTACTGATGGACATAGTGTAGCCTGTTATGAATAGACTTATCTAATATATGGACGGATTTAGACCCCAATGGCCATGACAAAAATAAAACTATTTGCAAACCTTCGAGAAACAGCAGGGACAACTGAAGTAGAAGTTTCAGGTGACTGCATATAGGAAATACTGGACGAGCTGGTAAAAGAGCATCCTGCTCTCAAGGAACTCATCTTTGAAGACAATAACCAGATCGAACTTCGTGGATACATAAACGTACTCATAAATGGTGACAATGTCCAACACCTTCAGGGTCTTGAGACTGCTGTGAAACTAGGGGATGAGATCGCAATATTCCCACCCGTATCCGGCGGATGAGTTATCTGCAATATTAATCGGCCACAAAGTGTGCACCCGACAAGTACGATCCGTGATGTGTCACTAAAAAGATTGATCAGTGGAATTCACCACATATAATTGAGATCATATCGGCCTGATACCAATGAACGCAGATGCCAGTATCAATGATATCCTGATAGTAGGAACCGGTGGCTTTTTGGGGGCGATCGCAAGATATCAGACGGTATCTCTCATTACCTCACCACTGGGCACTCTCTGCGTGAATGTCATCGGGAGCTTTCTGCTTGCAGTAATGATGTACGATACTGAATATTTAGGATTTGTGCCATCCCGATCGCGTATGGCCCTGGGGATCGGTTTTCTGGGATCCTACACTACATTCTCCACGTTCGCTATGGAGACTTCACAGATGTTTACTTTCACTGCAGCATTGAACATTGTGGCAAATGTCGGACTCACCCTTATTGCAGTATTCCTGGGAAGGGGTTTCATAATATATCTCTCAAGGATGGGGCGTTGAAATGGCGATCATGGATATCCTGCTCGTCGGAATTGGAGGAGCTATCGGCGCATCATTGCGATTCCTGGTTTCGGGTTTGGCCCCGGATATGCGGGGCCTACCCACAGGCACCCTTTTTGTCAATATTATAGGGAGTACCGTGCTTTCGCTGATCACATTTTCAACAGTAAACCCCAATATCCACCTGGTAAATATTGGTATCCTTGGATCGTTTACCACGTTCTCAACATTTGCCTTTGAAAGTTTCAGGTTCCTGGAACAGAACAATCCACAAAAGTTCATGGCCAATATTATATTGAACCTGACCCTGTGTATCACTGGTGTTACCATTGGCCATATACTGGCAAACTTAATCTAACTTGAAGATCTAATACAGAATGGAGGTTATCGTGCGATCTGTTATCCTTACCATCTACCTGAGCGAAAATGACACATGCCATGGAAGAGCTGCATACGAAGCTATCGTAGAATATCTGCGTGATTCAGGGATCGCAGGTGCTACTGTCCTGCATGGATTTGAAGGTTACGGCGTCCACAGCAAGATACATACTGCAAATATCCTGCGACTTGGTGCAGACCTGCCCGTTGTGATCATGGCAGTCGATACCGAGGAAAAGGTCAAAAGTGTGACCCCTGTCCTTCGAGAGATGGTACCAAGAGAACTGATCACAATTCAGGAAGTTGATATCCTATCAGGTGAAAATATATGAGTAGATTCACCTGTAGAGAACAACAGTCCCACCTCTTACATCAACCAGAGTGCTATTAGTACTCTCAGAAAGTTTCTGAGCTATCGCTTCGATACCTTCCTCATACGAAGCACTTTTCAACACCTTCACTTTTACAAGATGTCGGGCCTTGATCTGTTTTTTCAACTCACCCAGTACCGCTTCATCAATACCCTTCTTCCCGATATTGATAATTGGTTTGATGTGGGATGCATCGTGCTTTAATTGTTTCATTTTTTCTTTGTTCATATGAATACCTCATGGACCGCCTCATATATAGATACATGCTAAAAGATCACACATTCCTCAAATAACGTGTCTGATACCGTTTTTGAAATTGAGCACGCATTTTATTTACAATACGGGTCCTAACTTTGAATGGTCAGTAATTGAGACCCGGTAATTATGGTGATCCCGGAATATCATTCACATTCCTTGAGGGATAGGGTAGCACCATCGATCTCGTAATAGAACCATGGCGTGGGCTTTGGCGTGAGACCAACCACCCGTATGGCATGTCCGGAATCGATCACCTTTATCTCCACCATACCATCAAAAAGTTGTTTCAGGGTTGCTACTGTCTGTTGATCATGCATCTCATCTTCTACAATATAGATACCTAGACCTTTTACCGCCTTCACCCGACCAGTAAATACATGCAGGAACCTGAATACGGTCTGTATATTGGAATACATCAGTATCGTGGATAGGGAATTGATACATAACCTGACACCGGGAACCTGTTTCTTCATCCAGAAGTCCTCGAAGTACTGACTGATCCTTACACCAATACCGGTAAGATCGACAGGGCTGGATGCACGTTTAATGTGTACAGTATCCAAAGCGCTCATGCCAAGTGTTTTTGTGACGCAATCGACGATCCCAATAGGTAATATATCAATATTATTTCCGAACTGTTCGAACCATTCAAGCAGGTCCTCGCCCGGTTCACGCGTAGATACGATGATCGAGGCATCGCCCATTAGCAGACCACTGTACATAACATGATTGATGATATCCTCCTTTCCGCTCATAGGAGGACCTATTAACATGAGATTGGTACCGCCTCTGATCCCTCCGATGATATCATCCAGTTCCTTGATGCCCAGTGAATATTCAACCATGTAAACCTTCTGTGAGTTAATATGTATTTGCCTGTGCGGTCTCCTATCGGATAATTCCTTTTATATTTTGGATCGCACCATATAATACATTTTTGTATCAGGGAGTAAAAAGACAATCACGTTATATAAATGTATCAGACAAATCAGTATCTCCGAAAGATTTCCTACACTTTTTGACCTGAACTCCATTTTTGTCCAAGATCTTCTATAATACCTTTATTTCAACGAGACCGTCGGAAAAGTCATGAACATACTCCAAAGAATTTGAAAGTTCCATCGTAAATACTCCCTATTTTCGGACAATAATCACCATCGGTAGATACATTTATAACCTTTCACACACATTGCTATA
>JAYEHR010000081.1:0-2474 GCA_034659615.1 Methanobacteriota archaeon | reverse complement strand
AGATCATCGACCGCCTGAATCGCGAAGGCATCACAACGATCATTGCAACACACGATGTCAATGCCCTGCCCGAACTTGCTGAGAGGGTATATGTCCTCAATCAGGAGATCGTGGCTGAAGGGTCTCCGCGTGAGATATTCTCCGACTGGGAACTGCTAAAAAAGAACAACCTGGAAGCGCCAGATGTGTTCAAGCTATTCAAGGTGCTCACATGTTTCGGGTACGACTGCGATACCCTGCCCATGTCGATCGATGAAGCTGTAGAGTTTCTCACCAGGACGATAGAAAACGGCAGTGGACACATCCATCTCCATATCCACAAGCATACGCATGAGGAGGTCCGGAAGTTCCTGCACAGCTACGATCATCATTAAAACGTTATATTTTCCCCAATAACATATTAGCATATGGAGATGTGTACCATCACAGTCCATTCATCAGAATCAATAATCGAAGAGATACTAAAAATCTATTCATCCATCAAGGATCTTGAAGATGAAGAGATACTTCAGGATATTTCGGATCATCTTAAAAACGTTTATCAGAGATTGGATGACCTGATTACACTACCCATGGATGATGAAGCTGCAGAAGCCATCCTCAATGGTCATGGGTTCGATCAGGTACTTGATACTATTACCAGGTTCAGATATCTTTATACAATAAGACTTGAAACCGAACATGCAAATACCATACTCATAAGCAATGAACCATGGGAAATGCTGGAAAATTATTCATTTTATCCAAATTATTGTCAGCTGGTACGAACTGAATATCAAGGAGCAGGACTTAAAGCCAATGATACGGTCGTGTTCCTTGGAAGTGGGCCCTTGCCTTTGACCCTGATACTCATGTGCCATCAGTACGGATTGAAGGGGGTCGGCATCGAACAGGATGAGCAGAGGGCTGAACTTTCAAGAAAGGTGGTGGATAAACTGGAACTTTCCAATGCCATCAAGATAATCCATGGCAACCATTTCCAATTGCCTTTAAATGACAGGGTGAACCTTATCATGATAGCTGCTCAGGCCCAACCCAAAACAGAGATCGTCGAGCAGTTGGCAAAGGCACTGCCAGCAGGGACAAAGATATCCTGCAGGATCTATGAAAAAGGGCTCAGGAGATTACTAGACAGGGGCATCCTTGTTGACCTTCCTTCGAAATTAGCCGATGAGTTTAAGGAATGCTGCAGGATTCACCCCCTACCCCCGGTTAACAATACTGTTGTGTTCGCAGTCAGATCATCAGCAGCTGCACCTGAGAGACATTAACTTCATTAATCATGCAGAGATCATCTACTCTCTTTTACCCCCATAATAAGGAATATGGAACTTGTATAGATGAACTTTCTTGGAAGTGGTAACTGACTCTTTTGATACTTGTGGATCTCCTTTAGAGGGTCTATGGTCGTGCTCGTGAACCCTGCTCTGTCAAAGAGAGCAGAGACGTTGTGGGGATTTATGTCCTCGTACAGTGGGAGATACCTGCGGATAGGTCCGTAACATCGCTGGAATAGATGGCAATAATATCCTTTTTCAATGAGCAGGGTCATAATCTTGGAAAAACCTCGTTTGATACGTTTATCCAATCGGGAGTCAAACCAGTTCCCATCGATGGCAAGTATCCTGCCATTTGTCTTTAATACCCGTTTCCATTCCTGCACGGTCCTGTCGGGATGTGGGAGTGTCCAGAGAATGTATTTGCTCACAACGATGTCGAAATGATCATCCTCAAACGGCAGATCCTCTGCATCCCCATGGCAAAGATTGATATCCAGCCCCAGTGACTTTGCATTCTGACCTGCCTTCTCCAGCATGGATCTTGAGAGATCTATGGCTGTCACCTCATGTCCCATCTCTGCAAACAGCAATGCGAGAAACCCAGCTCCTGTCCCGATGTCCAGAATCTTCAATCCTGTCCTATCACCTGTATGGTTGCGGAGGAGCGTTCTCCAGAGGGAACGTTCCTCTTCATCAAACCCATTCACTCCGTTCTTGTACGAGCTACTTCTCTGATCCCAGTAGTCAGTAATGATCTGCTTTGTATTCATTCAATTTCCTATTATCCACTAGTTATATTAATACTACCATTCTTCATACGAAGTGAAAATAATTTAGTTCTCTTTAACACAGAGCAGGTAAAATGAGTTTACTCACTTTGTGATTGGAAACCCATGCGGGGCCAACTTCACAAAATATAATTGGTGTCGGAAGCTATTGGTTGAGGGAAATGGTACTAGAATTAGCGAAGTATTGAATATGATAATCTCAAAAGATTCGGATGAATGGACCAAGCCTTTTATATCATATTAAACATATTGTAGATGGTAGCATTAGTGGCCCAATCCGATCCAAATGGGGAGATCATGTGGGCCCGGAATGAACAATAGAACTCTCGATACCTTGGGGCAGGATTCGTCCGGAGTACGGGAGGAGCTATAGAAACAGTACATCAACTGGGGGAATGAATAAAAT
>JAYEHR010000080.1:7860-12382 GCA_034659615.1 Methanobacteriota archaeon | reverse complement strand
CAAATTGTGGGTTGTGGGTAAAAACCAGTTTTTTTCCCTCTTTTTCCCACTAGAATAATACGCTTTCTTTTCTGAAGTACACCATAATCATCTGCAGAAAGCACTTTATATTCGGATTCATATCCCATTTTTTTGAAAAGCTCTCTCATCGTATCAAAATATGAAATTCCATCAGCTGATTTTGCAGATAGCAATCCCATCACGTTTTCAAAGACAAAATACTTGGGTTTGTATTTCTTCAAAAATTCAGCATAATAGATAAAAAGATAGTTTCTCTTATCACTTTTCATCTCATCTAACTTTCGTGCTCTTCCAACAATAGAATAAGCCTGGCAAGGAGGTCCTCCGATTATCAGGTCTAAGGCATCCCCTTCTAATATTTCATCAATCTGTGAAAATATTTCAGGCAAAGAATTATCGTCAATTTCTTTATTTATTACTGAATTGATTTCTGATGCAGGAACTGACTCATATAGTTCTGCCCTACTTATTTTTTGATGTAAATAATCATAATAAATATCCGTTTTACCTTGTTTTTTAAGCCAATGGTAAGCCATTCGGGTTTTTAGAGTGAAACATGCAGCAGTATCCATTTCTACATGTGCAATTGGTTCATATCCTTCTCTAATGAAACCTTCAGATAATCCACCTGCTCCAGCAAAGAGATCAAGAAATTTCAAGTTGCTTTTCATAAACAGATATTCACCTAACCAAACATATCATATCCAAAACACATTAACTAATAATTAATGTAACTATTCGGCATATATAAAACCACCTCATATAACAAAAACTAATGCTTCACGCCCCGACGCTTCAATCGATCATTCCAGTCCATCCCCTCTCCACCCTCAACATCACCCACCCCACCCAACCGCAAAACCAACCCTGACCACCAACGCCAGCACCATTGCCGGGACGGCAATGAGCAAATTCCTCACCGACACCTCGTTCGATGAAACGACATCCTTGATATTCACAGTCCCCTTGCCGTATTGAATGACAATGTCACCCTCAGATGCCTGGATGTTCCTGAGGGGAATTGAGACCATCACATAGGGCAGGTACACAATGGGGACAATGACCAGGATATGGAAAACAGCATACACGAACACGAGCGATCCAACCACAAGAAGTAATAACAGCTCCAGCGGATAGGATGGTCCGTACCGTGCCTTTTTTGGGTCCAGGGCAACAGCCAGTGTTGAGAACAGGATCGTCAGGAAGACAAGGTTGGCCCTGAGGAACTCATACAGGTTCGGGGAGGTCATGTCCCGGATGAGATCCTCAAAATGATCCAGGATCCCGGTCTGTGCCAGGAATCCGAACATGAACGTGTAAAGGGCCAGGATCTCCAGCAGCAGTTCCAACTTTGCCTGCAATGAGCCGTGCCCACGGATCAGGAAGATCCAGATGTCCAGTAACAGCAGTCCGGCAAAGAGCGATATGATCAGACATTGCACGAGCAATGAGGCTCCTGCAGGGCGGTCCCGGGTTGGCATGGTGATCCCCATGACCATGTTTGAAGATACTACTGTCTAACATGCCACACCCGCAGGTGTACGGGTTCCTGAAGATGCGGGGCTGGCGGTATCAAAGCAGCCTACGCAAATCGTCCCTGCTCAATCCGGTCTGCTTGAGAATGTCAAGAAGTGTGCCCTTTGCGAGCTCCTTATGCAGAGGGACAACCGTCTTGTAGGTCTTTTCTGGACCTATCTTTTGGAGCGAAACATGGCTTCCTTTCTGCCTCACTTCAACGAACCCGTCCTTTTTTAGCGCAGCTACGAGTTTCTTGCCAGAGATAACCGGCAGCTTAGGCATGGACAACTTCCACTGTGGTCCAGTAAGCAGTGGATACCTCGGAAGGGAGGTCATCGGTCCCAAAACTCTCAATGTACAGTTCTATTGCTTCCTTGATGTTCGCCTCTGCTTCCTCAAGAGTTACGCCCTGGGAAGTTACATCGAGTTCCGGGCATCGTGCTACAAAAAAATTATCTTCTTTTGTTATGGACACTAAAAACGATCTCATACTAACCTCTACCTCTTGATCTATAATACCTATTAGGCGATCATTCTATTTTAGATTGTCCTCTCAAGACCTCCACACGGCCCTTCCCATGACCGCCACTCGTTACAGAATACCCTATTATGGTACGACCATCAATGAATATTAAGCATTATTGCGTACACAATTATTGGTGTCACAATAAGAACTGATTCATCGATCGAAAAAACGAGCTTGACCATATCGAAGATGAATACAGCAAGCATGACTTTCGTTTTATTTCCATGATTGGAAGGAGATGGCCCGGGAACACGCGACTTATTCAGCAGGACCTTGACACGATGGCAGTTTGAACCGATGGTTTCCCGACAAAATGTAAATGCATTGATATCCATTCTCTCATCTGGAGGAGTTTTCATATCAAAGACTCTGATCCAGTCCAGGCTTCCGCTTTGTTAAGTCCAAATATGAGTGTCAAAGTTGGATAAATAGAAGAGTTTTTGTGTTTTGGGAGTGATTATAGAGATGCGGAATGTTGAGAAGACGAAAAATCTTGAAGAGAAGATCAAAGAGGATCTGAAGGAGATTGGTTATGGAGAACATTATGGAAGATTATGGTGAATATATCTATGATAACCTTGAGAAGTTTTCTTTATCCTCTGTCTTGAAGCGGGATACAGCACAGATCAGGAAGAAAAAGAAGTTAGAAGATGGTGACTGGGAGTATATGTATTTGATCGAATTGATCGAACATGTGATCGCTGCATATTATTATGATACTGACAGAAGTATAACAGACGGTTCAGTTATCAGGGCAATAAAGAAAATAAAGAAACACCATGGGAGATCATTTGATCATATTAATAGCAATCTTGAACTACTGATCCTTGTATATCTTTATCAGGTTCTGAGCATAGAACCAATATCAAAGCATGAATTGAAGCTGGTTCTTGATCGCATCCTGTATATTATCGACAATCGCTCATGGATCCCGGATGAACAGGGCTACGTTAAGTGGATCGCTTATGCAACAGATACTTTTGATGAAGATGAGAAGGAGATTTATACAAATTATTTTGAAATGATGTGCCGGATGCTGGGTGTCGATCAAGAACGGATCGATATAATGCTCAACCGCGATGATTGAATCAAAGTGTACCGGTATCTTTATGGATATTCTGGAGTGAGTGCAAGTTTGATCTCAGTTGAAGAATTTGATCTTGTGATCAGGGAAAAAAAGCTGGATTATGAACTCCCACTAAAGGAAAGTGAGACCCTTGAGCTGAAGCGTTCCACTTCCGAACTAAAGGAAGCTGTAATCTCAATCGTTTCGATCCTGAACAAACATCAGGACGGAGAACTGTATTTTGGTGTGAAGGATGACGGCACGGTTCTTGGCCAAGAGCTTGGCAGGAGTACTTTGAGGGACATTTCAAGGGCGATCTCGGAGAATATAGAACCATCTATACATCCTTCGATCTTTCAGGTGGATATTGAGAGCAAAAGGTGCATCCTTGTGGAATTTTCGGGAAACAAAATCCCTTATTTTGCTTATGGTCGGGCTTATATCCGTGTGGCTGATGAAGATAGGCGTTTGAGTGTTCATGAGCTTGAGAATATGATCCGGGATAAGAATCGGGATAAGCTGCGCTGGGATACTGATGTGTGCAAGGACGCGACAATGGAGGATATCAGTGAACAGAAGTTCGTTTCGTTTCTTAGAGATGCGGGAAGGTTGTATGATGGGGATCTGCGCAGTTCCCTGGATAAGCTGAAGTTGCTTTCCAACGGTGAACCAACGAATGCAGCTGTCATTCTTTTTGGTGAGAGACCAGAGGACTTTTTCCCGAATGCTAGACTCAGATGTGCTACATTTGCAAGAGATGATACAACTTTGATCCTTGATATGCAGGACTATCGGGGGGACCTTTTCCACCTTATTTCCCGGGCCGAGAAGTATGTGCTTGCAAATATCCATGTCGGGATGAGACTTGATGGTCTGAAGCGTATCGATGTGCCTGAGATCGAGAGGGATGCTCTGAGAGAGGCTATTATCAACGCGTTCTGCCATAGGGACTATTTTGAGTTTGATTCAGTCAATATAGCAGTTTTCAAAGATAGAGTGGAGGTTCGAAACAAAGGCAAGCTCTTCGGAGGGCTAACTCTTGAAAAGATTAGATCCGGCATGTTCTCACAACGTAGGAACGAGCTCATAGCCGACATCTTCCACGAGGCAGGCCTTATCGAAAAATGGGGCGTAGGTATCCATAAGATCTTAGTTTCCCAACCAAATACGGATTTTGAGGAAGTAGGTACACAATTCATTGTGACCTTTAAACGAGAGAGATTAGAAGAGACCAATGGAATAAACAGTGATTATTCGGGAGAAGGGTGGTCAGAAAGGTGGTCAGAAAGGTGGTCAGAACTGAGTGAAAAACAGCAGAATATCCTGACTCTGATCCAGAAGAATCCTACAATCTCCAGAAAGGAGCTGTCAGCCACATTGAACATAAATCA
>JAYEHR010000080.1:5221-7760 GCA_034659615.1 Methanobacteriota archaeon | reverse complement strand
GGTGGTCAGAAAGGTGGTCAGAAAGGTGGTCAGAACTGAGTGAAAAACAGCAGAATATCCTGACTCTGATCCAGAAGAATCCTACAATCTCCAGAAAGGAGCTGTCAGCCACATTGAACATAAATCAATCTGCAATCCAGAAACATATAGACAAATTGAAGGAAATGGGCCTGCTAGGGCGAGTAGGGGCGGCAAGGGGTGGTCACTGGGAAGTGATGACAGGAAAATGAGGAAAATGAGTGGAAATATCAGTGGAGACGCTGGATCGTCCTGCTGCATTTTATCGGAATGATCCTGCAACATAGAATGAAAGATTTTAAATATAAACAAAATATTATTAACTTCTGTTTTGAATGGAGATCATCAACATGAGTGAAAAGGGAACGCATGGAGTTCCAGCATTGCTGTCATTTTTTGTACCGGGTCTAGGTCAGATCATAAAGGGAGAGATATTCAAAGCCATAGGTATATGGATAGGACTGGTGATCAGCGGGTTGCTGACCTATGTTCTGATAGGTTTCATACTCACTCCTCTTATCTGGCTATGGCAGATATATGATGCATACAACAACTGATTTAACATTCGTTTCTTCGCTGATCAGTGTGGGAAGCTTTATATCCCACATTTGTTGCTCTTCTACTTTTCGCATGCCTCGTGGATCCACACCTATTTGTTATTCATTGCTATACGCGTAAACTGTCACCACCGAAAATACTTTATTGATTCCAGACCTTTTGTTTATGTGGGATACTCATGAAGTTCAAAATTCTGCTGGAAAAGGATGAAGATGGCTGGTACGTTGCTACTGTACCTGCTTTGCCCGGATGCATATCTCAGGGCAAGACCGAACATGAGGCCACTGAGAACATAAAAGAAGCCATCGAACTGCACATCTCTGTGATGGCAGAGGATGGCGTTCCTCTAAATCCACTTGAAGGCACAAAGGAAACAACAGTATCTGTAGCAATATGAACAAACTACCCGTTCTCTCCGGTAAAGACGTAGTGAAAGCTCTGACCAGCCTAGGCTATTATGTCCGCAGCCAGAAAGGAAGCCATATCCATCTACGGCATCCTGAAAGACCCGCCCTGACCATTCCAAACCATAAAGAGATCGCTCCAGGGACGTTAAGAACGATAATCAAACAATCTGGATTTACGGTAGAAGATTTCAGAGAACTCTTGAATAAATAACTGCCCGACTCACACTTGCCAATACTACCCAATACCACGCTTGCTAACATTCCACCAGCAACACTGATCGGGATTTTGGTCTGATAGATACTGAGCATGGGCTGGTGGGCATACCGCGATCCCTGGTATGATCGGCAGGACGATGGTCGACAAATACCCAACCCATAAGATCCATTCATTTTCACCTGAAGTGGAATCCATTCACAACCCCCTATTTGCCATCACACATTATATACCATGGAAAACAATCCTGCTGTAAAGAGGGATCCATATGAGCCAGAAGCGATCATATTATGCACCAAGTGGCCATGATCCGAATGATCGTATTCCTGTAATCTGGAAGTGACATCGTTATGCCAGAACCTGAACACATGAACCATCGCAATGACATAAAGACCTGTAAGCTCTGCATGAAAGAGATCGTGAATGGGATGGGGAGCATCTATAAGGACCTTGGCCTAACCCCGGAAGAGATCGAGCTGCTGGATGTGCCAAGGCGTTCTTTCACGGTCCATTTTCCGGTACGTATGGATTCCGGGATAACAAAAATGTTCCTGGGGCACAGGGTGCAGTATAACGATGCACGGGGACCTACTAAAGGAGGTACACGATACCATCCTGAACTGACCCTGGAGCATGTTTACAATCTTGCCTTTTTGATGGCCTTAAAATGTGCTGTGGTGAACATACCTTTTGGTGGGGCAAAGGGCGGCATCGTCGTAGATCCAAAGGAACTGAGCCGGGGCGAACTCGAAAGAGTGACACGCAGCTATATACGTGCCATATCCGACCAGATCGGACCCTCAAAGGATATTCCTGCACCAGACCTTTACACCGACGAACAGATCATGGTCTGGATACTTGATGAATTCGAAAGGATCAAAAGAGAACATGTTCCTGCAATGGTAACAGGGAAGCCTATCGAACTTGGAGGCAGCAAAGTACGGAGCTATTCAACATCCTTTGGAGGTATCTACGTCCTTGAAGAAGCATTGAGAACGATGGACCTGGACAGATCAGAGGTCTGCATCGCGATCCAGGGATTCGGGAATGTGGGACGGAATGCTGCACGGATCCTTTATGAGAAGGGATACAAAATTACTGCTGTGAGTGATTCGAAGGGCGGGATCCTCAACAACAATGGCCTTGATATCGATGAGGTCATGGAACATAAGGACAGGACCGGGACTGTGGCCGGTATTCCCGGGAATGAAAATATAACGAACGAAGAATTACTTACATCGAACTGCGACATCCTGATCCCCGCTGCATTGTCAAAACAGTTGACCATAAACAACGCCAATGATGTGAAAGCAAAAGTGATCATTGAACTTGCCAATGCTCC
>JAYEHR010000080.1:0-5121 GCA_034659615.1 Methanobacteriota archaeon | reverse complement strand
TTCTCGAACACCTTTACAACAGCCCTGTTGTCCGATGTCATCTCCACGTCCACAGGTCCGGTCACATATCGCTCGATCACGTCCTGGATCTCGCCCTCGGCCAGGTTCCAGGACGGTTTCTTGAAATCAAGACTGACAGGCATCACCACGACCTGCTCACCATAGGTATATATCTCATACTCCACCTTGTGGGTCTCGAAATCTGAGACCGTGATAACAGGCCGCGCAAGGTCTGCCTCGGTCATGCCTGAAGGTACCTTCACCGTAAACTCGAGCACCTGCACCTTGGCAACCTCTCCGCCCTCGATGAAGACCACCGTGTCCACTACCTGCGGTATCACACCAAGCTCCACGCGGCCGATGAGCCGCTGCACAGCATCCACCGCCCGGTTGGCGTGTACCACACCGATCATTCCGACCCCGGCCAGGCGCATATCCGCGAATATCTGGAAATCACGGGTCTTACGCACCTCATCGTAGACCGTATAGTCCGGCCGCACCAGCAGCAGCAGATCCGCAGTGTTCTCCATACTGCCATCCAGGGGTGCATACTGGGTGATCTCACTGGGCACCTGCAGGTCCCTCGGAGATTCCATGGTCTTGACCACATCACCGTTCTCGTGCAGGTATCGTGCAAGCCCTGCTGCGAAGGTGGACTTGCCCGCCCCGGGCGGACCTGCGATCAGGACGCCGCGCTGGGACAGTACCCTCTCCTTGAGCTGTGCGCTCAACCGGTACTCATCCAGCTCCACGGAGGCTACCGGGCGCACCGCTGTGATCTCGATATCATCGGAGAAAGGAGGTGTGGTTATAGCGATCCGCATGTTCCTGATCTGCAGCACTGATGCACCGCTGCAGGACATCTCAATGAATGACTCGGGGTCCCCACGAGCACGCTCGAACAGTTCCCTTGACATATCCTTAAGCTGGCGGTAAGTACTGTACTCGTTGCGGACCCTCACGAACTCCACTCGGCCAACGCTGCCGCGTTTGGCCATGGGCGCGGTCTTGTTCTTCAGGTGGACGGACATGGTGTCCTCTGTGAAGAACTCCTCGATGCTCAAAGGACCAAATTCCATCATCGGTTGGCGCAGGAATTCCACATTCATGCCGCGGGCAATACCCACCTCTGCCTGTACCCGATCACCGGTCACAAAGGTCGCGTCCAGCTCCTCGGCCGTTGATCTTATGAGGGCATCGATCTCCCCACCCTTTGCAAGCTTCACCTCGTCCGGTCCCGGGCGCTGACCCACAAAACCAAGTGTGATCGTACCCTCATCGGCAAGGCGCCGAAGTTCCTGGACCTCATCCAATCCATTGTACCCTATTTCAAGACCCCGGTTGGCCTGTGCCTCCAGTTCCGCCATCACGGCTTCAGGAATGAAGATCTCTGCTCCCCGGTATTCCCCATGTATGACCTTTTCGGATATACGGGCGTCAATGATCACGCTCGTGTCCGGAACGATCTTTGATCCAGCGTTGTTCATACCTGTAAGGATAACTCGAAGATATATAATTCAATTGCATACTTACAGCAACACTCAACGTACCCGTCTCACATTACAAATAAACAAAAAAAAGAGGGGCAACCGCCCCACGGAAATGATTAGTAGACATCATCTGGTTCAAAGACCTTCTCTCCCACGACATCGCCCGCGATTGTGCGATAGAAACACGAACGGTAACCGGTGTGGCAGGCACCGCCGATCTGCTCGATCTTGAGCACCACAGCATCCATATCGCAGTCGATCAGTATCTGTTTCACCTTCTGGAGATGGCCCGAGCTTTCACCTTTCTTCCATAGTTTCTGCCTGCTGCGGCTCCAATAATGGGCCATACCGGTCTCGATCGTGTTCTCAAGTGCCTCGCGGTTCATGTAGGCACACATCAAAACCTCACCTGTTTCATAGTCCTGTGCAATTGCCTGGATCAGGCCATTCTCATATTTCAGATCGTCAATGTCTATCATAATTTCACCATACTATAACTTTAAGAACAAAGAGACATCAATATATAAAAACGATGGGAAACGAAAACAAATGAACATTAATATAATGATTGGATGAATATAATGAGCCGTCCGATCAGAAAATAGATCAGGGTGATGAAATGGATTATAGTTTCGATGGCACTGGTGGATACAGGGTGCCAACAGGTATCATGGGATTGGATGTGCAGCTGGGAGGGGGAGTCCCCCCGGGAAGTACGATACTGATCCTTGCAGAACCTGGTACAAGTATGGAGATCTTTGCCCAGCAGTTCGTATATGGAGGACTGGTAAATAACGAAGAGGTCTATTATTACTCATCAGAACATCCAATATCAGAGATCCTATCAGAGATGGCGGACTTTGGGTGGGATGTACAGAAGTACATAGACGACGATAAACTGACCTTCATTGATGCATACGCATCCAGGTTCTACAATATCCTCCCGACCGAGCTTAACGACAAACTTCCCGCAAAGGATTTCCTGAGGCAGAGTATTGACCCCTTGAACCTCCTCAAGACCACGGTGACCGAGCAGCGCTCAGGACGCTATCGAGGGATCATTGATTCCATATCCTATTTCCTCCGTTCCTACGAGCTTAACAGCGTTATTGAAGCCATTGAGATCATGTCTTCCATTGGCAAGGCCACCGGCGCGGTCCAGCTTATCCTTATGACAGGCGGGATGCATGATAGTAGTGTG
Organism: Methanobacteriota archaeon; assembly: GCA_034659615.1. Lineage (GTDB taxonomy): Archaea > Halobacteriota > Methanosarcinia > Methanosarcinales > Methanosarcinaceae > JAIOTO01. The sequence continues at coordinate 2,430 of JAYEHR010000080.1, read as the reverse complement.
GAGAACAGTATGAAAAGCATTTGTGATGGCGTGATCGAGTTCAGGATGAAGGAACGTGGAAGCGAGATCGAGCGCTCCATACTGATACGCAAGATGAGAGGAATGATCCCCCTGGACAGGACGATCTCATATAATGTAACTAGCAAGGGTATAGAGCTAGAGACCACAAAGAGAGTACTTTGAATACCATACAAATAGAAGCACTTCCACACAAGAAAACCCCCTTTGGTAGGGCCTACCTGAAGACATTGGACTATACTCCGGGAGCTCGGCAGAGTCAGACTGATATAATGTTACTAATTATATACTTAAAAACTAAAAATGGTTGATGCCCATGGAACAGGACCTTTCACAGATCATAAGAGACATTTTCACGTCGTCCGGATATAATATAATGGATTCCGGCAGAGCAGACCTGATCGCAGAGAAGAACGGCCGCAGGACCTATGTCAAATTCGGATCTGACCCGGATCGTCTCAAGATACAGGATTTCTCAACTTGCATCAACGATGGTGTAGGGTTATACGTTTCTACCGAAAGGGTATCCACAGACTTGATCGAGTATGCAAAGAACCTGGGGCTTATCCTCTGGGATCGTGAGGAACTGGCATTCCAGATCGGCGAAGCCGTCCTTGCGGACATGGAAGGAAGGAACGTGGACCTGGAACTATCAGGACCAAAGGGTGCACAACATCCGGACAATGTCATCTGGCAGACAGCTGTTCCCGAACCAAGCCAAACGCATGTTGCTATACCAGCCGAACCTGCTGCCCCTAACGTGCTGGACCTGCGGTCCGCTCCTCTGAACGTTTCAAAGGACAGGGCCATTGCCATTGCAAGACCGCATGTATCTGGTCTGAATGATATGATACTCAAGTTCGTACCCTTCTGGAGATACAGTTATTCTGTACATTCGGAACACCAGTTCAGATCCAAAGTGATCGACATCTCCGGTGAAGGAAATGGTATGCTTAATGCTCTCAATGGGAATAATGAATCAATGAACATTCCACAGATACAGGAACAGGTGAGTGTGCCTGATGAACAATATGATGTGAAGATGCCTATCACAAAAAAGGAAGATGCCTACAATGATCTACTCCAGCAGATCATTGAAGATAATACCAGGGATGCACGCTTTAACAATACGGCTGGAGAGGCTATAATCTCAGAGCACAAACGGTTCAAGCCTGCAAAGAAGGATATCGAGTTGAATGTTGATCTGGTCTACCTACCCGTCTGGGAGGCAAAAGGTAGGAAGAACTCGGTGGAGATCAACGGCTATAGTGCAGAGATACTCCTCAACCCGGTAGACGATGATGTGGAATTTATTTGATATTATTAGTTCGTGTGCCGACGAACTTATATACCAATAATGTATTTATACTACCACTAAAGTAATGGGTGCATAGTTAACACTGAATAAAGGAGGATATAAAAATGATAGACATAACAGATGCAGCAGCAGCTGAATTAAAATCACTTATCGAATCCGAGAACAAACAGGGTCATGCACTCAGAATATTTATCGCCGGTATGGGCTGCAGCGGTGCACAGTATGGCATGGCACTGGACAATGAAACAAAGGAAGAAGATGTCACGGTCGACAGTAAGGATATCAAGATCGTCATGACCACTGATATTCAGGACGAACTTTCCGAGGCCACTGTGGACTTTATTGAGACGCCGCAAGGTAAGGGTTTTGTGATCGATAATCCAAACGCTATGGCAGCTGGATGCGGCACATGTAGTAGCTGCCACTAAGCGATATCTTCCAAACATCTTTTCTTTTTAGTACAGGCATAGTATCCTAAGAGCCAGTAAAACAAAGGTGATCAAATGATTCCAGGAATGGGCGGCCGGGGCATGAACCCGAAGAAAATGAAGCAGATGATGAAGCAGATGGGCATCAGCATCGATGATGTGAATGATGTAGAGCAGGTGATCATCCGAACTCCGGGTAAGGATATCGTGTTCAACGATGCCAGTGTAAGCATCATGAACGCACAGGGTGTGGATACCTATCAGGTCGTGGGCACTCCTGAAGAGGTGCCCAGGGAACTGGAGATCCTGGAGGATGACGTACGACTGGTGGCCGAGCAGACAGGAGCCTCGGAAGATGGGGCCCGCGAGGCACTGAAGAACGCCAAAGGCGATCTGGCGGAAGCGATCATGTCGCTCTCATGAGAGCACTTCTGCACACTCTCTTTTTTCATCTGATATTAAGCGAGAAAACCATTATTTCAATAGTGGCAGTTCATCATACATGATGTAAAACTATGTACGAACTGCTGATCCAACCAATTTCAGTAGTTCTCTAATTTTTCCTCCATCTTGTTCCTGCCACTATTGAATTACCTTAAACATTGCACTACTAACTGAATTCTTAACTTTCTTCTAAGCCATTCTTCAACAAACAGGATAAAACTG
>JAYEHR010000079.1:0-2556 GCA_034659615.1 Methanobacteriota archaeon | reverse complement strand
AACATGCCGCGAACCGCAGGAACATGTGCCGTTTGTCGGACTCGATGGAATATTGACGTGCTGGGAACCTGTCAAGATACTTCTTCAGGGTAGGGTGGTTCATATCATACATCAGCGGGGTCTCGACCTCCATGGCCCCGATATCAGCAGACTCGTCGAGTACATAGGTCTCAAGCAGGGATTTCATCAACCGTCCCTTGGGATAGTATCGCATGTTCCCTGAATCCGAGCCGGGCTCATAATCCGCGATCTCAAGCCGGCGCATCAGTTCCACATGAGGAGGTGCCTTTTCCACAGCACGGGATTTCGTGATCTCATAGTCCACAAACTTCCTGAGGTTCTCATGACCGGTAAAATCGAAATCCTCAGTGCTGTGCAGCTCGCCGTCCGGGGTCAGCACATGCCAGTACGACTTTGCTGTGTCCTCGGCTTTGAGAGCTTCTGATACGATTTCGTCCTTTTTGCCAACTTCTGTTCCAACAGGTTGCGCTCCTGTTGATCCCTCCGGACGGATCGTACGGGAGAGTTCAGAGAGCGGGTGACCCTTACAGCTTATGCTGAAAGCCTTGTACCAGCCGAACGGTGCACGTTTAACCTCATAGTTGCCAGATAGTACCTTCTCGATACCCTTGAGGACAGATACAGCGACCTTGGGAGATGATAGGTCCGAGCTCAGGTGGGCATACGGATAGAGCATGATGCTGCTGGCCTTTACCTGGGATGCTGTCTTCTCGATCTCGGCCACAGTACGGCTGACCACCTGCGCGGGATCGGCCTCATCAAAACTTTCCACAGCCATGAAAGCAGTAAGAGCTTCCTCAAGACGTCCTTTCTTGAAGGACTCTTCGATCGTCTCCGCTACCGGCGTACTTTTCTTTACCTCATATTCGATATAATCAGAATGGATAAGTAATAATTGCATGGGTTCACCTGTTAAACGATCCTGGGGATATAATTGAACCAATCCTTATTAACCTTTTTCAAGTTTCGATCTTCTCTGACAGGGAGGCCTGCCTATCCAGCTCATTCACATACACACGATATGCTGCTATGATACTACCAAGCAACATCGGTGCAGCAAAGAAACCAGCGATCCCACCCACAAAGGCCCCACCAAGGAATACCACCATTATGAACATGGGGTGTATGTGTGATCTGATACCCGCCAGATAGGGCCTGAGGAATAACTCTGGTGGAGCGTAGATCACGATCGATGCCACGACAAAGAACACCACAGCACTTTCCAACCCCAGGGTTACATAACGCAGGACTGCAAGGATCACCAATAACATGTATCCTGCGAACAGGGGAATGATCGATGCGATGAATACCAGCGTCGCCAGTGCCAGGATATGTGAAAAACCAAATGCGTAGAACACTATCACCGAGAGGGTACTCACAGACAATGCTGCGTATGCGTTTCCAATGAAAACGCCACCGAGTATCTGGTCAAGATGTGAAAAATATTCTTCAAAATATCGTTCCGAGCCTTTCGGGATGATCCTCTTGATCGAATTGTACAGCCGGTCCCCATCCACAAGAAGGAAATAGCAGACAAATATAGAGATCAGAAGATTGATCGCGAACATACTGAGGCCACGTGCATAGCCCACAAAACCCAGTTGACTGACCAGAGGAAGAACAGACAGCGAGTAATCCCATATCAACTGTGTTATCTGATCAGTGTACATCTCCGGAGCGATGATACGTACATAATCAAACAGCATCCCTATGACCTCTCCCTGATTATCAACCACCCATATGATCTGACGTGTGATCTCGACCAGACCGGTACCGATGATGAGCACCATGGGCGTGACGATAAACATGGTTGCAACAAACGCACTGAAATGCCGATATCTATTCAACGCAAGATAGATCGGACGGCAGATGTAAGCAAACACCAATCCAAGTATGATACCATCGGCCAGAGGTAACAGAACGATGAACATCAAAACAACAAGCAGAAACACAGCTAACGCTGTGAATACCTCCCACTTATGAGATATGATCAGGGATATGCCATCCTGTCCATTATCAGTCATTGAACACCCACATGTACTCGCTCGAATAACATAGTATTAACATGGTACACTGAATACTACACCTTAAGGGATCATTGAATTATATGGATTGTATGGATTATACAATAGTACTAGGGATGACACATTATTAATAACTCACTCCTGATCGGCCGTTTTGCCTGGAAGACCACACTGTTGTGAAAGATCCGGAAGAAGTTTATCAGAATATTTGATCACAACGCATGCCTCAGTGCATTTACCACATTGTATGCACGAATCCCTGATATAAAGAGGGCCGTGCTTGCCACCGATATCGATAGCATCGACCGGGCAGACCTTCAGGCATATCCCACATTCGGTACATTTGTTGACACGCAGCAGCTCTATTGCAGCATCGTTGAAAGCGGATAATGCTGCATCTTTTGTTGCACCTGTGATTTTTATTGCCCCTGAGGAGAAGATATTGACGCGAGCCGAGGGAGTTTCGACCGACAATATGCCCAGTTCATTTGAATATACGGTGCGACCAAGA
>JAYEHR010000078.1:0-2564 GCA_034659615.1 Methanobacteriota archaeon | reverse complement strand
AATGAGAACTTCGAGGAACGATAGGAATAATCAAAACATTCTCATGAAATGGATTTCTCGAAAATTTAGAAATGCACGAACTTTATCCCAACATCCTTTAATTTATTCCTCATAGCGACGTTGATCACGAGTGGCGTTAGAGATTCCACCAACACCGATGCTTCAAGTGGACCCAGGTCCAGGGGACGCAGAACAGGGATGGCATGCACAAGTTTAAAGACAGCTTTCTTGGATCTCATATGGTTACCACATACCAATACATCGAACTCAAGATCATGATCAAGATCAGCAAGTTCCTTTGCCGGGACGTTGTGGAAGGCTGATACCAGTTCTACGCCATCCGGTAGAAGGGCATCCATTTCCAGAGCAGCGCTCCCCTCAGCAGGTGTCATATAGCAGAAATAATCAGAATTATACTTAGAATCTGATGTATCAATAGTGACCGGAGTCGATTCCGGTTGTATGTAACAGCGACCTTTCTCCATGGGTACGATCACCGAGACCATGATCTGATGATCAAGCACCGGATGGATCAACTCAATGAGCGAGCTCATCTGCTCATATCGTACCGAAACGATGATAATATCCGCACGTTCTGCAGCTGTTCTGTTGTCAGTCCCTTCAATGCTGGTATCGATACCGCGATCGTTCAATGTCTGAGTATACTCAGCTGCAACCCTGCTGGCCTTCTCCGCATTTCTGGAACCTATGATCACATCATGCATCTGTCCCCATCGTAGGGCAAATCCCTTGCCAAGATGCCCTGTTCCACCCAATATCGCTATTTTCATATCAATCGCTCGCTACCTGGTCAGTGTCTGCTGGTACTTGAAAAAATAGTGACGATCGGGAGAGGCCATCAATATGTGAAGTCACTCCCGATCATCTGATATTTCTTATTCGTTCTGCATGAAGGCTTACATCCAGCCGCGGTCTCTCATTGCCTCGACCACACGACCAACAGCGACCACATAAGCAGCAGTTCGCATGTTAACATCGTGCTTCTTGCAAGCTTCAAGCGTTGCATGGTATGCATCGGTCATCTTGGCATCCATACGATTGTGGACGCGCTCCTCACTCCAGCGGTACATGTAGAAGTTCTGTACCATCTCGAAGTAGGATACGGTCACTCCACCACCATTGCAGAGGAAGTCCGGGATCAGGTGAACACCGTTCTTGTACAGGATCTCGTCAGCTTCTGGTGTGGTTGGACCATTTGCAAGCTCAGCGATGATCTTGGCCTTGATCTTGTCAACGTTCTCCTCTGTGATGACATGTTCCAGAGCTGCAGGGACCAGTACATCCACATCAAGCTCCAGCAGATCCTCATTGGAAATAGGCTCTGTGCCTGCAAGACCTATTACAGAACCGGTCTCTGACTTGTGGTTGATTGCGGCTTCTGGGTCGAGACCGTCCATGTTCACCACACCGCCCCGGCTGTCACTGACAGCTACTATCTTGCAGCCGAACAGGGACTTTGCAAGAGCTGCTGTGAAGGATCCGGCATTACCATATCCCTGTATAGCGACTGTAGCACCATTGAGGTCCAGACCGATCTCCTCAGCTGCCTCGCGTACTGCATACAATCCACCTCTGGCAGTCGCATCGCCACGTCCAAGGGATCCGCCGATAGCTAGTGGCTTACCTGTGATCACACCAAACTGGTTCCTTCCAGCGAACTTGGAGAACTCGTCCATCATCCAGGCCATCATGGCTGGGTTCGTATATACATCGGGTGCAGGGACATCCTTGTCAGGACCAACGATCTGTGAGATGCTGGATATAAATTTCCTGCTCAGGCGCTCAAGTTCACCCTCTGACATTTCCTTGGGGTTGCAGATGACGCCACCCTTTCCTCCCCCGAGGGGGATGTCCATCAATGCGCATTTCCAGGTCATCCAGGCAGCCAGTGCCTTGACCGTATCGACGGTCTCTTCGGGATGGAATCGGATACCGCCCTTGGTAGGACCTTTTGCATCATTGTACTGTACCCTGAAACCCTTAAAGACCTTCATGGATCCATCGTCCATGCGTATCGGTAAGGACACATGCATCTCACGCATTGGGTTTGCGAGCATATCATAGATACCTTCGTCCAGACTCAGGACATCTGTGCATTTCCTCAACTGCTTTCTTGAATTCTCAAATGGATTTTTTTCAGACATAGCTTTTAAACCTCTAGTTAATTTCTGTACTATAAAGATATTGTAGCCCTGATTGCTACCTTATACTATTATTATTATTATTATTATTATTGCTTTGTGTAATCCAACCTGACACCATAAGAACGGAGGTAAGTCAGGTCGGATGAGTATTACCGCTTCCCAATATAAATAATTACCTATTGACCTCCTGTAAAAAACTTACACGGGTGAAGTCCAATATCGCCAAATAGCATTTCAACGCGCTATCTTTATATTAGCATTATACATACTGTATGCTGCGCATTATAAGGTCCTTGCATGAGAACATGGCAAAGCCTTTCTGTGATTGTACAGACAACCTCAATGCGCAACATGTGATAATGCGACAGATGCCTGTCACGAGGGAAACTGGAACGGACT
>JAYEHR010000077.1:0-2606 GCA_034659615.1 Methanobacteriota archaeon | reverse complement strand
CGATCGCGCTTTCCGAGCCTTACGGTCGATGGCCACGCCATCCCTGATCAGTGTACGTTTGTGATCGGCAACTGCATCCCTGATACGTATGGAAGATGCAAGATCCTTTCCTCCAAATAGACAACATACCGCACACTCATTGCATCCGCCACGATTCTTATTATCAAACACATCGCATATATCAAGACCCAGGCTTCTGAGAAGTCGCTCCATTTCGGTCCTGAGCACGCCTTTCAGGCTGCTTCCCGGAATGATGGGATAACCATCTGTATCCTTTATAACCGGATTATCCACCTCAGCAGGTTCGATCGTAGTATGCCCACCGATATGCAGGTCTGACCGTGTGACGATCTTGTAGTGTAGTATTGCCCGGGTTTCAAGTTTCCTGAACATGTTCAATACCTCCTGCTGTCAGCCTTTGCTTTCCAGTTCATGATCTCACTGACGATCTTATCGACATACTTATCTTCTCCAACGATTGTAAGCTCCGCACCCACCATGTTCCTTAATCGGTTGCGTACTTCATCATCTCTGTCAGCCTTCTTGAATATGTTACAAATCGCATCCATACCCCAGTTACTGTATCCAATAAGGTATCGGATCTTTTCTCTTATCTTCTCCGGATCGGATTCTTCATCCTGTATTTTCCGGACTTTCGTGAGTAGCATACTTAGAAAATCATTCAGGTCCTCGTCCGAACGAGGTAGGAAATAGGAAGCACTCTTCACGAAATGTACCACTGCAGATTGTGGGTCCTCAAATTCGCGCAATGCTTCAGGTAGGTTCTTCAACTTGCTTCTGGACTTGATCTCATACTTGCCTTTTGGAGATGGTATACTCAACATCAATTTATACGAATCCAATACGATCTTACCCAACTCCTCTTTATCAAACTCAATATCCATGGTCATTTCCTCCTGTTATCCCTTGCATAATTCTTCCTTGTACCCTTGTCAGCTTCCAGAATTGGTTTTAGCTTGTCAAGAACTTCCTTGCTACTTACACCTTCACAATCAAGCTCTTGTGACAACACATCACCCTTATTTTCTTTAATGACCTTTTCAATGATCTTAATATTCCATAACGTATACTGGAGAAGTCGTTTTACATCTACAGCATCAGATTTCTATATAATCTTAAGCAACCGGTCACCAAATACCGTGTTCGTCTCACGCTTTGCCCGGATCTCTTTCTGTGCCTGCCATTCTTTTTTGTTCTGGGGAGGTGCAGGTGCATAGTCATCAATGATCTTGCGAATCTCTACCAGATCATCAGACGACCCGGCGGCCATGATCCTCCTAATCTGATCTGTAGAATATGTCTCTACATCCCTACCTTTTTTCAACATTGCAAGGGTTGCCAGTTCCCAAGAATACTGGTTCGTTCGCATCAGATCACTCATATTTGACCCCCCATGAAATATACATCACCATATCCGCTGTTTGTCATCTCCCCGACACCGTACATCTCAAGGATTGCAAGGACCTCCGGATTACCACGAACCATCACGCAGCTACCGTGGCCAATGCATGGGATGATCTCAGACACTTTATTTCCATCCTTTATGGACCAGCCTCTTGCGATTCCTTCTGTAAGCCGCTGTTTCACCTGATCCTCCTCCCCCTGTTCAATTATGCAGGTTCCACTCGAGTTTCCTGATACGGATGTCTTTGCTGCATATTCCTCGAACCGATCCCCAAACCCGATGACCGACATGTCATCATTCCTGAGTATCATCGGTGAATTGGTGACCATCATCACATTCCGGATGCCAGATATCTCACTGCTTCTCTTCCGAATCACTTCGCTCACGGGTGTTTCCGTTATGTTTGTGAATGCCACAGTACCATATCCGCGTGATCGGTAGCCCCCAAGGCCCGCAAACACACCAGCCTCGGTCAGTGTTTCTTTCAGATCATCCACATATTCATCCTCAACCAGGCACTTGAATCTAAATTTGGTACCTGGGACGATACCCTCTATATGATATGGAGAACTCTCATTATCAGAACCCGGACTCGTATGACCATCGCGTGTTATCGGGCATTTCGTGGATATCTGTGTATTTACTTGGGCTATTTTAAGTTCGCCTGAATTCACTGATCCCAATATAATAAAACCTGCGACCTTTTTACCTTCATGCAAGCATTTTTCGTCATCCACCACATTATGACATTCAGTTGCCTTATGTTCCATCAGATGCGCACACTTCTTACACCACCTCAATGATACGGGGGATGCAACTGTATCCTGATCACCTGATCGTGGAAGAGCGTCTTTGAAGTACACACCCGTGTTGCTCATATCCATATCTTCGCTGATTCGGAGTTTATTAAACAGTTCACGTTTGTTCGTGTACAGGTAATACCCGATCATTCCGCGTATTGTTCTGCCAGGTATGTACTCAAGGGTCTTTGCAAACGTCCCGCTCTTTTTTCCCATTCCAATATGCAATGGTGACACTGCCGTAAGTGTGCCGGTAAGCTCGATCATTGTCCTATACCTCCTTGCAGAAACTCCCCATAATCAATCTTTTCCATCGATCTAATATCAAAACTTCCGAGACCGCGTGACCTATCTCCACCGAGTCCATAGTGGCACATCGA
>JAYEHR010000076.1:0-2642 GCA_034659615.1 Methanobacteriota archaeon | reverse complement strand
GAATGCGAACTGGACCCATCCGATGGAAAAAGCATATAGAACCAGAAGAGCATATGTGAAAAACTACATCCGAGACGGATGGTTGAATTAATAGGCAAGAACTGAGAGTAGTGCTCCGATGGGGATTCGAACCCCAGTCACAGGAGTGAGAGTCCTGTATGATTGGCCGTGCTACACTATCGGAGCTTTCCGCTGCTGCTGATGTAGGCACCAAAAGCAGCTTATTTCATATAAAACTTTCGTCCGAGAAATGTAAATGGTGCAACCCATTTACACGAACATTCCGGCAGGCGTACCCATTTCTTCGTCGGACACCACTTTCTCGAAAGCATCCAGCAGATCTTTCATCGTAACCTCCTCACCCCGTCGCCGGAGGACGAACATACCTGCCTCCTTGACGATGACCTTCAGATCGGCACCGCTCAGACCGTCTGCCATACTTGCAAGCTTCTGGAAGTCAATATCCTCAGCCAGGTTCATATCTCTGGCATGGATATTCAGGATATCGACACGCGCCTTCTCGTCTGGCAGAGGGACATCGATCACACGATCGAACCTACCCGGTCTTAATAGAGCCGGGTCCAACAGGTCGATCCTGTTGGTTGCTGCCATTATCTTCACATCCCCGCTCGGGTTGAACCCATCCATCTCGGCCAGCAACTGCAGCATTGTCCTGTTGACCTCTGCAGAACCCGTGGTTCCATCATGCGTACGCAATCCTCCCACCGCATCGATCTCATCGATAAAGAGAATGGACGGAGATTTGTCCCTGGCAAGCTGGAATACATCCTTCACGAGTCTTGCGCCCTCACCAATGAACTTCTGCACAAGGTCTGAACCGGACATGCGTATGAAAGTAGCGTTAGCCCTTGACGCCACAGCCTTCGCGATCAGGGTCTTCCCTGTACCAGGGCTCCCATATAGCATAACACCTGTCGGCGGTTCGATGCCTATCTTCTCGAACAGCTCGGGTTCGGTAAGGGGAAGCTCCACCGATTCGACCACTTCCTTGAGCACATCGTCCAATCCGCCGATCATATCATAATCAATGCCGGGAGATGTGATCAATTCCATAACCTGTGCACGCACATCAGCAGCCTTCCGTATTACCGAGACAATGGAAAAAGCAGCATTCATGCAGACACGCATACCTGCCTCAACAGTAACATCCAGCTCAGGAGGGATTATCGTCATGACCTCCTGGTTGTTCCCATGCTGTTTGATCAGTGCCATATCCCCTTCCACTTCCATAACTGTTGCTATGAAAAGAGGGGGAGATGTCACTCGATCCAGTTGATCCCTGAGTTTGGTAATATCCTCGAGATAATTGTTTGCCAGCATATTTGCCTCAATGAGCTTGGCCCTCATGGACTCGTTCTTGATCCTCAGTGCCTCAAGCTCACTGCGAAGGGATCGGATATCTGCATCGTCCGCCTCCAGGGGATCTACTGTTGCGTCAACGTTTGCGTTATTCATTCCAAGCGATGATTCTGCAGTTGCATCTGACATGTTCGCCCTCTATTAACATCATGTGATATAAATCCAACCACATGTACAGAAGACTGATACCATCTATGATCTGGACGTTTCCACAATACTATTTGCAGATTTTTGTAAACATACCCTTCACAGCAGTTCACAAAAAACAGACCTGATCCAAACAGCATCAGAGGAAAACAAATATAACGCAGTATTATCAGTCTATTTTAGTATTCAAGTGATAAAAACAGTTTTTTGAATATGCAGACAGACCCCCTTGTTTCGAATGGAGAACAAATGAATATATAATACATTAGTAAATACTTAATGTGCCTGAATAATAGATCAAAAACTGTAATTAACATCTAATTTCAAAAAACAAAGTATAATTAAGCCTTTATCTTGTAAAAAACATATTGCCACAGGAATCATACAAAATGCTTATATAATAGTATATCCATTGTGTATTTGCTGATTATGATAAAAACAAATCTGGTAAATTGCAAGCACAATCAGATTTGTTCACAATCAAAAACGAAACCATAGTCTGAGGGGATGAATGGTTTGTACATCCATACGTCTGAGGGGATGAATGGATTCAAAGGTGTAGAGGCAAAAGGATGAAGGTCCGACTCGAACTACTCGATGATGAGGATGAAGAGGTCGCAAGTGTCAAATTCCAGGGAAAAGGCTGGAAAGATCGTGTGATCAAATTCATTCAAATGTTCGAAGATACGCAACTCCTATCGAGCGAACCTTCATCACAACGCCCACACGAACAACATACACAACAACCTATATTACAGGGTCAACAAGGCGCAGCGCAGCCACTCGTACCTGCACAACCGTACCAGCAACCACAACCACCATATCCGCAGCCTGTGTACCAGCCACCACAATACCCAATGCCAACACCCTATTATTATCCAACCTATTTCCAGTCACCACCGCAACAATGTCCAATTCCACCCACCCAGAATACACAGAGCACAGACATTAGGACAATTCCACCCACTGACCAACGGGTCAACGGACCAGGAATGCAAGTAACCAGAGAAACTGCGCAGCCACGTCCTCGCATTTCATCGTTCAGGAACCGTATCAGTGATACCTCACTGACCATCAGCGAACGTCTGGAGATGTTCCTGAAATATGAATACCCA
>JAYEHR010000075.1:5501-13038 GCA_034659615.1 Methanobacteriota archaeon | reverse complement strand
TACGGGGATGTAGGTTAATGGATCATCAGGGAGCCATTGATAGTGACCCACACAATTTGATTAATAAAATTTACGTAGCCTCAGGGTATCCTATAGTCAATTGATTTTTTATTCGGAGATACTGTGATGTATGTGCCCACAACAGCCCTTCTTTCTATGGCATCAATTATCCTGTCCGCATGCCGGCCGTTCACCACATGACAGTCCATCCTGTGCTGTATCAGGAATCGTGGTAACGATCGGTCAACACATGACTCCCCCATATCCTCCAGACGTTGGGCATCGATGGACCGCACAAGGCCATCCTGATCGAACACACCGTCCACATCTGTGACCTTCACCAGATCAGCACCGATCCTGCTGGCAACCCAGGCAGCAATGGTATCGGACGTTACGTCCCAGGAATGCTCGAGTTCATCGGACCGCCTGAGAAGATTGTACGGCAACACCACCGACAGACCGGGTCGAACATCATCGAGTGATGTCACAATGCCGACACCCACGCCATCCATGAGCAAATGGGCATACTGTTCCATTGCCAGCACTGCCATCCAGTGAGCTGCCTCATCACCCGTATCGAACCGTTCCTGGATCGCACGCACCCGATCAGCGAAAGGTCCGCCGCCGGGCACGATAACCACAAAACGATCACTGCCACAATCTGGTGATCGGATGTGTTCATCCAGGCGGCGAACGATCTGTTGTGCACAGTCCATCAGGCTGCCTCCGATCTTTACAACGACCTTCATGGGATCAGCTCACCGGCCTTACAGGCCCATGTCAATTATTCGTGCAGTGGCATAAGCAGGGAACACTCTTGATATGTCCTCGCCCCAGCGGTTCCGTATCGAGAAGATATCGAGATCAAGTCGTTCTGCAGCCTCTGACACCAGGAACTCGCCAAGCCCTGCTGCTACTATGGTATTCAGATTATGCGTTTTCGATATATGGGAGATCGCATCGCAGAGTTCTGATATCTGTATCTCCCTGATAGTTCTGGCCATCTGCATCACGTCATCCTCCGATATCTCTGAGAGATCGGCACAGACCACCCGTGCCAGCCTGCGGGCTGAAGCAGCCTCGGTAATTTCTGCCCCATCTGCCGTCTCGCAGGTGTAGAGATCGGGAGTGATATCTCCAAGAAGCAGGTATGCATCCGCAGTGGTGGCGAAGAGTTCGGACGATGTCCTGCATACTCCCCGACTGATCGTGATCCTGTTGAGCATGGCTGCAATGTTGGTCCTGAGCACTCCGCGATAGACCAGCTCATCATTGAGGAGCCTGGAATAATCGGTTGTGCCTGCCACATGCTTGCCATTTTTGATCGGTATGATGTCACTGGTGGTGCTGCCCACATCCACGAAAATACAATCACCGACTTCCTGCCCGATCAGACGGGCCGATGCTGCCCAGTTGGCAGCCGCCAGGCCTGTTGTATCACCTGTACCATCGGTGACCCGGCCTCGATTGTCCACGTACCGTACATCACAGTCAAATGCCCGGTCGACCGTCTCCATGATAGACCTTATGCCCGCAGCCTTGTCTTTGAAACAATCCGCAAGTTCGCCTGTCATCACGACCCCTACCCTGTCTGGACCAAGTCTCTGTGATACATCTGTAAGCACCGACGGCAGCTGGGTATCCTTCCACAGCGGAACATAATGCAGTTCCACGATATTCCCCTCCGCACTTGCCACCTTTGTGTTCGCTCCACCAATGTCGATCCCTATTGTTCTCATGTAAGTTCCTCTTTGTTAAATGAATAGCTGCCAGTGATCTCAACCGAAGGTACCGTCTCACCCGAACGACTCCTGAGAATCAATTCCGCAATGGGCGGCCTGATCACTTTGCAGATGCCCACCAGCGAAGTGGTGGGCCTGGGATTCACGTCGATCACATATGGATGATCCCCAACTATGATATCGATCCCTATGTAACCACAGCATCCCAGGATCCTGGAGGTCTCCATCGCTGTATAGTGAAGCACGTCGTCCATCCCCGTCCGGTACGGAATGGTGCTGCCCCTGTAACCGATCGGTGAATTGTCCACAGCAACATCAATATCGATGAGCTGCTTGTTGATCGTCAGGACCACTGGATGATCCCCCCCCAACAGGCTGACACTTACGTGCTCTCCCTCAATATACTCGGTGGCGACATACCCCTTTTCCACAGTGGGACCATAGCACAATCGCGTATCCTCAGAGGCACATCCATAACGGGGCTTGACCACGTAAGGAGTATCGGGATCCCCTTGCTGCCCTTCATCCAGACATCGCGGCACATCGATGCCAGCCGACCCTAACAAGCGACTGCATTCCAACTTGTCCGCACACAGCGCAATGGTCTCCGCAGAACAGCCCAGGTTCAGTGTGTTGTCCTCGATGATGGCTGTCAGTTCCGCAAGCAGATCATCCGGTGCGATGACGAGGGCTGCATCCGCCTTCCTGGATTCCCGTTCCAGCACCATGCCTAGGTCGGACTCATTTGACGACACGGCAGTCCCGTGATCAATGAGCACACCGGCTGTCGTGTAACGAACATCGTATCCCAGGCCGGAGAAGCTCGATGCAAGCGACCTGAGCATTGCCCGACCTTCCAGAAGGAACGTGCCCCCCAGACCGGTGCTGACTGCATACTCGCTGATCAATATTTTCATACTATGATGAGACTCGATCATTTGATATATTGTTTATGTTATGTGATGTGATCGCTACATGCGATAATAAATATATACTATCAAACACATCAATTCTCTTTGAGAGGGATGAATGTGAAAATAATGGACAATCCTTTTATAGAAGCACTTGCGATTTCCGGAGGGATGGCCATCTTTATGATAGGCATCGCGCTGGGGATCATGGATATGATCTCTACAAAGATCAGTCCATTGCCATTAGCTGTAATATTATTGATATTCGCTATCCTGTTCATAGTGGGCTCTGTGTTCTTTGAAAAACGCGGCGCTGATGAGGTCGGTTCCTTGTTGGGAGGAGGAATCATATCGTTCGCAACGACATTTTCGATCATATCATTCTTTGGAGGAGTGAACTTCGCCCTCGACGATGGGATTACCACCATCGGGTGGGAGAAACTGATCTCTGCACTTGCGATCTGCATGATAGCAAGTATGTTGATCGTGCGGTTCCTGACATATCAGATACAGGATCAGTTTAAACCATGAACTGTACACACACATTTCTGTAGGCGTATACAGAAGGGATGAACAATGGCACACATACTGATCGTAGAGGATGATCCCATGAGTATGGAGTTGAACGTGAATCTGGTGGAGATGGAAGGCCACGATGTCACACAGGCTACCAATGGAGAGAAAATACGGGCCATGGTTAAAGAATCCAGCTTTGATCTGATACTGCTGGATATTAAGCTTCCTGGGATCAATGGAATAGGTGTGCTTGCAAAACTGCAGGAGGATCCTGCGACCTCGGACATCCCGGTGATCGCAGTGACCGCGTACGCCATGCGAGGAGATCGGGAGCGGTTCCTGGATGCAGGATGTGTGGATTATATTCCAAAACCTATCGACCTGGCCGAGTTCAGGGAGATGCTGGCAAAGTACGTTGAGAAATCAGTAACCCCACGCTGAAGCAGTGGAGCTTCCTGCTTAAAATGTGTGAATTTTCGGCATTGAACTGGGTATGTGAAGCCTCGAGCGAGATTCGAACTCGCGACCTAGTGATTACAAATCACTCGCTCTGCCAGACTGAGCCACCGAGGCATGGTACATGTCAATGACCCTAACATAGGGTTATAGCAAATAAATTTTATGCCTGAAAGTCCATACAGTACCAATATGTGGCAAGAGATGTCCCGATTTGGCAGGAAACTTGTAGAGTACGGTCTGGTTGAGTCCCATTTTGGCAATATCAGCGTGCGTATTGGAGATAGGATACTGATCACAAAGAGCGGTTGCGCCCTGGATGAGATCAACGAGCAAAGCGTTATTGAGGTTCCCCTTGACAGAACATCGCAACTCGACAAGATCGCATCGTCCGAGACTGTTGTCCATCGTACCATATACCAGAACACCTCCGCGCGTGCGATAATCCATGCCCATTGCCCGTTCGCGGTGACCGGATCATTGCTTGCCGAAACGGATACGATCGTACCCCTCGACAGCGAAGGGAAACTGTTCCTTCGCGAGATACCCATTGTCAAAGGGGGCATCGGTACAGTGGAACTTGCCAATGGTGCCAGTAAAGAACTTGCAGATCACAATGGCATCATCGTCCACAGCCATGGGACCATTGCCATAGGCGCGACCCTTGAGGAGGCCTATGTGATAACAACACAACTCGAACATTCGTGCAAGATCAAATACTGGTATGACCTTGCAAGGAAGTAATAGGACAAAACATAAGAGCTAAGACACTCTTCTATATGGATGATAACACATGACCGTTGATGCCCTCAGACCCATCGCCTCAGGACTGATCGAACCCATTGCACGCAGCTTTGCGAATAGAGGAATATCGCCAGATGCGGTCTCTTTCGCATCTCTCGTATTTGCCCTCCTTGCGGGCATCTTTTATTATTTTTCAATGAACACATCCCTGATGGTGGTTGCAGCTGTTGTGTTCGTGGCACTGAACTCCTTCTTCGATGCCCTTGATGGAGCCATGGCCCGCCATCTCCGGATAACAAGCAAACGAGGCGATTTTCTGGATCATGTGATCGACCGTTACTCGGATGTCTTCATCATTTGCGGCATCTTCTTTGCAGGATATGTTCACTGGCAACTGGGCGTTGTCGCAATTGTGGGGGTGCTGCTCACCAGTTACCTGGGCACACAGGCCCAGGCACTGGGGATTGGCCGCTTCTACGGCGGTATCATGGGCAGGGCAGACCGGCTTGTCCTTATAATGCTGGCTTCCGTCGTGCATTATGCATATCCATCCTCGTTATTCGGCTACCCTGTGCTGGGCTGGACAATTGTGATCATCGCCATTGGAAGCCATATCACAGCAATGCAACGGATCGCCCATATATGGAAACAACTGTGATCCGCCTACAGGGCACCTGTGTGGGATACAATGCAGATACTTTAAAGTAGCAAAGAACGTATCTTTTTAAAACATGCCACCTCAAGAGAACAAAACAAGGCGGGAAGGATTTGAATACCTCCCACACACAGCCGATGCAAAGTTCAGGGCCTACGGCGCAACAATAGAGGAGGCTTTTGAGAATGCTGCCAGGGCCATGTTCAATGTGATGATCGATACCCAACCCGTATTGAGCAAAGTCTCTAAGAGCATCGAAGTCACATCTGCAGACCTCGATGGCCTGCTGGTCGATTGGCTGTCCGAACTACTGTACCTGTTTGAAGTAGAATCAGTGGTGTTCGCCGATTTCTCGATCAGTTCCATCCACAGGGACAACAACGAGTATTCGCTTTTGGCTACGGCATACGGTGAACCCATTGACCTGATGCGACACCAGTTCAACACAGAAGTGAAGGCTGTCACATACAATGGACTGGAGATCACAGAGCTGGACCAGGAGTGGGTCGTACAGGTGATCGTTGATATCTGAGAGCCATCAAATGCCATTCAGGAAGTGCCTGTCCAACACACCCATATAGTTCAAAAATAGTATTCAATATAACACGGTATCCCGGGGAAGGGAGGATGAACATGGAAAATAATACCGATAATGAAGTTGTGGACCTGCTCACACGGATCGATGATAACACCTGGGAAGTACCACTGGACTATAAATCAGGCATGAGGGTCCCGGGGCGTATCTTTGTATCAGACAGGCTTATCCCAAGTCTTGAAAAGGGCACCGTTGACCAGGTCGCTAATGTTGCCACCCTGCCAGGAATACAGAAATACTCCATGGCAATGCCGGACGCCCATCTGGGATATGGGTTCCCCATCGGCGGAGTTGCAGCATTCGACGAGGAAGACGGTGTGATCAGTCCGGGAGGGGTCGGTTTTGATATCAACTGCGGCGTCCGCCTCGTCCGCACAACCCTGGAACGTCAGGATGTGCAGCCTCGCATGAAGGAACTGCTGGACAACCTGTTCCATGATATCCCCTCTGGTGTCGGCTCAAAGAGCCGCATACGTGCCCCAGACAGTGACCTTGATGATGTATTCATCCATGGGGCACAATGGGCTGTTGAAGCCGGGTACGGCGTACAAGCGGATCTCGATCACTGTGAGAGTGGTGGATCCATTGGGGGAGCGGACCCTGCACAGGTCAGCAAAAAGGCGCGCAAACGTGGCAAACCCCAGTTTGGCACCCTTGGCAGTGGGAACCATTTCCTTGAAGTGCAGTGTGTGGACAAGATCTATGACAGAGGTGCCGCCTCAGCCTTTGGTCTTGAGGAAGGACAGGTGACGGTCATGATACACTGCGGCTCCCGGGGGGCAGGGCATCAGATCTGCACGGACCATCTACGTGTGCTCACCCAGGCTGTGAAGAAATATGGTATAGACCTGCCCGACAAACAGCTGGCCTGTGCCCCTGCCCGGTCAAGGGAGGCTCAGGACTACTTCAAGGCGATGCTGTGTGCTGCCAATTACGCCTGGATGAACCGGCAGGTCATCACGCACTGGACCCGAGAAGTGTTCGAAGATTTCTTCGGAGGAGACATGGATGATCTGGGAATGGATCTGGTCTATGATGTAGCTCATAATGTTGCGAAACTTGAGGAACATATGATCGACGGGAAGAAAAAAGACGTCTATGTCCACCGAAAGGGCGCAACCCGCGCGTTCCCGCCCGGACATCATGAAGTCCCTCTTGCCTACCGGGATGTCGGACAGCCAGTGCTGATCCCGGGCAGTATGGGCACGCCGTCGTATATTCTGCACGGTACAGAAGCAGCAATGGACATTTCATTTGGAAGTGCGTGCCACGGCGCAGGGCGCGTGATGAGCCGGGGTCATGCAAAACATGAGTTCCATGGTGAGACCATAAAAGAAAACCTTGCGTCACAGGGTATCACTGTCAAAGCCACCCATCCATCAGTGATCGCCGAAGAAGCACCGGGTGTATATAAACCGAGCAGTGACGTGGTCAATGTAGTGCATGACCTGGGCATCGCAAAGAAGGTCGCGCGGATGGTACCGCTGGGCGTTGTAAAAGGATGATCGACCGTGTAATAGCGATACAGTAGAGATGTTAGAAACGGCATAATAGGTATAAGAAGAGTACGAGAAAATGAGGAAACGGTGTGTGTTTGAGGGGATGAATGGTTTGCTTGGTTACAGTCATTCTACAATATATCTGCAAGCAAATTGCCCGTTTCCTCACAATACAATAAGTCAACATAATATTTAAAGTGTTTGATTAAAGATCCCAAATTATCCAAATATATTATCCTATACAGGTAAACGACCGCTACTAATTTAATACCTTTTTATCATCTAACACACATGGAACAGAATACAAGATTGCTAAAGATGGTTCGCATCATGGCTGACAATCAGTTCGGCAAAGGCTGTGGGGAGAAACTCTTCCCTGATGATGTGACCTTCAAATTGTCCCGTACAAAACGTGTGCG
>JAYEHR010000075.1:0-5401 GCA_034659615.1 Methanobacteriota archaeon | reverse complement strand
ATAACCCAAAAAACTGGAGTGTGAGACCATCGCAGAAGACGAACTCTTGAAAACATTCGTGATCCCGGACAATACGAAAATGGAAGAACACACGATCGTCCTGGATTCAGATGTCATTATAGGGAATCATTCGGATGTCAAATATGGACTTATCGCACGATCTGCCATCCTTGGGGAAAGGGTGACACTCTCAGGTAACATTACTACCACATCCGATGTCAGGATCGATATCTGGTCGCAGATCGGTGGCACTGTAAAGACAAAGGAGGACGCCTATATCGGTGAGTTTGTCAACATTGATGGAAAACTTATCGTCAAAGGGGACCTGGACATCGGTAATAATGTGAAGATCAACGGCGGCTTCGAGGCCAAAGGTTGGATCATCATCCGGAACCCTGTGCCTGTAATCGCTTATCTCTACCTGTACCTGACCGAACTCCTACGAAGGGGAAAGGACGAAGAAGTAGAAAAGGCTCTTGGCGAACTGTTCGAGGAGGATCCCGATGAGGAGGAGATCGGTACTGATGCCATGATCATTCCCACTGGCTCCAGGATATCCGTGGATTCCATCCGTGTACCCTCCCATGCAAAGATCGGCAGTGACTGCCGCCTTGTGGGGAACATACGGGCCGAATCTCTTGAGATGAAGAACAACACGACCCTGTATGGCAGTATCCGCACGATAAGGACGGTGGACCTTGGGGAGGATAACACGATACATGGCAACATCGTATCCAGGGGGAAGGTGCTTATCAATAAGGGCACCCATGTGCTGGGAGAGATCAATGCGGCTTCCATACGGATACACGAGAGTGCCCGGGTGGATGGGGTCATGCGAGCTAAAGCCGGCATTGTGTTCGAACGTGAGGAAGAAGAGGGCATCAATGACAATGAGCTGATGAAACTGGAAATTCCTGAACAATGAAATAACCCCCTTGCAACCGAATTGACTTGAGTAATATTACAAATTATACACTATGAGAAAGGTGTTCAATTGAGCGAAAATAGTTCACGATCAAACGATCATACGTCTATTGTAGAGAAGGATGCAAAATACGTGATGCAGACCTATGCCAGGCAGCCTATCACCCTTACCCGGGGAAAGGGGTCCCTGGTCCATGATATCAATGGAAAGGAGTATATCGATTGTGTTGCCGGTATTGCCGTCAATAATGTGGGACACTGTCACCCGAAAGTGGTGAAGGCCATCCGGGACCAGGCTGAGAAACTAATCCATGTGTCCAACCTCTATTATACGGATGTGCAAGCCGACCTTGCCGAGCAACTTGTCTCTGTTACTGGCATGGACCGTGTGTTCTTCTGCAATTCCGGTACCGAGGCTGTGGAAGCTGCCATGAAGCTGGCACGAGTTACCACAGGCAAGAAGGATTTCATCGCCACCGAGCGATCCTTCCACGGTCGGAGCATGGGTGCGCTGGCCGTGACATACAAGTCCGCATACCGCACACCCTTTAAGCCGCTCATACAGGATGAGATGTTCGTGCCATATAATGATGCTCAGGCAGTGTCTGATGCCATCACCGAGGATACCGCTGCGGTGATCGTTGAACCTATACAGGGCGAGGGCGGCATACGTGTTCCTTCTGATAAATATCTCAAAAAGGTGCGCAGGATCTGTGATGAGAACGATACTCTCCTGATCTTTGATGAGGTGCAGACAGGTTTTGGCCGCACAGGTAAATGGTTCTGCAAGGAACATTCGGGTGTAGAACCGGATATCATGACCATGGCCAAGGCCATTGGCGGTGGATTCCCCATGGGTGCCCTTGCCGCGAAGGAGGGGATCTCATTCAAAAAAAGCGAACATGCGGCCACATTCGGTGGCGGTCCGCTGGCATGCGCCGCATCCCTTGCTTCCATCGAAGCCATACGCGAGGAAAAGCTGGTCGAGCGATCGGCCCGGATGGGCGTATACTTCAGAAAGTGCATCAATGAACTGTCCCTTGATGGTTTTGTAGAGCTTAGAGGACGCGGCCTGATGATCGGCCTGGAACTGGACAGGAAGTGTGCAGACATCGTGGACTACGCCCGCGAGAGGGGCGTGCTCCTGAACTGTACCTCTGAATCCGTGTTGCGTCTGGCGCCGCCGCTTGTGATAACCAAAGAGCAGATCGACACGGTGGTGGATGTGCTTGAGCAGGCCTGAGCTGATCAAGAAGAACATCTTCGGCATTGCACAATACGTGCCTGGAAAGTCCATCCCGCAGATCGCAGAGGATTTCGGGCTCGATCCGGATTCCGTGATCAAACTGGGCTCGAATGAGAACCCGCTGGGTCCGTCCCCAAAGGCTGTTGAGGCTATCATCGAGCACGCCGGTGACGTGAGCGTCTATCCGTCCGCAGATGCCAGAGAGCTGGTGGAGGCCATCTCCAGTTACATATCTATGCCCACGCCCAACATCGTGGCATCCGGGCCTGGAATGGACGGATTGCTCGACGGATTGATGCGCCTGCTCATCGAGTCCGGGGATGAGGTGATCATACCGACCCCCACGTTCTCGTACTACGAGATCGCTGCACGTGCCAATGGTGCGTCCCCGGTGTTCGTTGAACGCACGCCGGACCATGAGGTGGACATGAATGGTATACTGGACGCCATCACTGACCGAACAAAGATCATTTTCCTGTGTTCACCCAACAATCCCTCCGGCACCATGATAACCACAGACGATCTGCGACGCATACTCGATGCCAGCAGGGGTCTGGTGTTCGTTGATGAAGCCTACGTGGAATTCGCAGATCACAACGTTGCGGCGCTTGTGAAGGACTATGACAACCTGGTCGTGGGCCGTACGTTCTCCAAGGCCTTTGGCCTGGCCGGTATGCGGATCGGTTATGGTATTGTGCCTGAATGGCTCAGGTCCGAATACATGCGAGCAGCTACTCCATTCAATGTTAGCGGAGTTGCCATTGCAGCTGGTGTGGCGGCCCTTTCGGATACCGAGCACCTGGGGCGTAGCATTGAACTTGCCAGGACAGGACGGGAGGAACTCAAACGAGAGATCCCGTTCAAGGTGTACGATTCCCAGGCGAATTTCGTGCTTGTGGACGTGGCACCTCTCAAAGCAGAGGATGTTAGCCGAAAGTTCATGGAGTCCGGGATCATTGTGCGTAACTGCACGTCCTTCAGGGATGCAGGCGACTGCCTGATACGTGTGACAGTTGGGACACCGCAGCAGAACCGCAGGGTAATAGAAGGATTCAACGACGTGGCATAATTGCCACGATCATTGGATGGTTTCGATCTTCATGAGAGGGTACGCGAGTTCCACGTCATACCTCAGGGACGCTTGGATCGTTGTACCACCATACACAACATCCAGCCAGACATCCAGCATCGACCCTTCCAGTTCACAGTACCCGAACTCACCATTGAGCTTTGAGCGTATCATGTCCCGATCAATGGACACCGTAATGCTGGAGACGAACGGCTGCACGGATATGCTACGCCCTATTGCCTGCTCCAGGCTTTCCACAGTCTGAAGGTTCACAGGCGAGCCAGTGAACTGGTGATACAACGCACCGAGCTTGATGCCCGCCTCGAACAGTGCGTTATCCCTGTCAGTGATGGATGTTCCTTTGTTCATGATGGACACATAGTATTGCGTTTATTTATTCGTTTGTATCCATACGCAGATCACGCCTTCTGCACGCTCACCCAGAACACACTCCCTTGCCCCTGCGGATTGTCTTCAACTCCCACATCCCCGCCATGCAGGTCGATGATCCGCTTGACGATGGCAAGACCTAATCCGCTTCCTTTAACACCTTTCTTATGGACACGTTTGAGACGCTCAAAGACCAGGGGCTTGTTCTCATCAGAGACCCCCTCGCCAGCATCCGTCACCGTGACCTTCCACATACCTCCCGCATCGAGTACATCAATCATGACCCGACTGCCAGTAGGACTGTATTTGATGGCATTGGATAATAAATTGACAAACACATCCTCGATCATCGAATTTACACGTGCAGAATATAGACCACATACAGGAAGTTCGATGGCCATCTGTTTCTCATTGGATTCCCGCTCAAGGCTGGATGCAGCTTTCTTCATGAGCACTCCAATATCTGCAGTTTCAAGCTGGATCTTCTCAGTAGCATCCAGTTTCGAGAACTTGGACGCATTCTGGATCATCTCAATAAGTCGTTCATTGCTATGTTTGATCTTTTCGAGTTGAAGAAGTTTCGATTCATCCGTTTCCGTTTTAAGCAACAAACCGGTGAACCCTTTAATGACGTTGATTGGATTAAGAAGATCATGACGTATGATGTCTGTGAAGATGTCCTTCATCTCATTGGAATGTTCCAGGTCATCCACGTACTCCTTGAGATCCTCCTCGGCACGCTTGCGCTCGGTGATGTCACGATTGCTACCACGTCGCCCCAGAGAGTTGCCCTTGTCATCATACACGGGCTGGCAGAGATGCCCGATCCAGCGCTCCTCACCGTCAGGAGTAATGATGCGGAAGTCAATGGGGGATGCATTGCCACCAGGAAAAACTTCATGTCTGTGATCAAAGACAATATCCCGATCATCAGGGTGGACGATCTTTTTCATGATATCCGGATCCCGCATGAAATCATCCGGCAGGTATCCGGTGATGCGCTCACAGGAAGGTGAAACATAGATGACGTTTCCATCAGTATCAACCCAGTATTCCCAATCATAGGTAAAGTCGGCCACGGTATGATAGCGCTTTTGGCTTTCCTGCAACTTCTCATTGGCCTCTGCAAGCTCATCCGTACGTGCCTCCACCAGGTCCTCAAGATGAATGCGGTATTCCTCCAGTTCCGCTTCTGCGTCCTTGATATCCTGGATATTGATACCCAACTCGAAACGGACCAGACGCCCATCTGGCCAGACGATGGCCTTATCAATACACCGATACCAGTTCTTATCAAGCTCGTTCTGGAACTCCCATATATGTGTAGTACCCACGTTGTCACCAAAGATACGATCATTGGTACAGAAAAGACAGGGCGCATCTCGGCCCTGCAGTGCAGAATAGCATTTCTGGCCAGCATCGGCCCCAGTTATCCGTTTAAGAGCATCGTTCATATACAGCAGGTCATAGGTCTGTGGATCAGCAACATATACTGGCTCATCCATGCTATCAAGGATGGAAAGGAGTTGTTTATGTTCTTGATATAACGCATACTCAACCTGCCTGAGTTCGGTGATATCACGCACGACACCAACAGCATTCCATTTTCCATGGAGTTTTACCGCAGAAAGGGACAGTTCAATCGGGATTTCTTCACCGTTCTTTCTTAGTGCAATCAGTTCCAGAGTCTTACCAATAGCATCCCCTCTGCCGGTGTCTTTGAAGCCTTCAAGCCCTTTTTCATATTGTTCATGATAACGCTCTGGTACAAG
>JAYEHR010000074.1:0-2744 GCA_034659615.1 Methanobacteriota archaeon | reverse complement strand
CGCAGATCAAGTCGTTTGAAGAGAAGACAAATGAGATCATCGATCAGGAGATTCCGGTTGAGATAAAGATTCTTCCTGCAAAAGAGGCGCTTAAGATGCCGTCGATTGTGAAATTGAAGATGGATCTACCTGAGATGGCGGAGATACGCATCATCGATATCGTGGGCTTCGATGCGCAGGCATGTGGCGGCACGCATGTGCGGAACACCGGTGAGATCGGGAGGATTGAGGTCGTGAAGGCGGAAAATAAGGGGAAGAATAATAGAAGGATTTATTTCAGGTTGGAAACGGTTGGTTGATGTTTTTATAGGGTCTCATGACCGCGAGGTCGCGTATCCCCCCCCATATCCATCGGTTTGCTAGCCTGGTACGAAGGTAAACTTATGTGGTGTGAATGCATGAAATGAATGCGGATTTGACATTTGCGTAAGGAGTGATAAATATGGATAAACAAATGGCTATCTTGATCGCGATTGTGGCTGTGATGTCTATCATGCCTGCAAGCGCGGGAACAACTGAGATCCGCGGTGAGGTTGTGCAGCTAACTGGTGCACAATCCTCCGCAATAACATGGGATGCAGGCAACTTCGCTGCATTCTGGTATGATCCGGATGATGATCAAATGGGCGAGACGCTGACGATTGCTGCCAACACACTGACCGGACCTGATACTGATCGAACCATCGATGAGGATTGCCTGACGTACCAGACATCTCCTGTTTATCAAGAGTACAAACTCTATGAAAACAAGGGATTAACCGTTGGTGGAGATGCCGGATACTATCTCGAGGGATGGGCAGGAGAACGATATGTGGCGATCAATGGCAGTGCAGATAAAATCTGTGAACTCTTGGTAGAGTTTGAGGATGGTGATAGGAAGACATTGGTGACTGGTGAGGAATGGAATCTTGGTGGAGGATTCAGTCTTACTGCAGCTCCTATCGATGTTGAAGGATCGAAAGTATGGTTTCATTTGAGCAAAGATGGAGGAGGACTCGATGAGCGCGTCGTTTCAGTAGGCGAAGTATACACATACACCGCAGACATTGGAGACGAAGATAATGTTCCTGTCTTCTCGTGTTATGTGGGCGATGTGTTCAGAGGCAAAGATGCTAACATCGTGCAGATCAAGTATGTCTTCCTAATCGATGATGATGTGCTGGATGTCTATGTTGATGATTGGTATGGTGCCATGAGCGTGGTGAGTGTAAGTCCCTCAAAGGTTACCTTCAGAAACCACGACCTCATCGATCTGAATCCGGGTGTTACCAAGAGGATCATGGGAAACATGCACTTCAAGACCGCGGATGATGGCACTGCGATCAGGTTTTATCCATTCGTTGAGCGCACCAATGCAGAGAGATGCGAGATCCGTGGAATGGTTCAGAATCTGGTCGGTGCGCAACCTGTCGACATAACATGGGATGCAAGCAACTTCGCTGCATTCTGGTATGATCTGGATGGCAATCAGATGACCGAGACGCTGACGCTTGCTGCCAGCACACTGACTGGACCTGATACCGACCGAACCATCGATGAGGATTGCCTGACATACCAGACCTCCCCTGTCTATCAGGAGTACGAACTCCATGAAAATGAGGGCTTGACAGTTGATGGAGACACAGGATACTACCTAGAGGGATGGACTGGAGGTGCGTATGTGGCAATCAACAACAGGGCCGATAAACTCTGCAAACTGCTCGTAGAGTTCGAGGACGATGAGCGGAAGACACTGGACCTCGGCGAGGCTTGGGAGATGGGCGGTGGATTCGCACTTGAAGCACAGATCGATTATGAGGGAAAGAAGGTATGGTTCCAGTTGAACAAAGATGGGGAGGCACTCGATGGTGAAGTTGTCTTATCAGGTGAAGTATACACCTACACCGCAGATATCGGTGGAGAGTATGATGTTCCAGTCTTCTCCTGCTACGTGGGTGGAATATTCAAAGAGCATGACATCGTGCAGATCAAGTATGTCTTCCTGATCGACAATGAGGTTCTGGATATCAACACCGGCAAGACGTATGGTGTCATGGAAGTGAAGACTGTAAGTTCCTCGCACGTCATTCTCAGAAACGACTGCCCCCTCGATCTTGACAAAGATAGTGCGAAGCACATCATGGGCAAGATGTACGTAAGGACTGCTGATAATGACACTACCCTCCGATTCTACCCATTCGGCGGCGCACCACTATATATGACCGTTCCAGTCACAGACTTTGATAGCGACGGCGTGCCTTATGCATGGGACGAAGAGCCAGATACCCCTGCTGGTTATTGGACCGATTCGGGTGGCAGGGGACGAATGCTGGGCGACATGAACGGAGACGGCAGACTCACATCCGTAGATGCCCTCATGATCCTACAAGCCGCGGTCGGAAATACATGACAAAGTGCGAAGGTACTTATCCCAAATAAGCCACATACACAAGAACAGGAGGATGTAACCACATTGGAACGATACACACGATATGAACGCGCCCGCATCATCGGCGCACGAGCGCTCCAGATCTCGCTTGGAGCACCGGTACTGATCAGACCCGACACCGGAGACCCGATCGACATAGCGATGCGGGAACTGGAAGAGGGCGTGCTTCCGATCACCGTAAAGAGATAGCTGGAGATGAACACCGAGATCACACCGTCCGAGATGCGCAGGGTCGATGCCAACTGTGGTGACCTCGGTCTACTTCCGATCCAGCTGATGGAGAACGCTGGCGCATCTGTTGCACGCGCGATTCGCG